>NC_007796.1:0-322248 GCF_000013445.1 Methanospirillum hungatei JF-1
TCACGGCTGCACATACCGTGATAGGAAAGCCCTATCGACCTATATATCCCGAGTTTCCAAAGACCAGTGCCAGGGTTTCAAAGATCCTGGTGAAAAACATGCATAATCCGGTTTTACGGATGACAGATCCGGATATCCGGTTGAAGATGTGCGTGGTTTTGGTGAAGAAAAAGACGGAGATCCGGTTTGTTTTCCATGAGCGATCATTTCAGTTTCCTGCATTCTTTGGAACATATCACGACAAAGCTCGTGGTACTACGTACTGATTGGAGTGAAACAGGCCCTCTTTCCTGTTTCCATGCACATATTCATCTGTACATGCCCCCATGAGAATATGTACACTGATATCCGATCAGGACTGAACTGGAGGCTGACTAATAATATCTATCCCTGATGGATAAGCATTTGCATTTCAATTCTGCCATGCATTGCAGAATTACATGTAATATTTTTCGGACGAGAGTGAGAGTGTGAAGAGTACAAAAAAAGTAGAATGATCTCGTACTATACCCGGTACCGGGGGGAAGGAGCACTCATGGCAAGGGAGATCCCTTTTTGAATGCATGAAAGCCCCTCTTCCTGGTACCCGGTCTTTCGAAGAGTCATTCCTTTATTGTACCAAACTTCTGCATTGTTCGGATCAGATTCGAGTGCCTTATCATACCAGACCAGTGCATCTGCATGGTTTCCCATATGATCCAGGCAATCTGCAACCTTTTGAAATGCCCGCCCATTATTCGGCTCTTTTTCAATAATCTCTTTGTAAAGCCTGATTGCGATCTCATACTCACCCCTTATCTGACATTCATCAGCAGCACAAAAAACTGATTCAATCAAGGGATCGATTGTCGCATACATTCGTTCAAAAGCTGACGTTCCCTCTGTTGACATGTGTATCCTGTCCTAAAAACAAAGACCGGTAAAAATACCCCAAGACGCTCGTCACACACACATTTAAGACTCCCTTTTACCTTTCCCGGTCTTTGGCCTGCAACCAGAATATTCAGATGATACATATCAGATCCATACGGCGATTCTCTTGTCCGGTAAAGAACTGACCTATGCATTGAATGTTCATCATTTATGGGATAGTACTTGAGGTAATTTCCATTTAGAGAGTATATTGATAAGGATATGCCATTCAGATATGCACGTCAGTAATGCCATGCAATAAAACAAAAACAGGGAATTATGATAGGCAAATAAAAATTTCCCCCACATAAAAGGATATTTACGAGGGAGATCCGGACACGGGATCAGAGCTCAGCGGCGATTTTTTCGATCATGGTCCTGATATCAAGCCAGACAACCAGTCCGCTTTTATCCTTCTCACCGGTTGTTTTTGTCTTCTTCCTGATGACACCCAGAATGTCCCGGTGAGTCTTCTGCGATGATGTATTCTCCTTGTCGATATCTTCATTGCCATAAGTTGTAACAGAGAAGACATCATCCACGAGGATGCCGATTGGCTTTTCTGTTATCGAACGATCAAGCACGATGATCCGGGATTTTTTCTTCCCCGATGATTCGGTGGTGATATGCATGAGATCTTTCAGGTCAATGATGGTGGTTATCATTCCCCGAAGGTCTATGATACCCTTTAGATAAGGAGGGGTGTTTGGGAGCGGAGTTACTTCGGTCTGGGTGATCACCTCCCTGGTATCAAAGAGATCAATTGCAAAGAGTTCATTACCAAGGATGAATTCAACGACCTGGATGGTCCCTGCCCCCTTTGTCCTGATCCGTGACGTTGTCTGAACGGGAGCCTGTATTGCAGGTCCTTCCTCATCAAAGGCTGCCTGGGCCTCAACACTATAGGTTGCCATGATATATCCTCTCCTGATACTTGGTTTATTCATTCATAAACTTACCCCTGTCGGTTGGCATACAGGGAAAATGGACATACCAGAGGCAGGTAAATAAATCCTGAATCAACCGGATTTAAGTAATCAGGCCGCAATTGAAGCGACCTCACAGGATTATACAGTGCACTACGAAAATTCCTTATTATAACAGGACATAAACCTCATCAATTATCCCACGGTCACGAAATATATGCATACCTCCTCACGCACCTCATCAGATATTTTAAAAATACTCCTTGTTGATGACGAGGATGTGGTTCTGCATGCTACCCGTGAGTATCTGAAGACATGTTTCTCTTTTGATGTTGATATTGCAGTATCAGGATCCTCCGCCCTTGCCAGACTTTCAGAAAACGAGTACGATGCCATCATTGCTGATTATGAGATGGAATCTATGAGCGGACTGGATCTCCTCAAGGCTATCAGGGAACGCGGGGATGATACCCCATTTATTATCTTCACCGGAAAGGGGAGGGAGGAGGTTGTTATTGAGGCATTTGAACGCGGTGCAGACGGTTATGTTCAGAAAGGCGGTGAAATTCGATCCCAGTTTGCAGAACTGGCCCAAAAGGTGAGAACCGCAGTATGCAGTACACGATCGGCACGAGCAGTTCATGAACAGGATACCAGACACCGGATACTCTTTGAAACGATGGGGCAGGGAGTGATATACCAGGACAGGGACGGTACAATCATCGAAGCAAACCCTGCAGCAGAAAGAATCCTTGGGATCCCTCTGGATCAACTTACCGGAAAGCGATGGGATGAGTTATCCCTACACATGATTCAGGAAGACAACTCTCCGTTTCCGGTAGAGAAGCAGCCATCAACACAGGCCCTGCACACGGGAAAGGTGATTGCCGATACCATTATGGGTATCTGCCATTCGGATGATGATGAATGCCGATGGATTCACGTGGATGCCACACCCCTGTTTCGGAATGGAGATGAGAAACCCTTTCAAGTTTATTCGATATTATCAGACATTACCGGACTTCGGGCAATAAAAGAACAGGTTACCCTCCATGCAGAGCGGATATCAGCCTTCCTTGAACTGAACCGGTTGAATGCTCCATCACGTGCAGAGCTTCTGGATTATGCAATAAATGCATGTCTGAAGATTACTCAGAGTCAGTTCTCATTTATTGGTCTTGTTAATCCTGATGAGACCGAAGTCACCATCCATGCCTGGTCACCTTCGGTTATAGAGACTTGCAGGGTACAGGAACAGAAGAAGAATTTCCAGGTTGCGGATTCAGGAATCTGGGGGGATGTGCTGAGAACGCGAAAGCCTCTTATCCTGAATTCATTTCAGGACCTAGACTCCGGTAAAAAAAGATTTGTAAAAGGCCATGTTCCTATCACCAGGTTTTTGGAGGTTCCGGTTTTTGACGGGGATAGGATCGTTGCTCTTCTGGCGGTAGCAAATAAAACCCGTCCATATAATGAGGACGACAGTCAGGCACTCATTGCCTTTGGAAATGAATTATGGGGGATTATACATCAAAGAGAGACCAGGGAGGCTTTATTTCTTAAGAATTATGCAATTGAATCATCGATGAACGGGATTGCTATCGCAGACCTCTCAGGAATACTGACTTATGTAAACCCTGCTTTTTTGTCAATCTGGAATTATCATCATCGAGATGAGGTGATCGGAAAGAGTGCGATTACATTCTGGAAGAACCATGACCAGGCTGCAGAAGTTATCGAGGCAATCAAAACTGCAAAACAATGGCAGGGAGAGATGGAAGCTGAACGGACAGATGGTTCTCATGCGATCCTCTTAGTTTCAGCCCATTCCATACTGGATGAATCAGGCACCCCTCAGGCCATTATGGCATCTTTCATTGATATTACTGATAAAAAAATGGCAGAACAGGAACTCATTCAGGCAAATAATATCATTGAGGGTATGCTTAATGGCATCCATGATATCGTGGGCCTGCAGCTTCCTAACCATTCGGTTGTCAGGTATAATAAAGCAGGGTATGAGGCTCTTGGTCTATCCGCTTCTGAAGTTGTGGGAAAGAAATGCTATGAACTCATCGGCAGGGATACCCCCTGTGTTCCTTGTGCGACCAGTGAAGCTATTGCACGAGGACAGTTATATACAATTCAGAGATATAGCCCTGAAATTGGAAAGTTCCTTGAATGCACCAGTAATCCTATCCTCAACGATCAGGGAAAGCCAGAGCTTATTGTTGAACTCCTTCATGATATCACCAGTCAGAAAAAGGCTGAAGAGGCACTCAGGGAGAGTGAGGAACGGTTTCGCCAGCTCTTCAACAATGCATCAGATGCCATTTTCCTCCATGAACTGCATGATGATAACTCCCATGGGCGATTCATTGAGGTCAATGATGCAGCTTGCAGGGCTCTTGGGTATTCACATGAGGAACTCCTTGAGAAAGCGGTGTTTGATATTAATACCCTATCTGACAAAGAGGCTGCTCCGGATATCACCAGGCAGCTTATCAGTGAAGGACATGCCTTATTTGAAGGCACCCATGTCAGGAAAGACGGCTCTATCTTTCCGGTCGAGGTTTCAGCACATCTCTTCGAGCTTCATGGATCACGGGTGGTCCTTTCCATCTGCCGGGATATCACTGAACGGAAACGGAGCGAAAAGTCAATAATCGAAGCGAACCGGAAACTTCAGCTTCTATCCAGTATCACCAGACACGATATCTTAAATTCACTTGGGGGTCTTCTCCTCTTCCTTGATAGTATTCCACGATCAGATCTCTCGCCTGTTGTCAGAGAAAACCTCCACCGGATTGAGGCATACGCACTGACTATTCAAAAACAGATCAAATTTACCCATGATTATCAGGTTCTGGGACTGCAAAAGGCAATCTGGCAGGATCTTTCCCGCTGTTTTCAGAAAGCATCCGATCAATTTGATACAGGGAGGATAACGGTTGAAGAACATCTGTCAGGGATAGAGATCTTTGCTGATCCCATGCTGGAGAAGGTCATATACAACCTGATTGATAACGCCCTTCGGTATGGTGGCGCCAAGCTCTCGAAGATATTCGGATATTACCGAACGGACGGTGAAGATCTGATATGGATTATTGAGGATGACGGAGCGGGTGTTGCCCCGGAGATGAAAGATCAGATCATGGAGAGAGGCGTCGGGTGTAATACCGGATTCGGACTCTTTCTTTCAGCAGAGATCCTCTCCATCACCGGCATGACCATCACCGAAACCGGCACAGATGGGGAGGGGGCCAGATTTGAGATCCGAGTTCCAAAAGGGATGTTCCGTCTTGGAACAGATCAGAGACCGGAGGAGAGAGGATGACTGATCCTGGGTCAGACCAATCGATTCCTGGATTTGAGGAGATACCCTATGAGGCTTTTTTTTCAAACGCACCAATAGGTATCTTTGTTGCCGACGACCAGGGCAGATATCTCTTTGTGAATGATGCTGCCTGCACCATGACCGGGTATACCAGAGATGAGCTCATCGGAAAAAACCTCATACAGTTCGTCTACCCTGATGACCGGGAATTTGCATATAGACACTTCGCACAGGTCAAGGAGACCGGATCTGCGGTAGGAGACTGCCGGTATGTTACGAAGTCTAAAGAGATCAGATACTGGGAAGTAAAGGCAGTCAGAATTTCTGATACCTGTTATATCGGATATACCTCGGATATTACCGATAAAAAACGATCAGAGCATGAAATTGTACGGAAGAATGAGGAACTTCAGGCAACTTTTGAAGAACTTTCATCAACCGAAGAGGAGCTGAAGCAGCAACTTGAAGAGATCCTCTCGGCACAGGCAGAGATTGAAGAACGTGAGCAAAAATATCGCCTTTTATTCAACACCAGCGAAGCAGGTATTGCTCTGCATGAAATTATCTGGAACGAAGAAGATGTTCCGGTTGATTACCGGTTCCTTGAAATAAACCCGGCATTTGAGAAGATTACCGGACTTTCAGCCAAAGATATCATCGGAAAGCGGGTAACTGAAGTCCTGCCCGGTGTGGAGTCATATTGGATTGAAACATACGGAAAAGTAGCACGTACCGGAAAGACAGTGCATTTCGAGAATTTCAGTCATGAACTCGGAAAATATTACGAGGTCACTGCATACTCCCCGGTCAAGGGCCAGTTTGCAACTCTGATTCAGGATGTAACCGAGCGGAAGAAACAGGAGATACAGCTCAAAGAGACGAACAGCTTTCTTGAAAATCTTATTAATCATGCAAATGTGCCCATTATTGTCTGGGATCCCTCATTCACCATTACGCGAATAAATCACGCATTCGAACTTCTTATTGGGAAACCTGCAAATGAGATCGTGGGAAAAAAGCTCGAGACCCTCTTCCCTCCTGATGAGGCAGAACGCTCGATGCGGCTCATCCAGACAACCCTTGAAGGGGTCAGGTGGGAGACCGCAGAAATTCCTCTTTTAAATAAAGATGGTGAGATAAAGACAGTCCTGTGGAACTCGGCAACCATTTATGATCCTGATGGGATGACACCCCGTGCAACTATCGCTCAGGGCAGGGATATTACCGCAGAACGGCAGCTAGAGCGGGAAAAAGATGAGGCTGCTGCCCAGATACAGGAAAATATTGCAAAACTGGCCATACTCAATGACGGTATCAGAAATCCCCTCACCATCATCGCAACATTCACTGAAATGGCTGCGGATACACAGACTGCAGACCTCATTCTTGCAGAGATAAGCAGGATAGATGAGATGGTAAATAGTCTTGACCGGGAGTGGATAAAATCAGAAAAGATTCTGAACTTCCTGAAGAAGCATGATTTCGAAAAGACCGGATTTGACATCAACAAATACCCGGATGTATTACCAGATATCCATCAGAACGGTGAAAAATCGGGTTTTAGCCCATCCGGCAGATATGAACTCTTTATCGAAGAGCTCCAGGCACAACTCTATACCATCTTGGACAGTATTGATGCCCTGATTTATGTAGCAGATATGGAGACGTATGAAATCCTCTACCTGAATAAACAGGGTCGTTATATATTTGGAAATATCCTGGGCCAGAAATGTTACACCTATTTCCAGAATAATGCAGATGGTCCCTGCCAGTTCTGCACAAACCATCTCCTCGTTGATGAAAAAGGGCCAACAGGTGTGTACCGGTGGGAATATTATAATACCAGAACCGGAAGGTGGTTTGACTGCCGGGACCGGGCTATCAGGTGGACGGACGGAAGACTTGTGCGACTGGAAATTGCTACAGACATAACAGAGAAGAAGCACAAAGAAGAAGAGATCAAAGAAAGTGAGGAACGATTCAGGACTCTTGTCAATGCAATACAGGAGACAATGTCTGTCATTGACCGGGACGGGACATTCATCTATGCAAATGCCACCGCAGCAAGGAATCTTTCAGGTAAGGATCCATCGTTTGTAATCGGAAAGAACATCAGGGATTTTGTATCTGAAGAGAAAGCAGAAGAGTTGATTCAGAATTACCGGACAACCATTGATACCGGCATTCCGTTTGCCGGTGAGGTTCCGGTAATGATGCAGGGGGAGCTCAAATACTTTTATAACCGGCTGATTCCTTTCAGGTTTTCCCAGGATGACGAGCAGGCAGTGCTCTCCCTTTCCCTGGATATTACGAAGCAGCATGCAATCAGGGAAGAGCTGACTCTTCGGGAGGAGCAGTACCGGAGAATAGTTGATACTGCACAAGAGGGCATCTGGCAGATGGATCGACAGAAGAATACGGTATATGTAAATCCACGGATGGCAGAGATGCTCGGGTTTACTCCTGAAGAGATGCTGGGGAAAAATGTCACATCATTTATGCCACCAGAGGAACTTGATCATCATGCACAAAGGATGATCCACCGGATGCATGGAGAGAATGAGCGGTATGAACAGGAGTTTGTGAAAAAGGATGGATCCCGGATCTGGCTGCATGTATCAGCAACCGCTCTGGTAAATGCAGATGGAACGTTCAACGGCTCTTTTGCGATGCTTACCGACATTACCGAACAAAAGAGGGCAGAAAAGGCACTTATTGAGAGTGAAACCAGGTTTTATGAACTCTTCAATAATCTGCCTGTTGCAGTAGCCATTTATCGGCCGGTAGATAACGGAACTGATTTCATCTTTACAGACTTTAATCGTGCAGGTGAACAGATTGAGAAAATAGAAAGAACAGACATTATTGGGAGAAGTGTTCTGGAAGTATTCCCCGGGGTCAGGGATTTTGGTCTTTTTGAGGTTTTTCAGCGAGTATACGAGACTGGAATCCCTGAAAAATTTCCGATCTCATTTTACAAGGACAACCGGGTGACCGGATGGAGGGAAAATTATGTCTACAAACTTCCATCAGGAGAGATGGTCGCAATTTATGAAGATATGACGGAGCGAAAACAGGCAGAACATGAACTGTTCGTTCTCTCCCGTTCACTATCAGAAGCGATGAAGATTGCAAAAATGGCAGCATGGGAGTATGATCTGAAGACCGGGATGTTTACTTTTAATGACTTGTTTTATTCCATGCTCAAGATAACGGCTGCAGAGGCTGGTGGTTACCAGATGTCAGCTGATGAGTTTGCAGATAGGTTCATCGTCCCGGCATATGCCAGTCAGGTACGTGAGATAATACAAAAGGCAGCAGAATCATCTGATCCCGAATTCGAGATGATAATCGAGGGAGAGCTACGCCGTCCGGATAACAGCACCTTCTGGGTGACCACCTGGCTGAAGACTGACCGGGATGATGCAGGAGAGATTACCAGGCTCTTCGGGGTCAACCAGGATATTACCGAACGGAAGGAGATGGAGACTAAACTGAAAGACTCCACACAGAAGTTACTGCTCCTCACCCAGATCAACCGACATGACATCTTTAATGAGCTGACGGCAATGCATCTCATGCATGACCTTGCCCTTGATACCAACGACCTTACGGAGATCTACTCACTTATCAAGAGATCTGAGGAAGGACTGCGAAGGATTGAGAGAGTATTACAGTTTACCAAGGAGTACGATAATTTTGCCTCCTCACAGAGTTTGTGGATGGTCCTCCACCGGATCATAGACTCGATTCGGGAAGAAGTTGCGGCAGGGGATATCCTTTTTGAAAATTCTGTTCCGGAGAACATTGAGGTTTTTACAGATCCGATGATTCAAAAAGTTTTCAAGGCCCTGTATGAAAATGCTATTCGACATGGACAGAACCTGACAAAAGTCTGGTTTTACACCCAGGAGCGTGAGGGAGGTCTGATAATTTACTGCGAAGATGACGGTGTAGGAATTCCGGATGTAGAGAAAGATGCAATTTTCAGATATGGCCATGGAAAACATACGGGAATAGGTCTCTTTCTTGCGAGGGAGATGCTTTCGATAAACAGCCTGACCATATGCGAATCTGGAATGGAAACAAAGGGGTCCAGATTTGAAATACATATCCCTAAGGGGAAATGGAGATATAGAAGAAGTACCTCCGATACCACTACAAATTCAGACAGAAGAGAGCATACAGGAGAATAGAACGTATCGATGAATCTGATCCGAAATTTTTCGTTGAAACACGAATCGCATAGGGAGGATTATACAATTCGACGTATCGCATCAGACTTTTCGATCGTATGGTATCAGAATAGAATATTCATCCAACCTGCCGTGCTCTCTGAATAATTATAGGCTTTCTCCGGGGATCAGCTTTCCATGCATCCAGACAGGGGATGATTTTACGTTCCATTTTCTGTACGAATGGTACACTTTTTGGATCATAAAAGTGTTGCAAAAGTACACTTTTCTGAACGTTCGCTCAAAAAAAGTCCTTCAATATCTCTGGGGGTTTACTTCGATTCCCCGTCAGTAATGGACGCTGTATTAAAATTATGATGTTTTCGAAGAAACTCGAGGACCTTATCAGACTCCATCCACCGGTGATCCAGATCATTCACGATGGAATCTATCTTTGCAACCTGCTCACTGATCTTCTCTGCAAATTCCACGTCATCAGACATACTTGCCAGCGTAAGGATGATACTGAGAGGATTGCGGATCTGGTCATTGAGAACCGCTAGTTTTGCAATATTCTTCTCTATCTGTCTGACTGCTGCAGTTTTTTCATCTTCGAGCTGCCGTTCCCGGGTGATGTCTTTCCCTGAAGCAAGAATTCCGATGCATTTGCCAGAAGGAGAGCGAATCGCATGCATAAACCATGAGATGAACCGGGGTGAACCGTCACTGGTTAGAATTTCCCCTTTGAACCGTGAACAATCTCCATACCAGCCCTGGAAGAATTCATGGAAGAATTGCCGTGTCAGGGCCCATTCAGAGGGGGGAAGAAACTGATCAAACCAGTTTTTTCCAATGATATCATCATGCGAAAGACCCAGGAACTCACACCCTCTCCGGTTGATAAGAGTGATTGTGCCATGCCGGTCAAAGGCCAGAATCATCACCTCTGCAACGTTGAGATACTGATGTGCACGTTCCCGTTCAAACCTGATCCGTTCAGCGGCTTTCACCTGCTCTGTGATATCATATGCAATCCCGATAACGCCGTTGATTATCTGATCCGGTCCGGTCATAGGGGTGAGCGAGGTCTGGAAGATTACCCCGTTATGATCATATTCAAATGTTACTTCTTCTCCGCGTAATGCACGGATATGCGCCTCTATTGCCGGGTGATTCCCTTTTGAAGAGTGAAAAAAATCATAAAGATTCTGTCCGACAACTTCTCCGGGGGTAAGACCAATAAGGGATAGGCCCTTTCCTTCTGATAGAAGATAATTGAGCTCCCTGTCAACAACCCAGAGAGTTGCCGGAATCTGCCGGGTAATAAACCGCAGTTGTTCCTCACGCTTACGGATTTCATACTCCGCCTGGGCAAGCTGCTGGTACTGGAGACGCAGCTCATCCTGCTGAGCGATGAGTTCCTCATTTAAAACAGAGATTTCAGCATTTTGAAGGATAAGAGAGTTATAGAGTTTCTGGTAATCTTCAGTGTATTCGGGTTTTTTCTGGAGAGGATGCTGATCAGGAGCATCTGGGAGAGGGGTAGGGATCTGGCGCCTTGAGTTATCCATTATATAACTCCGGATTCAGATGAGACTAATCGATTCCATCGCTGATATGGGAGACCAAAGAACATTTTTTGGAAGGAATTAATACTGATGGTAAGATCAGTAGATTGCATAAACCTGATTAAAGGTAGTCCATAAGTCGATAAATACGTTATATTGTGCTGTACATATTCAAGCCATATAGCATCATAAAACCGGAAGACCGTCATTTCAATAACAGGAGTCAGAAATAATTATGAAATTAAGATATATTATTATTACTGATTCATATCTGATATCAACTTACGGACATCAATCCAGATAACCAGTTCTTTTCTGCTCTCTCCCCGCTCACCTACTTCCTTCTTTATTATCCCAAGAATATGCCCCTCTTCTTCAGTGCCACCCCGTGCAGCCTGATCAATGTCCGTGACCGGCACGGTCAGAACTGAAGTAACCTCATCCACAACAATTCCGGTTTTTTGTGACGAGACCGTATCATCCATAACAATAAACCGGAGGTCTGCAGAAGACTTGTCTTTTGCTGCTGCAATCTGAAGGAGCTGACGAAGGTCAATGATCGTGGTTATCTCACCGCGAAGATCAATGATTCCTCTGATATGGGATGGAGCGTGAGGGAGAGGGGTAATTTTTGAGGCTTCAACGATCTCCCGGACATCAAAGAGATTCACTGCAAATTTATCCTCTCCAATAATAAACTCAACAACCTGGATTTCATCATCCTGTTCCTTTTTGCCAGTATGAATCTTTAGATCAGCAATTTCCATGATTCCCTCTAAATTTTAAACTTCGCCATTTCACTGGAGACAATTTCCACGATCTCATTCACATTTGCAACTATCTTACTGATCTGGTCAATAGACGCCGAAGCTTCCTGGGTTGCAGCTGCTGCATCTCCTGCCTCTTTTGCCGTATTTTGAACCAGCCCGCTTACTTCATTAATACTGGCGGTTACTTCTTCTACTGATGCTGCCTGTTCTTCTGATGATGATGCCACATCGGTTGCGTTCCGGGTGATGTCATCAATGGATGCTGCAATCTGCTCAAAAGCCCCGAGCGTTTCTGAAAGGGCAGAACTTCCCATGGCAACAGTCTCTCCTGCATGACCCATGGCATCATTCGCCTTTTTGGCTTTTGTCTGGAGGGCCATGATCATATCTGCAATATTCTCGGCGGACTGACGTGAATCCTGGGCAAGGGATTTGACTTCAGCTGCAACTACCGCAAATCCTCGTCCTGCTTCACCGGCCCGTGCTGCTTCAATAGCTGCGTTCAGGGCAAGAAGGTTGGTCTGGTTTGCGATATCTGAAATGAGTCTTACAATTTTACCGATCTCATCCATCTGCTGATTGATGTCTTTGACTATCTGATCAACTTCAGACGATGACCGCTTGATCTCCTCCATTGCCGTCTCAGATTTTTGTGCCAGTTCAACCCCGTTCTTTGCATACCCGTTTGCTGCGGTTGCGGTGGATGATACCTCCTCGGCACGGCGGGATACTTCAGCAACGGTGGTATTGAGATCTTCCATAGCTTTGAGAACCTGGTGAATACCATCTTCTCCCCGTATTGCATTAGAACTGACTTCCCCGGCATTTTTTGCAATTTGTTGTGCTCCGGCTGAAACCTCCTCAATACTTGCGGTCGCTTCTTCAGCATTGGAGGCAAGGTCAAGAAGTTGTTTATTGATAAGACCCACAGCTGCCGATATCTGGATACCGATATTGTTCAGGGCGTCTTTAAATTCTACCCAGTCACCTGATACCTTCAGTGATGGATCCACCCGTGCAGTAAAGTTGGAATTTGCATATTCTTTGGAAACGCGAAGGGCTTCGTTCACCGGGACGATAACACTGTCCAGTGTCTCATTGACTCCTTGTACGATCTTGCGGAAATCACCCTGATGTTTGGAGGCATCTGCACGTGTTTTAAGTTTTCCATCAAGTGCTGCCCTGGAAAGCATATTTGCATCATCGACCAGAGCGTTGACAGCATCAATACAGACATTTAGATTATTCTTGATGGTGTTGAAATCACCGTTATAGTTATCAGTGATCTTTGCCGGAATATCTCCTTTGGAAATACGATCAACATATCTCGCAGCAACATTGAGCGGTCCAATAACCGCGTCTAGCGTATCATTCACACCCTCAACGATCTTCCGGAAATCGCCCTGATGTTTGGAGGCATCTGCACGGGTATCTAAACGACCTTCTACAGCTGCTTTGGAAAGTAAATTTGCATCCTCCACTAATGCTTTAATATTATCCCGTAGTTGTATCAAATATTCATGAATTTGATCTTTTTCTGAGGCTTTTTGAACATCTGCAGTCATATCGCCCTCAGATAGTTTTGTCACGTACACAATTAAGTCTGAAAGCCAAAGAGGCTGTTGCACAAACACAAAAAAAGCTTAATATAAATTATTAAAGCTTAATTATATATATTATTAAGATCAATATATTATATGTCTCATCGCTATAACATGATTAGAGGATATGGTAATGAACAACAATTTTTACTCCCTGTCAATGCGATGGACTGGCTATCTGAAAATGATATTACTTATGGCATATTAGAAATTCTTTCGATTCTCGATATTAGTCCATTTATTAATAAATATCGTGACGATGGTCGCGGTTCTGCCTTTTTTGATCCTCGTTCAATGCTTGGAATAATAATTTATTCAATGATTCGTGGAGAAAAATCTAGCAGAAAAATTGAGATGTGCTGCCATTATGATATTGGATATCGGATCGTCGCCAATAATCTTACACCTGACCATACAACGATCTATCGTTTCAAGAAGAATAATTCAAAAGAAATCAAATCCCTTTTTAAACAATTATCTCAAATTATCGTAGAATCCGGGATAGCAAGAATCGGTGTCCTAGCCCTCGATGGATCAAAATTTGGCTGTAATGCCTCTTTATCAGCCAATAAAAAATTAAAATACCTTGAAGCAGAGCTAGGTCGGCTTTTTGATGAATCACAGGAAATTGATGAGTTAGAAAACGATGATATAAATATTCAGGATATGGAGATTAACCGACTACCTGAGCATCTTTCAACAAAAGAAAAACGAAAGGAAGTTCTTAATCGGGCTAAAGAGAAATTAATTGAACGACATGATATCGAATCTAAAAAACAAGAAGAAAAGATTCTGGACCGCGAAAAAGAAGAATTAGAATCGGGTAAAAAGAAACGAGGTAGAAAGCCTTTAGAGCCTAAAAAAGAGCCATCTTCAGATTCAAAAGTAAATCTCACTGATCCTGAAAGTCAGATAATGTCAACCACCAATGGCTGGATTCAAGGGTATAATGGGCAGATTATCGTTTCTGAAAATCAATTTATCCTCGCTGCAATGATATCAGATGAGCAAAACGATAAAAAATTATTAATACCTATGCTAAATGAACTCGAAGACCTTTTTACGGGTATTCATCCATCAATTTCGCCTAATATACTACTATCTGATGCAGGTTATTTCTCATACCCGAATTCTTTAGCAGAATTGGATTATGGCATTCAACTCATCATCCCTCCTTCTAAAGAAAGAAAAATTCCAGAATATTCAGATAATGATGGGTATATCTCACGAATGGAAATGATATGTCGGGCGATTTGTATGGGAGAAATAATCACATTTCCGGAATTGCAAAGTATCGGGACGTTTGTTTGGCAATCTTTTATGAACAGAGAGAAACAAGCAACAACTCAGGAAATTTGTAAACGAGTTATGGAAGTACGTGTGAAATCCCCCACTGGTAGAGAGTTATATCGAAAACGAAAATACATGGTCGAACCAGTTTTTGGTAATATGAAACATAATATGAGGTTTAGGAGTTTCTCTCAAAAAGGGAAAGAGAATTGCGAGGGAGAATTCTTTTTAGCTGCATTAGTGCATAATATAAAAAAACTTATCAGATTTGAGGGTATAGTTAAAATTAAAGAATTTGCTACGAATATTATAAAACCGTCAAGAGGTTCAGGTTTTTCCTATATTTTTGCAAACACAGTATGTAAAGTGGGAATTGATACATGCAGGTTCATACATCAATTAGTCTATTTTGGTTGATAGCTTAAGGGGTAGAGATCGATCATTTGTGATCCTGCATGATATTGATCATTGGTGCAACACCCTCCAAAGATGAACACCATTTATCGCGTTTTTCATCTTTTCATGATCACCATGACAAACGATCTCTACTTTTTCACGGAGATTTCCACCCCTAATCTGCTCGAGAATACGGTTACCCTCTCCAATAGGGATAAGAATCTCATCGAGCATCTGATTCATACCCCGGATGACATCAGCATATGCTCCTTTGAACTGATCCGGGTTTCCACGCTCAGATAATTTTCCCGCTTTTGAAGCTTCGGTTAACCGAATCAATTCATTTTGTAATGCCTGAAGGGTTTCATACACCTTAATAAATGCGGGAACAAGTATATCTTCATCAGACCTCTTCCCACCTTTTACAAAATTATTATACTCTGAAAGATCTCCGTTGCTTATTTGAATTATGGAGTTTGCGATATGATTAACCCGGTCCCTCACTTCATTCACATCAGATGCAACAAGTGCAAAATCACCAAGATATTTCTTTTCTATGCCATGTGAGTAGTCATTCACAGCCATCCTTTTAAGGACAGCAGAAATGTCATGTAATGGACCGATGACGGCATCCAGGGTATCATTCACACCCTCTACGATCTTCCGGAAATCACCCTGATGTTTGCTTGTATCTGCACGGGTATTTAAACGACCTTCTACAGCTGCCTTACTCAGCATATTTGCATCGGCAACCAGAGCGTTGACAGCGTCGATACAAGAGTTCAGATTATTCTTGATGGTGTTGAAATCACCATTATAGTTATCAGTAATCTTTGCCGGAATGTCACCTCTGGATATATCATCAACATATCTGGCAGCCACATTCAGGGGACCAATAACCGCATCCAGGGTATCATTCACACCCTCTACGATCTTCCGGAAATCACCCTGATGTTTGCTTGCATCTGCACGGGTATTTAAACGACCTTCTACAGCTGCCTTACTCAGCATATTTGCATCGGCAACCAGAGCGTTGACTGCGTCGATACATTGATTCAGATTATTCTTGATGGTGTTGAAATCACCATTATAGTTATCAGTAATCTTTGCAGGAATGTCACCTCTGGATATATCATCAACATATCTGGCAGCCACATTCAGGGGACCAATAACCGCATCCAGGGTATCATTCACACCCTCTACGATCTTCCGGAAATCACCCTGATGTTTGCTTGTATCTGCACGGGTATTTAAACGACCTTCTACAGCTGCCTTACTTAGCATATTTGCATCGGCAACCAGAGCGTTGACTGCGTCGATACATTGATTCAGATTATTCTTGATAGTATTGAAATCACCATAATACGTATCAGTGATTTTTTCTGGAATATCACCTTTCGAGATACGATCGACATAACCGGCGGCAACATTGAGCGGCACGATAACCGCATCCAGAGTATCATTCACACCCTCTACGATCTTCCGGAAATCACCCTGATGTTTGCTTGCATCTGCACGGGTATTTAAACGACCTTCTACGGCGGCCCTGGTGAGCGTCAGAACATCCTGGATTGCTGCTTTTTGAGAGGTAAGATCAATAATAAACTCTACTGCACCGGTACATACCCCCTCATCATTTACTATCGGGGTTGCGGTGATGAGTATGGGAATATCCCTTGAACCGATGTGGGCAACCGTCTCTTCAGTGATAACCCGACGTTCCCGGATACTTCGCATGGTCGCACAATTCCCACCCTGACAAACATCATTTTGAAACAGGGTATGGCAAATTGTCCCGATTAAATCTTCCGGTTTTTTCTGAAAGAGGTCTGCTCCTGCATTATTGATATAAGTAATTTTCTGGCTCATATCAATGGCAATCACCGGGGTTGCAACACCATTGAGTACCCCCTGAATCTCCTTTCCGGCGCGTCTTAAATCATCTTCCTTTTTCTTGATCTCAGTGAGATTCTCAAAATATTCAACTGCTCCAATGACCTCACCTGAATCATTGAACAATGGAGAGGCATAGTAATGGATGGGGATATCTTTTCCCCGTATGTGAGCAACAGTCTCACTCTCAATCTTTCTCTTTTCCCTCATAGCCCGAAGGGTAGCACATTCCCCACCATCACAATCGTCGGTTCTGAATAATTCATGGCATTTCTGACCAACAGCCTGCTCACGGGTCAAAGCCAGTATTTCAAGAGCGGCATCATTGATCATCTGAATTGTCCTGTCAGGACTTATTTGAATAACCGGCGTTGCAACCCCGTTCAGAACATTCTGACAGAATCCTAAATCATCTCTATCAAAAGTCATCCGATATCACCAATACTCAGTAAATATGTATAAACTGTGATTGAGTATAACACGGCTTATTTGCCGGGCAATAATGCCATGCATATCGCTCTCCTTATTATCTCTGAATTAAAACCAGAAACATATGCCAAGCCAGGAGAGTGACATTGCAACCAGTTCACGTATCCTGGAATTATTATCCGACGCTCCACAGGGAGCCAGTATCGGGGAGATATCATCTGCCCTCAACATGAACCGGAACCTGGTTGCAAAATATCTGTCCATTCTTCACATGCAGGGCAGGGTTGAACTGCGATCCTATGGAAAAGTGAAGCTTTACAAAAAAACGACGAGAATACCATTCCATGCCCTTTCACTGATTACCCGTGGCTGTGTCATCGGTCTTGACCAGCTGTTGTATGTCAAGGAGGTTTTAGGCTATTGCAGGGAAATGACCGGATCAGATAAGAATGAATTATTATCAAAACCATTTTCAGAAATATTTCATCCGGCATTTACCAATCCTGTTGTAAAAAAATACATACAGGAATATCGGAATGGAGCAGTCGCACCCCCTCTTTATAAAGAGATATCCTGGCGTAAACGAGGATTTGATCTCACCGTTGTTCCCTGTATATTTGATGATGGGACACAGGGGCTTGCACTTATCCTTGCCGAACAGGCAAACAATGCACCCTCCCATAAAAAAGAGAAGAGCCACATCAGAACCTACCAGTACCTGACTCGCGAGACGCCGAACTTTATCCTTCATCTGAACGCCGAGGGAGATGTTCTGTATGTCAATGAATCGTATGCCACTTATTGCAATGCACGGGCGTCAGATCTTCTGCACACGAATGGCATCCCTCTAGCCACCCAGGATGATTTTACCCGAATCAAAGAGGATGTTTTAAAAAACTGGTCTTTGAATGAACCGACAGTCAGCGATATTCAGGTCGTGATGAATGACGGATCTGTGCGATGGCAGACCTGGGTATTTCATCCGGTCAGAGAACAGGGCATCCTGACTGAACTTCACGGATATGGCAGAGATATCACCGATGAGCGTGAAAGAGAGAATCTCTACCTGCGACTCCAAAAAGAGTTTAATCAGGATGTCCAGGAGAAAACATCTGAACTTCGTGAGATAACGGCCCAACTCAGGAAAGAGATTGACGAGCGAAAGTCACTTGAACTGGCACTGAAAAGAAGTGAAGAAAAATACCGGAACCTGACTGAGATTACCACCGACATAATCTGGGAAACAGATCTCTTTGGAACAATCGTATACATCAATCCAAAAGCAACATCCATCCTGGGGTATTCTCCCGAAGAATTAGTCGGGAAAAAAATCTGGAGTAAAATTAATCCGGATTACCGGAATCATATCGAGCACTATTTTTCAGGGGCTAAATGTTCGCCATTTGAACAGATTGCATTCCCTATGACCCGATCTGACGGATTAGAAGTATGGATTGAATTTTCCGGCATACCACTGTTTAATGATGAACATCAGTTCTCCGGGTATCGGGGGATCGGCAGGGATATTACCAAATCAAAATTGATTGAAGAGCATAATCAAAGGCTTCGTGCCATAATAGAAAATACTCCAGATATTGTCAGAATTTCAGATATTCATGGAGATCTCCTCTATATGAATAAGGCAGGAAGAAAGATCCTGAAAATACCTGAAACCGAGGATATCACCAGATATAATAATGCCAGTTTCATGACTTCTGATGAATGGACAAAGATTCTTGAAGGTCGGAGTATTGCCATCAGGGAGGGGATATGGCAGGGACTGACCAGACTTATCGCAACGGATGGAACCATCATCCCGGTATCGCAAGTAATCATCGCTCATAAGCAAGGCAAAGGAGAAGAGATGCTCTTCTCCACAGTAGCCCGGGACATATCAGACATAACCAAATTCAGACAGGAACTTGAAGATGCCAGCGTCTATAGCAGGAATCTCATTGAAGTAAACCTTGATCCACTCGTGACCATCGGTCCTGATGGTAAGATTCAGGATGTCAATCACGCAACCGAGATGGCAACAGGATTTTCTCGCGAGAAACTTATCGGAACAGACTTCTGCTCGTACTTTTCGGACCCGGTGATGGCAAGGGAGGGATATGAACGTGTTTTCTTACAAGGGTATGTCAGGGATTATCCGCTTGAAATTATCCATAAAGATGGTCATAGCACTCCGGTCCTATACAATGCTTCAGTATACCGGGATAAAAACGGAAATATACAGGGAGTATTCGCAGCAGCACGTGATATCACAGAGATCGTAAAATTCCAGAAAAAACTGGAAGAGTCTCATAATTACACACGAAATTTGATAGAGGCATCCCTTGACCCTCTGGTGACCATCGGTCAGGATGGAAAGATTCAGGATGTCAATCATGCAACCGAGATGGTCACCGGATATGCCAGGGAGAACCTTATCGGAACGGATTTCTGCGCATACTTTAAAGACCCCAAAAAAGCAAGGGAGGGATATGAACGTGTTTTCTCACAAGGGTATGTCAGGGATTATCCGCTTGAAATTATTCATAAAGATGGTCATAGCACTCCGGTCCTATACAACGCTTCAGTATACCGGGATAAAAACGGAAATATACAGGGAGTATTCGCAGCAGCACGTGATATCACTGCCCTGCTGGAAAGTGAATTCACACTTGCAGCCTCACGGGATTATTACCTGAAGATCCTGGATGAATTTCCTAATCCAATATGGCGCTCCGGGCCTGATGCAAAATGTAATTACTTCAACAAAGCATGGTTGAAATTTACCGGGAGGACTCTGGAAGAGGAATATGATGACGGATGGGCAACCGGAGTTCACCCGGATGATCTTGATCGGTGCATATCACAATACCTCTCTTCATTTGATAAAAGAATCCCATTTTATATACAATACCGGCTCCGCCACCATGATGGCTCATATCACCGGATTGCCGACTATGGCGCCCCCATCTATGATCTGAAGGGAGAATTTACCGGATACATCGGATCATGTTATGACCTGGACAAGGAGGAACCATGATCCGGGTCCACCCTTTACCATTAACCTGAGCGGTGAAGTAATAGCCTGGAACCGGGCTCAGGCTGCCCTTACCGGAATTTCGGGAGATGAGATAATCGGGAAGGGAGACGGGATGTATGCACGAGCACTGTACGGGGACAACCGTCCGATGCTGGTGGATACTATCCTCAATGAAAGGATTCCGGTTTTTGAGTATTACCGTGAAATATGCCGGGATGCGGGTACCATTACCGCAGAGACATCATGGGGAAGGTCACCATCTAAAAGACAATTCAATCAGGCATGGAGACCGGGCCACCCATATTTTTATTCACGTTGAATCATCATAGGATAATCTGAATATCATATACCAGGATAATGGGTGTGGAATTTTAGATGATGTGAAAGAGCAAATTTTCCAGATTGGGTTCGGTTCAGATACCGGTTTAGGACTGTTTCTTATCAGGGAGATTTTACAGATTACTGGTTTGACCATCACCGAGAAGGGAGTGCCAGGGATGGGAGCTCAATTCATTATCTCGGTTCCCAAGGGTAGGTTTCGGATAGGTTCGTGATAAGGCGCGTCAAAAATATTTTTTTCGCAGAGTATTTCACCGGTAATTCTAACAGCCAGAACATATAAGTGTACGATCATCAAAACGGAATGAAATACTCATCAATAACATGACTCAGAGAAAACTTCCCATCGGTATTCAGTCGTTCCAGGAGATTCGAACCGGAGGATATGCATATGTGGATAAAACGCCATATATTGCGTCTCTTGTGCGGGAAGGAAAATACTATTTTCTATCTCGTCCACGGAGATTCGGGAAAAGTCTTTTCATTGACACCCTTGAGTGTGCTTTTTCCGGAAGGAGTGATCTCTTCACAGGTCTGTATCTTCACGCAGTGGAATCCGGGTGGGATTTTTCACACATATATCCGGTTCTCAGAATTGATTTTGCTGGAGGAACACTCCGGAGTCAATCTGACCTGACAAACCGCCTGCACAGGATCCTGGATAGCTGGGAACATAAGTACTCCATAGGGCCTTCAAATGGTTCTCCCGGTGACCGGCTCCTCACCCTCATCCCCCAAATTTCTGAAAAAACACAATCACAGGTTGTTATACTTGTTGATGAATATGATAAACCAATCCTGGATAATCTGGGTGATTCATACCTCGCCACTGATATGAGGGATCTGTTAAAAGATTTTTATGGAGCGATAAAACCACTTGATGTCCATGTGAAATTTGTTCTGCTCACAGGTGTCTCAAAGTTCTCAAAAACCGGAATATTCTCAGGACTGAATAACCTGAAAGATATCACACTTGACCGCAGGTATTCAGCAATCTGTGGGTATACAGAAGAGGATCTGGAGAACGTATTTGCAGAATGGCTTTGCCAGTTTCATAAGCACGAGGTCAAAGAGTGGTATAACGGATACAGCTGGACAGGCCAGCCAGTCTATAATCCCTTTGACATTCTTCTGCTTTTTGACCAGGGAATATATAAGGCCCACTGGTTTGAAACTGGCACCCCGTCATTTCTCATAAATCTGTGGAAACAATCCCCACGTCTTCCTGCAGAATATGAAAATCTCATCGCCGGTGAGGAGTTACTGGGATCCTTTGATACCGATTCAATCCGGTTAGAGACGCTCCTCTTTCAGACAGGATATCTTACGATCCGCTCATGGGTAAGCAATGCCAGTGAAGGAACCTGGTATACTCTGGGGTTTCCAAACAGAGAGGTCAGGGAGGCATTTAACAAACAAATACTACTCCTTTTTGATTCGAAAAAACAGGTTCCACTTCCCCTAATCAGGACGGCTTTTGAGTCTGGAGATACAGAAAAATTACGTTCACTCATACATGCATTCTTTGCATCCATACCCCATGACTGGTACAGAAAAACCCAGATAAAAAAATTTGAAGGATTTTATGCCACTGTCCTGTATGCCTACTTTGCCAGTCTGGGGTATGAGATTACTCCTGAAGACACAACAAATAAGGGAAGGATTGATCTCACCGTTAAAACCAGAACCGGGATATGGATTTTTGAATTTAAAGTACTAGGCCTTGATACCTCCAGGGATACAAGCCCTCTGACCCAGATCAGAGAAAGGAGATATGCAGAAAAATACTATTCCGATCAAAAAAAGATCTACGAGATTGGAATTACATTTAACCCGGAAACAAAAAATATCGATAAATGGGAAGTTGGATAACCTATAATTCACCCCGCTCCAGAAGTATCGGACTCACATCATATACCTTGTATCCTGTATTGCCAAAACAGGAGATGATATGAAGTGACAGATCTGCTTTCCGGATATCAGGTTTGGTAAATCCGGGCATACCCTCAAGCTGAGGATGAAATGCTATAACGTGTTCGATATTATAGCAGAGGTAAGATTGTCAATCGTGATCGGGAGAATACCGGTAATAAATATGTTCGCGATTGCACCTGATTGCCTCCCGGCATTTCGACTTGAAAGATGGATTTTAAAAATAATTAAAAGAAAAAGACGGTTAAGATTTATATCTTAAATCGTTTCATCTCATCATTGGTTACCGAAACAACCTCATTAATCTCATTAATTATGGTTGTTATCTGCTCAACCACAGTCAGGGCCTCCTCTGCAGTGGCCGACGAATTCAGAGCATCCTTTGCAGTGTTCTTGACAAGTCCGCTCATCTCGTTAATACTTGCGGTAATCTCTTCAAAAGAAGCAGCCTGTTCTTCTGTTGCTCCGGCCACACTGGTCATATTATGACTGATCTCCGCCACGGATTTAGTAAGATCAGTAAATGCCGATATGGTCTCCTGAACCGCTCTCTCACCCTGGTTGATAGCAGAACCTGCCTGTTCCATTGCGGTGACGGCCTTCATACTCTGTGACTCAAGATTACTGATCATGGTTGCGATCTTCTGTGCAGATTCACCGGTCTGGTTCGCAAGTGCCTTTACTTCACCGGCTACAACGGCAAACCCTAGTCCAGCATCGCCAGCCCGGGCAGCTTCGATTGCTGCATTCAGGGCAAGAAGGTTGGTCTGTTCAGAGATGTCGGTGATAATCCCGATGATCTTGGTAATCTCATTCATCTGAGACTGGATATCCCGGATCACAACTTCGACCTCGTCAGATGAACGTTTGATACTCATCATCCCATTTTCAGCACTCGCTGCAGAATCAACCCCTTTTCGTGCCAGCTCATCGGCTTCAGCTCCGGCACGGGCAACTGCTTCGACATTGGAAGACACCGATGCAACGGTACTGGTAAGATCCTCCATGGCCCGGAGCACCTGGGAGATTCCTTCTTCACTCTGTTCTGCGTTGGTTTTAGTCTGGTCTGCATTATCAGCGATAATCCCTGCACCACGCCTGACATCGTCAATACCAACTGTTGCTTTTGTCGCATGAACAGCGAGATCATGCATCTGCCTGGTCACAATCTCAAGTGCTTTTGAGACCTCGCTCCCAATGGCATCAAGGGCCTGCCTGAATGCAAGGAAATCACCCATTACCGGGATGTCATGAGGGAACCGGGCAGTAAAATCACAATCGGCATAACTCTTTGAGAGCTGAATTGCACCGTTCAGTGGATGAATGAGTGCTTCAAGCGTTGCATTAAAACCTATAATGATCTCACGATATGAACCTGCCAAATCACCGGGATTTCCACGAACGGTAAGATCTCCTGCTGATGCCCGTTCGGACAAGATCTTTAACTCAGTTATTACAGATTTTAGTGACGCAAGGGTATCTTTAAGAGCGGGAGTGATCTGATCATTCCCACCTCTTATCGTGAGATCTGCAGAGAGATCTCCTGCGGCAATCTGATGCATGGTCCCGACCACGTCGTGTTCAAGATAATCAGAAAAACGGTCAAACATTCCGGCCATTTCTCCGACTTCATCTTTTCGTTCCAGATGCAGACGACCGGAAACAACTCCCTGGCTCATCTGGTCAAACTGGTCCATGACCTGCCGTAGAGGCAGAGTAATACTTCTTGTCACCGCGAATGCAAATCCCAGGGCAATAATTACCGCAAGGAAGCCCAGAATAATCATAACCGGAACGGTCCGATCCTTTTCAGCCTGACCCTCTTGTGCAATCTGTTCAGCATGGGTGAGAATACCGGATTTTAATTTGTCGAACGTATCGACGGTAGCCCGGCGTGCATTCGAGTGTTCTCCCCCATTTGCTATGGAAACCAGTGCCTCATTGGTCTTTCCCTCTGATAATAATGAGAATACTCCCTGCGCAGCCGATTTATACGCATTCCATTGTTCTTCGAATTTTTTAAGATTCTGCTGTACATCGGGCGATAATGAAACTGTTTTCAGACGTGCAATCTTTTCATCGATTTTTTGTATCTCACTCGTAATCCGATCATAATCCTGGGTCCGTTCTGCAGGAATAGCGACAATCCGAAAGACCAGTGCACGAATTGAATTGAGTGAGGTTTCGATCTCTGATACCTCAAGAAGCGGTATTGTTCCATCAGAATAGACCTTATCCATCCCGATGCTGATAGAATTCATCCCGATAAACCCAATCACTCCAACAAGGCCCATCAGGAGGATGACTATGATAAAACCGATAAGAAGACGCGGTCCTATCCGAATATTTGAAATTATATCCATTATGCTCATGATATCCACTGATGATAACGTTCGCTCATAGTAAAAATTTGAGAATTAATTCAGCTTTTATTCTTATAGGTGAACTTATCCATTTCGGTGCCAATCGTTTTGACCACTTCATTAATCTGGCTAATAACATTTGTTATCTGATCCACAACCGCAAGAGCCTCTTCACTGGTTGCAGATGAGTTCAGGGCGTCCTTTGCCGTATCCTTCACAAGCAGACTCATCTCGTTCACACTTGCAGTAATCTCCTCAAATGATGCTGCCTGTTCTTCTGTTGCACTAGCAACCATCTCCATATTCCGGGTAATATCCTCAACCGACGTCGTCAGGGTATTGAATATGCCAAGAGTCTCTGAAAGTGCTGCACTTCCTTCTGCAACCGCCGTTCCTGCTTCAGCCATCGCTCCGGATGCTGCATCACTCTTCTTTTGCAGATCACTGATCATGTCAGCAATATGTTCGGCAGACTGCCTGGACCGTTGCGCAAGAGACTTGACCTCCGCTGCAACCACGGCAAATCCTTTTCCGGCCTCACCGGCTCTGGCTGCTTCGATGGCTGCATTTAATGAGAGAAGATTGGTCTGGTTTGCAATGTCAGTGATGAGATCCACGATCTTTACGATCTCGTGCATCTGTGCCCTGATCTCTGCAAAGATCGTCTCAACCTCTTCACTGGTCTTGGTAATGCTCTGCATTCCCTTATCTGCTTTCCCCGCCGCACCAATTCCCTGCTTTGCGAGATCATTCGCCTGGACACTCAGACCTGCAACCCGTTCAGCATTTGACGATACCTCGGAGATCGTTCTGGTAAGGTCTTCCATGGTCTGCAGGACCTGATTGATTCCATCTTCACTCCGTTCGGCATTCTGCTTTGTCTGATCTGCATTCTTGGCGATAAGCTCAGCTCCCCTGCTTAAATCCTCTATACCTGTCCCGGCCGTCTCCGCCTGGTGGGCGAGTTGTTTCATCTCACGGGCGATAACTGAGAGGACTTCGGAGACATTCATTCCGATCGTATCAAGGGCATCTCTCAGGAGGGCAAGATCCCCTTCAATCTTCAGATTCCGATCAAACTCCGCTGCAAAGTTGCCTGAAGCATATAAATTCGAGATTCTCTGTATCTCCTGAATCGCGCTTTGAACAAAAATGCCGATATTATTTAATGAGTTTTTAAAGAGGACAAAATCTCCTGCAACATGGAGGTTCTCATCAACACGGGTTGAAAAATCAGCCTTCGCATATCGTTCAGCAACCCGCATCGCCTCTTTCACCGGACCGATAACCGCATCAAGCGTGGCATTCACACCTTCGACGATCTTCCTAAAGTCACCCTGATGCTTCGTGGCATCAGCACGGGTATCCAGTTTCCCTTCAACCGCAGCACGGGAGAGCATACCGGCGTCAGCGATGAGACAGTTGACGGCATCAATGCACTGGTTCAGGTTATTCTTGATCTCGTTGAAGTCACCGTTATACGAATCAGTGATCTTCGGGGGGATGTCACCTTTCGAGATACGATCAACATAATCGGCAGCGACATTCAAGGGGCCGATAACTGCATCAAGAGTGGCATTCACACCTTCGACGATCTTCCTAAAGTCACCCTGATGCTTCGTGGCATCAGCACGGGTATCCAGTTTCCCTTCAACCGCTGCACGGGAAAGCATACCGGCGTCAGCGATGAGATAGTTGACGGCATCAATGCACTGGTTCAGGTTATTCTTGATCTCGTTGAAATCTCCGTTATACGAATCAGTGATCTTCGGGGGGATGTCACCTTTCGAGATACGATCAACATACTCGGCAGCGACATTCAAGGGGCCGATAACTGCATCAAGAGTGGCATTCACACCTTCGACGATCTTCCTAAAGTCACCCTGATGCTTCGTGGCATCAGCACGGGTATCCAGTTTCCCTTCAACCGCTGCACGGGAAAGCATACCGGCGTCAGCGATGAGATAGTTGACGGCATCAATACACTGGTTCAGGTTATTCTTGATCTCGTTAAAGTCTCCGTTATATGAATCAGTGATCTTCGGGGGGATGTCACCTTTCGAGATACGATCAACATACTCGGCAGCGACATTCAAGGGGCCGATAACTGCATCAAGAGTGGCATTCACACCTTCGACGATCTTCCTAAAGTCACCCTGATGCTTCGTGGCATCAGCACGGGTATCCAGTTTCCCTTCAACCGCTGCACGGGAAAGCATACCGGCGTCAGCGATGAGATAGTTGACGGCATCAATACACTGGTTCAGGTTATTCTTGATCTCGTTAAAGTCTCCGTTATATGAATCAGTGATCTTCGGGGGGATGTCACCTTTCGAGATACGATCAACATACTCGGCAGCGACATTCAAGGGGCCGATAACTGCATCAAGCGTGGCATTCACACCTTCGACGATCTTCCTAAAGTCACCCTGATGCTTCGTGGCATCAGCACGGGTATCCAGTTTCCCTTCAACCGCAGCACGGGAGAGCATACCGGCGTCAGCGATGAGACAGTTGACGGCATCAATGCACTGGTTCAGGTTATTCTTGATCTCGTTGAAATCTCCGTTATACGAATCAGTGATCTTCGGGGGGATGTCACCTTTCGAGATACGATCAACATACTCGGCAGCGACATTCAAGGGGCCGATAACCGCATCTAGAGTGGCATTAATCCCTTTGGCAAGCAGGAGAAGATCGCCCTCATATTTATCCGGATCAACCCGGGTATCAAGCTGGCCTGCTTTTGCAGCTTGAGTCAGACTGATAATATCCCTGACTGCAGTCTTCTCCGCTGTTTTATCCACATAAAAACTAATAACTGATAGAACATCGCCATTGTCGTCAAGGATCGGGAGATAGAGGTATTCAAGTACCTTCTGCCCTGCCGGAACATCAAGTTCAAGCTCTCCTGAAAGAACGGTCTTCATTTCAATGGCATCCCGTGCTGTTCTTCCGGTTCGTTTGGTCACCGTAAGTTCGGAGAGGTTCATCTTCAGGAGTTGTTCGGTTGAATAACCAGTAACCTGAGAACATGCTGAGTTGATCTTCGCAATAGAGAGGTCAGGATTAATTTCAAATATCGGCACCGGGGCATTCTGAATGATAAACTCTGCCTTCCTCTGCAAAAGTCTGCTCTCATGTGCCTGCCGGTATCTTTTTTGTGAGTGCCGGGAGCTACCAACCCGAAGCGCTTCATCAGATCTCATCGATCGAATCACCATCCTATGTAGTCATTATTGGAAAGCCTGGGGTGTTTCAGGCCCCTGATGGCAGAAACCTGGTATCAATCAGGGCAGAATCTATTACCGCCGTTGATAAAACTGTGGTTGACTGCTGGATTCTGGATACTGCCCGGCTTACGCTGGACCGGATTGAGAAGAATAATGACGATCCCGATCATCAGAAAGCTGCTGAAATATATCAGCGGCCATTTGAATCCTGGAGACCAAAAGTAAAAGAAGCACTTGCTTCTATACAACTCTGATTTTTTGCTGAAAAAAGTTATATTACGGTTATTAACCGCTGTTTATAAACCGTACTTGCCTGTCCGCCTCTGTTTACCGTCAGCCGGACTGAGAATGTCCCTTTCTTGAGATAGGTGTGATATGGATTTTTCTGATATGAAAATCCACCATCACCGAATGACCATGTCCACCTGTTCGGGTTTCCATATGACTGGTCAATGAACTGTACCCGTAATGGTGCCCTTCCATAGGTTGGTGCAGCATAAAAAGCAGCACTTAAATCAGACCCTGGTTTCGGTGTAGGTGATACGGTCGGTGTCGGGGTTGGATATGGAGTATATGTCGGCGTTGGTGTCGGTGTCTTCGTAGGCGTTACCGTCGGGTAAGGGGTATTGGTTGGTGTCGGAGTCGGCGTTGGGGTTGATCCTCCAAGGGCCTTTGCGGCGTTCAGTCTTCCTCCAGATCCAACCTTGCCGGAGAGGGATGATATCGTATCAACACTGCTGAAGATTCTGCTTCGAATCTGGGTCGCAGACATTGACGGATTTTGTGACTTTATCAATGCCGCAACTCCCGACACATGTGGTGTGGCCATGGATGTCCCGCTCAGGTACTGATAGGTGCCTGATTTGGACGTGCTGTAAATACTGACACCCGGCGCTGCAAGATCGACTGAGTTGGGTCCATAATTGGAGAATGATGCCAGTTTGTCATTATAATCCGTCGCCGCTACCGAGAGGATGTTACTGCTGGTAAATGCTGCCGGGTACTGGGGAGCAATATCCGAATTTGCACCGCTGTTACCTGCTGCACATACGACAACTGCAGAAGATGCATCTATGGCATCCTTCAGTGACTGGGTATACCCGGTACCACTCCATGAGTTGGAGATTACGGCTACCCCTTTCCGGTTGGCGTATAAAATTGCAGAAATTGCATCAGATACATATCCAGAGCCCTGGGCATTCAAGAACTTGAGTGGCATTATCTTTACATTCCAGGCTGTCCCGGTGACCCCGATCCCATTGTTTCCCACCGCAGCAATGGTACCTGCACAATGAGTTCCATGACCATTGTCATCCATGGGATCATTGTTCTTTGAGACAAAGTTCCAGCCCCGGACATCATCGATATATCCGTTCCCGTCATCATCAACCCCATTGATGATCTCACCGGAATTTTGCCAGATATTCGCAGCAAGGTCAGGATGATTGTAGTCAACACCAGTATCTACGACAGCAACAACAACATTGGGTGAACCGGTCGTGATGCCCCAGGCTTCAGGTGCGTCGATATCGGCATCGGCCATTCCATAAAACGGGGCCTGTCCGGTGTTGTGAAGTCCCCATAAATACTGGTAGCCGGGATCATTCGGGTATGCAGCAGAATTGATACTCATCGTATCGACATCCGCCACTTTTCCGGTCTTTTCAATCGGACTTAAGGAGATCTTGTAGTCTGGTTCGACATACAAAACATCCGGACTGTTTTTATATGCCTCCATTGCTGCATCAAGTGTGTTCGTGGTAACCTGAACGACCTGCATACCAGGAATTCCTGCATCACTCAGGTCCTTTACCACCGATGTTCCGGCCTGTGTATTTGTTGCTGATTGAATCGACATCATCGAGGATTCAGCTCGTGGGCGGTCAGGATTATATCGCACAATCAGCCGATCAGGCGCATATTCTGTTGACACTTCAACCGACTGGACAGCTATGGGAAGAGCTGAAGACTGTAATACAGCACCAGAAACCCCCGGTGATACCGTCGGAGGAGAAATCTGTTGTATTGGCGATGGATTGGATAAAATACTCTGATCAGGAATCGCCGTTCCTGCCTGTGTGAGTACACAGATGATGACTATCACTCCTGTAAGAAGAGTGAGAGATGAAATGTTCCCTGGAATTATCATGTAAACCCCCTGTGAAATAGCACAGCTAATTTCTTATTTGCCGTCTATATGAAAGAAGTTTCCCGAACAATGACTCTTGATCAGGCAAACAGAGAAAAGACCTGATGTTGTATATATAATGCATCTGCGTATCACCGGGTTCAAATAGATCCAGATGCAGAATTGTAAGTAAGACCCCCCCGGGTGATGTGATGCTGATATCATGGGAGATATAATCTGCCCGAAATGCAACTCGAAAGACACGGATTTTGAAGATCTGGTCACGACGGAATCAGGAAGTATGATTGCAAAATGTAAATGCAATGCCTGTAGTCATACTTGGGATATGCCGTTCGGGTTGTAATAGTGTACCGCTTTCTGATTTATCCTATGGAATTGTTACGGAAATGAAATATTTTCATAGAATGAATGTCGGGGTCATCGGACTTGGCATTTTAATCTTTTGCTGGGGATTTGTCTGGCTTGGAAATGATATCGGATGGTGGAATTTTTCCTTCCCCTTCTGGCCGGTAATTGTGATTCTCACTGGTATTATGATCCTCCTGTATGAATTGAAAAAAACAGTCAGGGAGGAGTAATATATGCCTTTTTCAGGCTTCCGATAAAGATACACTCATCCGGTGCGATAAGATCTATCCCTTCGAACTCCCCAAACTCGATATCAAGACCACGAACCAAGGCTGCCGGGGTCTGTTCATCGGATTCTCCCATGACCAGTTCGGCTGCAGATGCGATATTGTCTGCGACCGCCCGCCTGGTGACCTTGAGTTCCCGGCCAAAGAGATCTTTTCTTCCCCTTTCATCGATGATGGCAGGAATGCCGGAACAGGCGATGGCTACCCCTCCGGATCCATATCGCATGGGATGAGTCCTGCTGTCGATAATGAGAATTGCAACAACACAGCCGGTCTTTTCAAGAATAGTTTTCCGGAGATCGTGTGCCAGTGCATCAGGATCTGCCGGAAGGAGCGTGACATGCCCTTCAGGTGCATTTGATCCGTCAACCCCTGCATTCGGAAGAAGATGTCCAGATTTTATGGATAGTAAAAACCCGGGTATCCCCCCTACAATAGCATCAGACTCCTGGATTACCACTTCAGCCAGAGCCGGTTCGATGTCATACTGCAAAGCTACCTCTCGTGCCTCTTCTGATGGCTGGATAGATTGGAGTTCGATAATTCTACCCTGGGCGGTTGCAACCGCTGACTCTGCAAGGACGATGATATCATGATCCTGCAGGACAAGTCCCTGAGTATCAAAGGCAGCATAGAGATGTTCCAGCAGGGAGTCTCCAGGTTTTATGAGTGCAGTCTGTAGTCCGAAGATCTGAAATTGTCTCATTCCTACCTCATCAGGTGCATGACACTTTTTATTACGTCCCTGGTCTCCGGGATGTCATGGGCACGAATAACTGATGCCCCGTTTTCAATTAATCTGGTCGTCACGGCAAGTGTTCCGGCAAGTCTTCCGGTTGGTGACTGACCGGTTAATTCTCCAATAAATGACTTTCTTGAGACAGCGACAAGAAGTGGCAGATTATATGCCGATAATTCATGAAAATGCCTGCATAGTTCCCAGTCATCTTCTGCTGTCCGTTCAGGTATCCATTTGCCGATGCCAGGATCAAGAATTATATCCTCAATCCCCTGGTCACGTGCCCGTGTCAGAACATTTCTGATGGAGTCATGGGTATCCTTTAGAGAGCGGGCATCACCCGGGGCTTTTCCAGATGCCATAAGAACTGCCGGAAGTCCGGCATCTGCGATGAGCTTTGCCATATCCGGGTTTGAAAGCCCGGAAATATCATTTGCAAGATGGATATCAAAATGAAGAGCTGCATTCAGGACTTCTGGGTGCATGGTATCAATACTGATGACAGAGTCCTCACCTTGCAGTTTGTGTAAAGACTCTTTTATCCGGGCAGTCTCTTCAGATACTGAAATCGGAGGGCTGCCCGGTGCAGTGCTTCGTGCCCCAATGTCGAGAATCTCAGCCCCGTCAGCGATCATCTGAACGGCAGTCTCATGAACCGCTGAAATTGGCACAAAAGAACCTGGATAAAAAGATTCGGGACTAATGTTCAGAACACCCATCAGAACAGGGCAGGGCCTGCCGATATGAATGCCCTTTACATGAAATGTCCGCATCGATTCCTTGCAATATCTGCGGTGTTTTCCATAAGTGATGCGATGGTCATCGGCCCGACACCACCCGGCACCGGCGTAATAGCCCCGGCAATCTTCTCCACCTCATCAAATGCTACATCACCACAGAGTTTTCCGTTAACCTGGTTTGTCCCGACATCAACAACCGTCGCTCCTGGTTTTACCATATCAGCAGTAATGATGCCTGCTTTTCCAGCAGCACTCACGAGTATGTCAGCCTGTTTTGTAATCTCCTTCAGATTCTCTGTCTTGCTGTGACACATGGTCACAGTTGCGTCTGCATGGAGAAGAAGCAGAGCAATAGGACGACCGACGTCTACACTCCTACCAACAACAACAGCCCGCTTCCCTGCTATTGAAATTTTGTTCTCATGAAGAAGTGTCATGATCCCATTTGGTGTGCAGGGCCGGGGACCGGGAAGTCCGGTGACCAGCCTGCCCATATTCAGGGGATGAAATCCGTCCACATCCTTTTCAGGCAGAATGGCTGCAAGAACCGCTTCGGTGTCGATGGATTTTGGGAGAGGAAGCTGGACCAGTATTCCATCAATATCCGGGTCTTCGTTCAGTTGCCGGATACGTTCAAGGATAGTCCGGGTTGTTGTGTCCTCCGGCAGGGAGATATTTACCGAAGATATTCCCACCTGTTCACAAGCCCGGTGCTTCATCCTGACATACATATGTGATGCCGGGTCATCACCTACAATAACGGTAGCAAGAGTTGGGGAGAGGCCCCCCTCAATAATATCTTCTTTCAGCAGTTCGAGTCTACGTGCTGCAAGTCCTTTACCATCTAATATCATGTAAGATCAGGGTAGAGGGGATATTGGCTGGCAAGAGATTTGACTTCTTCCCTGATTGTTTCCTGAAGTCTGGTATTCTTGCTGTCACGGATGATTGCTGCAATCCATTCTCCGATCTGTTTCATTTCACTCTCCTTCATACCCCGGCTGGTAACAGCGGGAGTTCCGACACGAAGACCGCTGGTGACAAAGGGGCTCTTGGTCTCATTTGGAATGGTGTTCTTGTTTACGGTAATCCCGGCATTTCCAAGAGCTTGTTCCGCCTCAAGTCCGGTAATTCCAAAGTTCGTCAGGTCAAGAAGACAGAGATGGTTGTCGGTTCCTCCTGATACAAGTCTGACACCGTTTGCTGATAAAGTCTCAGCCATCGTCCGTGCATTCTTCACAACCTGTTCTGAATATTTTTTGAACTCTTTTGTGGATGCTTCCTTGAAACAGACTGCTTTTGCAGCAATGATATGCATCAGGGGTCCGCCCTGCATTCCGGGGAATACTGCTTTGTCAATTGGTGCTGCAAACTCCTTGTCACAGAGGATGAATCCACCACGGGGACCACGAAGTGTTTTATGCGTGGTTGAAGTGGTAAAGGTTGTCAGACCGACCGGGCTTGGGTGGATGCCGGTTGCACACAGACCAGCAATATGCGCAATATCTGCAACACAGTATGCTCCGACCTCTTCTGAGATTTCAGCAAAGGCCTTAAAGTCAATCTCTCTTGGGTAGGCGCTCGCACCGCATACAATAATCTTCGGTTTGATAGTTCGTGCCATCTCGGCGATCGTGCCATAATCCATCCGCTCTGTCTTTAAATCAACACCATATTGGTGCGATTCATAGATAATACCTGAAAAGTTCACCGGTGACCCATGGGAGAGATGGCCACCCTGTGAGAGGTTCATGGAAAGGATCTTGTCACTTGGCTTGAGGACAGTAAAGTATACTGCCATATTTGCCTGGCTGCCGGAATGTGGCTGAACATTTGCATGTTCTGCACCAAACAGGGAACAAACCCTGTCGCGAGCCAGATTTTCTGCCATGTCATGGAACTCACATCCGCCGTAGTATCGTTTACCCGGATACCCTTCTGCGTATTTGTTCGTCATGATTGAACCGGAAGCTTCAAGGACTGCCCTGCTGACGACATTCTCTGAAGCAATAAGTTCAAGGCCGTTTATCTGACGGTTGGTTTCTTTATCGATGATCGCTGCAATTTCTGGATCAGTCGTTTCCAGATAGGACATGTGCATACACATCTGGCATAAAAGGGTAATATGGTTTTGTAAATCCGGATAATTTTTCCCTGTCATGCGGCCAGTTTAAGAGAAAATGAAAAATTGAGAAGGGAAATATATATGTATTAGTATCAAATACTAACACAGACAGATTGCCGGGTTATATCAGGATTGTAAGGTTATGAGTGAAGAAGGGTACGGGACAAATAATCTTGATGAACGGGTTCGTCTGCTAGAACGGAAAGTAGCAGACATGGAAGCGCTCATCAAAGGCCTGACTGATGAAATGCTGGATATGAAGGCGGTAGTTATGAAGCTGAAAAAGGAACAGCGACCACCACCGGTTATCCAGGCAGTTGCTCCACCAATCTCCCGAAGCAAGGTTGAGCGGGAAAGTCCTGAACCGGAGGCTGAAACGGTAAAACCTGTCTCTCCTCCGATACGGGATAAGATCACCCTGAAGATGCAGCCTGATGGTACATTACAGCCGGAAAAGGAGAGCGGTGAAGAGATTATCATTGCATCCGCCCGCGATGCCCGGATGAGATATAAAGACCAGCATCAGAGAAGTGGTTCGAATGATCTCATCATTGCAGAAGATAAAGAGCCTTCAGAAGACTTGTAAATCAGGAAAATAATTCCCTTTCCTTGCTCTGGTGTAAGGATTTGCATATCACACAACTTGAAATAGATAACTTCAAATCTTTTGGGAGAAAAACAAAAATCCCATTTTTACCAGGATTTACAGTAATTTCCGGACCGAATGGTTCAGGAAAAAGCAATATTATTGATAGTATCCTTTTTGTTCTTGCCCTTTCTTCATCCAGGCATCTTCGTGCAGAGAAACTGACTGATCTCATCAATCTGAACACCGATAGAAATACCGCTGAAGTTGAGATCACCTTCTCTGACGGGACGAATATCCGGCGTCGTATCAAGAGAACCGAAAACACCTATTATAATTATCTGTATCTGAATGGACGCTCCTGCAGGCAGGGGGAGCTTCTGGACTTTCTTGCGGGTCATGGAATTGTCCCCCATGGGTATAATGTGGTCATGCAGGGGGACATCAACCGCATTATTGAGATGAGTGATAATGAACGGAGAAAGATTATAGATGAGATAGCCGGCGTTGCCGAGTTTGATTCAAAGAAAGATATGGCCCTTTCCGAACTCTCACAGGTCAGAGAGCGAATGACCGAAGAGTCGGTTCACATTGAGGAGCTGAGTGTCAGGCTTGCTCAGCTGGAGAAACAGAAAGAACAGGCTGTTTCCTATCGGAAATTACAGGATGAACTGAAATATCTGACAATGTGCCGGTCAGCCGCACGACTATCTGCCCGAAAGAAGGATCAGGATGCACTTCTGCAGTCAATAGCCGAAGAAAAAAGTCAGGTTGTACAGATTGAGGCAGATATCTCATGGAAGTCTCATGAACGGGATTTTATCAGGGATGAGATTGCGGAGATAGATCAGAAGATTGCCGCCAGGACTGGAAGTGAATATATGGCTCTGGTGTCCAGGATTGCTGAGGCAAAGGCTGCAATTGATGGATTTTATCGTTCGATAGATCGGGCCGGACGAGACAAGGAGGAAGCGAATAAAAGGCTTTCTGATGTTTTCACGGATGTAAAGCGACAGGAAGAGCGTATACAGGCCCTTGATACCGAAATGCGGAACCTGATGATTGACCGGACCAATCTCTCTATGACGGCATCTGCAGTACAAAAGGAGTTTGATCGCATATCGCAGGCAATAGCCCAGGAGACGAAAGGTCTTGAAGAAGAGGAGGCTCGACTGGAAAACCTGCGTTCAGAGATTCACAAAATCCGCGAAGAACGGGGTGAATTACTGCATCAACAGGATATTCTCATTGAACGGTCACGGATGCGAAGCGCTGAAGAAGACCGCCTTACCTCCCGTATAATTGCGATAGACAAAGACATCCGGGAGAAGGATGAGGATATCGCAGGTCTTACCACGGCATTATCCCGGCTTACCGAAGAGAAGAAAGAGCATGATCGGATGATGGCCGCTCTTGATACTGCTCTTTATACGAAACGTGAAGAGCATGATCGACTGATTCGACAGATCCGGGATCTTAAAGTTGAAATCGGGAGAAAAGAAGCGCAGCAACAGGCCCAGGGTCGGTATAATCGCGCGATGGAAGCAGTTCTCGGGATGGACGGGGTGTATGGCACTATTGGAGATCTTGCAACCTGTAAACCTGAATATGCGAATGCACTGACTATTGCAGCTGGAGGAAAGATCCATTTTGTTGTTGTAGAAACAGATCAAATTGCTGCGGATGCAATCCGGTACCTGCAGGAGCATAAACTGGGTCGGGTAACATTTCTCCCATTAAATAAGCTCAGGCCAAAACCGCTTCCTTCTCTGCCACCAGGATCAGATGTTCTGGGATTTGCTCTGGATCTGCTTGATTATGATCCCCGGTTTGATGCAGCCTTCAGGGTTGTATTCGGTTCCACCATAGTTATTGATACCCTTGACCATGCACGTAAACGGATTGGTTCATCACGCATGGTGACGCTTGATGGCTCGCTGCTTGAACCATCAGGAACAATGACCGGAGGAAGTATAAAGAAAGATGCCGGCGGGTTTGGGACGACATCGGTTGATGAGGTGAAGCATCTTTCATCCCAATTAGCTGCTCTGACTGCAGATGAGCAGGCACTGTCCGAGTCATTGAAAGCTGATACCACAGAGCGTGATTCTGTACAGAGCCGGAGACTGGAACTTGAAGGTGCCATTGTCAGGGCGAAAGGACAATTGGAATCTGCAGAATCAGCAAAGGTTAATCTCCTTTCCGAGAAGGATTCTCTTCAGAAACAGCGTGAAGCAGCAGGCGGGGGAGGCGGTGGCAGTTCTCTTGAACTTGCAACAGTTGAAGCTGCAATAGAAGAGAAGAATCAGACTCTTGCGGGAATTCAGAAAGCGATTCAGGATATCACTGATCATCTGTCAGAAACCGGCATTCCTCAACTCTACGAACAACGTGAAGAGGCAGAACGACAGATCACCGAGATACAGAGGAGGCTGCATAATAAGGAACAGGAGATCAACGAAATCCGGTTGGAGATTGGGTTTGCCCAGAAAAAAGTTGAGGAAGAACGTCAGCAGATGGAGCGTATCCGGGAACAGATGAAACGGTACGAGGAAGAGATACGCGAGTGTCATGACGAGATTGCGAAGAAGCAACAGGATATCAAGGATGCCGAGACAACAGTAGCCAAGTTCTCCCAGGAGATAGAGGATCTCCGGTCAGAGCGTTCATTACTTTCAAACAAGGCAGACTCCTTTGATCTGGAGATTCGCGAGTTTTCAGGGAAAAAGGATCGGGTTCTGCTGAAAATAGAGAGTATGGAGGAGAAATTATCTGCTCTGAAATCGGAAATTGCAGAGCTGGTAACCGAAGCAGGTGAGTGCAGAACCGATTTAAGTGAAGAGGAGATTGAAGACCGGTCACAGAAGACAATCGTCGCCATTGAACGTCTTGGGGATGTCAATATGCGGGCCATAGAGGAGTATGAACAGGTCCATGCAGTTGTTGCGGAACGAATGTCCAGGGTTGAAACGTTAAAACGGGAGATGAATGATATTCAGGAACGGATAGAATTTTTCTCAAAGAAAAAGTATGAAGCCTTTCAGGATGCGTTCACATCTATAGATGCCAATTTCAGGGATATCTTCTCACGCCTTACCATGGGTTCCGGAGAACTCAGGCTTGAAAACCCCGATGATCCCTTTACTGGTGGTCTGTCTTTTGCAGTCCAGCCACGTGATAAAAAAGTGCACCATCTCTCTGCACTCTCCGGTGGTGAAAAGTCGCTTACAACGCTTGCCTTTATCTTTTCAATACAGAAATACATCCCTGCGCCATTTTATGCATTTGATGAAGTGGATATGAATCTTGATGGATCAAACGTAGTGCGGATAGCAGAGATGATCCGGGAGTTATCAGGAACGTCACAATTTATTAACATCTCTCTTCGAAAACCGATGATTGATTCTGCAGACCGAATCCTCGGTGTGACTATCCGGCCTGACAAGACCAGTCTTGTGACCGGGGTGAGTATGGATGATTGATGATCCGGTTGAAATCCTGGTAAAGATGGCTGAACGCGGGGAGATTGATCCCTGGAATGTTGATATTACTGAAGTTACGGATCGGTTCTTTGTCGAGATGGAAAAACAGGAGATGCTTGATCTCCGCCTTTCAGCGAGAACTCTTCTGTATGCCGCAACTCTTCTGCGGATCAAATCCGATTATCTGAAAGATCGCTCCTGGGGATTTGAGGAAGAAGATGACGGGGGGGATATCCCTGAGAGTCCGGACGATGATGTTCTGTCACGGATTCACAATCCAGTCCAGCTGCTTGAACATGAGATCACGCGCCGGCTGGAACGAAAGAGTATGCGCAAACAGCCGATTACCCTTTACGACCTCATCAACCTTCTTCGGAATGCAGAAAAAGAAGAGCGAAGGCGACAACGCGAAGTCTGGAGTTATGACGGGCTCGTGTATACTGAAGAAGTCGTCTCAATCGCCCATGAGGAAGCGTACCAGGAGAATGCCATGGAAGTATTAACCTGCTGTGTGGACTGTGTGTCTCAGGGCAGGAAAGTCACTTTATCGGAGATTGCAAACCGTCTGAAATGGCCGGTCGTTCATGTATTTATCCCGCTGCTCTTCCTTATGCATGAAGGATACCTGGAGATTTCCCAGGATACGTTTTTTGGCGAGGTATATATTGAGCCCAATCCAGCCACGTATGCGGCGATTCAGCATGCGACCGGATCAGGTATGATCTGAATCTGCGCTCTAGAGAGAATAGAGACCTCCGGAGATCCTCCCGGCTCCTGCATCGGAAGTATAATTCCGAAAAAATATCTTCATAAAACCGAGTTGGAAAATATTGACCGATGTAACGCAGATAGAGTGAATGTGATGAAGTGACAGAAATTTTTCTTCAGAACCTCGTTATCTATATATGTGAATTCGATCAACTATTGTATCCCACACGCTTCCTGAAACATCAGGAGCCGGCGGCCGGGGAATGATTGTTCGGGAAGGGCAATACGAAAGTATATAACCTTCAGCGAGCAACGTAAGAGGCCGTTTTAATGGAGACCCGACGAATGCACTTTGGTGCAGTATCGGTTCTGACATAGGAATACTGGTAATGTGGATATCTGTCTGCATCTGCCAATACTTTAAGAGATACAGTGTGCGAGAAAAATAGAAATTCTGGTTGATCCTGCCAGAGGCCACTGCTATCGGGGTTTGACTAAGCCATGCGAGTCGAGAGGTGCAAGACCTCGGCGTACTGCTCAGTAACACGTGGACAATCTGCCCTGAAGAGGAGGATAATCCCGGGAAACTGGGGGTAATACTCCATAGTTCGTGCTGACTGGAATGTTATGCGAACGAAAGATCCGTCGCTTCAGGATGAGTCTGCGGCCGATTAGGTAGTTGTTGGGGTAACGGCCCAACAAGCCTGTCATCGGTACGGGTTGTGGGAGCAAGAGCCCGGAGATGGATTCTGAGACACGAATCCAGGCCCTACGGGGCGCAGCAGGCGCGAAAACTTTACCATGCGGGCAACCGTGATAAGGAAACCCCGAGTGCCAGCACAGGCTGGCTGTCCACCAGTGTAAATAACTGGTGAAGAAAGGGCCGGGCAAGACCGGTGCCAGCCGCCGCGGTAATACCGGCGGCTCGAGTGGTGGCCGCTATTACTGGGCTTAAAGGGTCCGTAGCTGGATATACAAGTCCCTTGAGAAATCCGCCGGCTTAACCGGTGGGCGTTCAGGGGAAACTGTATTTCTAGGGACCGGGAGAGGTGAGAGGTACTGCCGGGGTAGGAGTGAAATCCTGTAATCCCGGTGGGACCACCTATGGCGAAGGCATCTCACCAGAACGGGTCCGACAGTGAGGGACGAAAGCTGGGGGAGCAAACCGGATTAGATACCCGGGTAGTCCCAGCTGTAAACGATGCGCGTTAGGTGTGTCAGTGACCACGTGTCACTGAGGTGCCGAAGGGAAACCGTGAAACGCGCCGCCTGGGGAGTACGGTCGCAAGGCTGAAACTTAAAGGAATTGGCGGGGGAGCACCACAACGGGTGGAGCCTGCGGTTTAATCGGACTCAACGCCGGAAATCTCACCGGATAAGACAGCTGAATGATAGTCGGGATGAAGACTCTACTTGACTAGCTGAGAGGAGGTGCATGGCCGTCGTCAGTTCGTACTGTGAAGCATCCTGTTTAGTCAGGCAACGAGCGAGACCCACGCGAGCAGTTGCCAGCTTGACCTTCGGGTTGATGGGGACACTGCTCGGACCGCCTCTGCTAAAGGGGAGGAAGGAATGGGCAACGGTAGGTCAGCATGCCCCGAATTATCCGGGCTACACGCGGGCTACAATGGACAGGACAATGGGTTTCGACACCGAGAGGTGAGGATAATCTCCTAAACCTGTCCGAAGTTCGGATTGCGGGTTGTAACTCACCCGCATGAAGCTGGAATCCGTAGTAATCGCGTTTCAACATAGCGCGGTGAATATGTCCCTGCTCCTTGCACACACCGCCCGTCAAACCACCCGAGTGAGGTCTTGATGAGGATGTATCAGTGATATGTTCGAATCTGGGTTTTGCAAGGGGGGTTAAGTCGTAACAAGGTAGCCGTAGGGGAATCTGCGGCTGGATCACCTCCTAACGAAATGAAAGTTGTGGCAGATGGAGACAGACCATAGAGTTATCAGTGTTCCGGAATGGAATCAGAGGGCTCGTAGCTCAGCTGGAAGAGCGCGGCGTTTGCAACGCCGAGGCCTGGGGTTCAAATCCCCACGGGTCCACTGGTATTTTTCGATGCACCCGGTCTGGCGACAGAACCGGGGAAGGGCTTGAGACCCCGTGAAACCGGGGCGATGATACGCTGTGTAGAGGAGATGCGTAGAGAAAATCACTAGGCGTTTCTGGACGTTACATGGGTTTGAAGAAACTACAAAAAGACGTTCTTACGCCTGTCAGTGGATGGCTCGGTTCGGGTGCCGACGAAGGGCGTGCCAAGCTGCGATAAGCTCCGGGTAGACGCATGGAGTCATTGAACCGGAGATCCCCGAATAGGACATCCAGATGCATAAAGCATCATTCCGCCATCGGAAAGGGAACGCCCCGAATTGAAACATCTTAGTAGGGGCAGGAGAAGAAACCAACCGGGATGTCGTTAGTAGAGGCGATCGAACACGACAGAGTTCAAACCGAATCCTTCGGGAGATGTGGTGTATGGACCGCGGCATAAGATTTGCATTCAGAACTGAAGTTACCTGGAACGGTATACCAGAGAGGGTGACAGTCCCGTATGTGTATGCATGCAGACTTTAGCGGTATCCTGAGTAGCGTGGGTCGGAATTCCCGCGTGAATGTGGGGGTCATCAACCTCCAAAACTAAATACTCCCCGAAACCGATAGCGTAGTAGTAGCGTGAGCGAAAGCTGAAAAGCAACCCTGGAAAGGTGTTGAAAAGTGCCTGAAACTGACAGGTTATCGCGTGATACGGCACGAAAGGATCTTCAAAGCGAAGGAACGAGTTGCGAGACTCAAGTACGGGTTTTGTTGCCGGTGTCGTATCGTACGTTTTGAAGAACGGGCCAGAGAGTTTATTCTGTTGGCGACGGTTAATTTCTATGAAAGAAGCCAGAGGGAAACCAACAAGTCCGCAGCCGTAAGGTCAGGGACGACGTACTACCAGTGCGTGGAGTCAGCAGGATAAGACCCGAAGCCCGGCGATCTATGCGTGGGCAGGTTGAAGCGTGCCGAAAGGTGCGTGGAGGACCGCAAGCGGTTTTGATATGCAAATCATTCGCGTGACCTGCGTATAGGAGTGAAAGATTAATCGAGCCGGGCATCAGCTGGTTCCTCTCGAAACATGCCGTAGCATGACCTGATCTGAGATCGACAGTGAGGTAGAGCACTGATTGGGGAAGCTGGGGAAGAAATTCCTCACTCTCCTGTCAAACTCCAAATTCCCTGTCATCAGCGACGATCGGAAGTCCGCATTACGGGGTAAGCTTGTAATGCGTAAGGGAGACAACCCAGACCGTGGTTAATGTCCCTCAGTGCAGGCTCAGTGTAAACACTGAAAGTAGTCCTGGGTCAAAGACAACTGGGAGGTGAGCTTAGAAGCAGCTACCCTTTAAAAAGTGCGTAACAGCTTACCAGTCAAGATTCAGGGCGCTGAAAATGGACGGGGCTTAAGCCTGCCACAGATACCACGGACCATACGAATTGTATGATGGCGTAGAGAGGCGTCCTGCATGGGCGGAAGCAGGGTTGCAAGATCCTGTGGACCGTGCAGGAATGAAAATTCTGGCAGTAGTAGAAGCTTAAGATTGGTGAGAATCCAATCCGCCGCAGGGGCTAGGTTTCCTCGACAATGTTCGTCAGTCGAGGGTTAGTCGGTCCTAAGACGTACCGTAATTCGAGTACGCCGAAAGGGAAACAGGTTAATATTCCTGTACCTGTATCAAACAATCCTGACGCTTTCGGATAGGCATTGCGGAGTCATCGCTCCGTCTAAGCCGGATATGAAATTGGAGTACCGTAATGGTGAGAATTTTTCAAAACGGTGATGGGGTAACAATGCTGATTCCAGGAGCCCGTGAAAAGGGTGATACGGTCCGTACCGAGAACTGACACAGGTGCCCCTCGCTGAGAAGGCGAAGGCGTGTCGGGAGTAAATGTGTTAAGGGAACTCGGCAAATTAGCCCTGTAACTTTGGGATAAGGGGTGCCTGCCCAGCGATTGGGCAGGTCGCAGTGACAAGATCGCTCCGACTGTCTAATAACAACATAGCAGACTGCAACTCCGAAAGGACTCGTATAGTCTGTGATTCCTGCCCAGTGCGAGTATCTGAACACCGGGTTCAACCGGACGAAGGACTCGTAAACGGCGGGGGTAACTATGACCCTCTTAAGGTAGCGTAGTACCTTGTCGCTTAATTGGCGACTTGCATGAATGGAATAACGAGAGCGATACTGTCCCTAACACATACCCGTTGAACCTTTTGTACTAGTGCAGAGACTAGTGACTCCTTATGGGAAGTGAAGACCCCGTGGAGCTTTACTGCAGCCTGTCGTTGGGTTACGGTATTACCTGCGCAGGGTAGATGGGAGACGTCGATCCAACCCTTGTGGGGGTTGGTTAGTCACCGATGAGACACCATCCTGGTTTTATTGTAATTCTAACTGATTTATCAGGACATCGATAGGTAGGCAGTTTGGGTGGGGCGCCACACCCTCGAAAAAATATCAAGGGTGCCCTAAGGTCAACTCAAGCGGGTCAGAAACCCGCTGAAGAGTGTCAAGAGCAAAAGTTGGCCTGACGCGATTTCGCATAGCAAGAAATCGCGAGAGGAAACTCGGGTCTAACGAACCAATACGCCCTGTTGATGAGGGCTATTGACTACAGAAAAGCTACCCCGGGGATAACAGAGTCGTCGCCGGCAAGAGCACATATCGACCCGGCGGCTTGCTACCTCGATGTCGGTTCTTTCCATCCTGGCTGTGCAGCAGCAGCCAAGGGTGAGGTTGTTCGCCTATTAAAGGGGATCGTGAGCTGGGTTTAGACCGTCGTGAGACAGGTCGGTTACTATCTATAAGGAGTGTTGGAAGTCTGAAGGCAAGAATGAAATAGTACGAGAGGAACTTTCATTCGGCGCCACTGGTCTACCGGTTGTCTGACAAGGCAACGCCGGGCAGCTACGCGCCAAGAGATAAAAGCTGAAAGCATCTAAGCTTGAAACTCAGCCTGAACAAGAGACTTCATGAAAGACACGGGTAAAAGACCCGGTTGATAGGTTCGGGATGTACGCACGAAGGCAACGACGTGTTCAGTCCGCGAATACTAATCGTCTTAATAACGTCAATTCATGTTTCTCAAACCCAGACGAAATCCTTAAACGCTGGTGTAATTATATCTCGCATCTTCCACACATCCAAGCCAGGCCAAGTGGCTGAGCAGTCACGCGGTTGACAGCAGGTCAACTCAATTCCGGTTCGAACCCGGAGTTTGGCTATCAATAGCGGCCACAGCAGGTGTGTCACACCCGTTCCCATTCCGAACACGGAAGTTAAGACACCTCACGTGGATGACGGTACTGAGGTACGCGAGTCCTCGGGAAATCATCCTCGCTGCTATTGTTCAACGAGAAAATTCTATTGTAACTGATTTAAAAGCACGAGGCTTAACCGGGTCATACCGGTGTTCAGTTTCAATAGCGGCCACAGCAGGTGTGTCACACCCGTTCCCATTCCGAACACGGAAGTTAAGACACCTCACGTGGATAACGGTACTGAGGTACGCGAGTCCTCGGGAAATCATCCTCGCTGCTATTGTTCAATGAGAAAAACTATTCTTTTAGGTTTGTTTCACGTATTGATTTTGCAATGCTTTTTACTAAAGAATCAATACAAAAATTGATATCTGTCCCTTTCTTCTCACGGGAAAACCTCATATGGTTACCTGATCCTCAGGTTATTGAAAGTCATATGATAAAATGGTCAGATGTTTTTCGGATATGCAGTATATTATTTTTCGTTGGATTGTCCTGCAGTTACTCTGTTATTGCAGCAAATACAAGTGAACCAGATACAGCATTCATGGATTTAACGTCTTCAAAATCTGTAGTTGAAGTTGGGGACACCATCCTCGTCGAGGGTTACATTGTCCCTTCGTTACTATCCAGACCTGGAGATCGGGTTCTCCTGCAGGTAACCTCTCCGAAAGAAAGCAGGGCTGATACCTATTATCAATTGAAAACCAGCACTGAAGGATTATTTAATATCGAGTTTCTGGCTGATGCCATTGGTGACTGGAGTTTTCAGGCACGATATAGTGAATATGCAAGCCCGGTCGTTCCGGTTAAAGTAACCCCACGGGCAAAAGTGAAAGAGACAGAACTTACCATATCTGGTCCTTTTAATCGTGTCTTTATGGGAGAGTCCGGCCAGATGAGTGGCTGGCTTCGGGATTATGAAGGAAACGGCATCCCTTACCGAGAGGTCTGGTATTCATTTGGTCTTCCTTCATACAGTTGTGTCCTGTGTGAAGATGATGCAAGGCGAATCTGGCAGACACTGGGACCTGTTACTACTGATGAAATAGGGTATTTTGAATTCAGTTTTCCCGCCCGTGACAAGGGAACGTATGCCGTAAAAGCATCATTCCCTGGTGATGAAATATTTGCAAAGGCTGAATCAGAAACAGTATATCCAAACGTTCTCTGAAAATAGGGATAGTCCGGTTCATCCCGGAATTGCATATTTTTTCTCCAAAGCATTTGCCCCGAACGTTGTGATGGTTACCAGAAGAAGGTACACAATCGCAACGGCGATGAAGGTTTCATTGTATGCAAAATATTTGGTTGCAATAAGCTTGCTTGCACCGGTTAATTCAATCACGGTGATCATATAAGCCAGCGATGAATATTTTATAAGATAAATAAATTCATTCGAAATCCCTGGTATTGACCGACGTAATGCCTGGGGTAATACAATATTTAAAATAGCCTGATTCTTTGTCATACCAAGTGCTTTTGCAGCGATTAATTGACCTTCTTTTACTGATAATATTGAGCCTCTGATATATTCTGAATTATAGGCACTATTGCAGAATATAAATCCCAGAACTGAGGCAACAAAGGGGGTCAGAACAATACCAACTGAAGGTAGTCCGAAATACAGAATAAAAAGGAGCAGTAATAATGGGCAACCCCTGAAAAATATGGTGTATATGTGCATCAGCCAGGAAAGACCTTTTCCACCATACACCCGCCCGCATGCAACTCCAACCCCGAGAAGAAAACCAATGGGTGCAGTAATAGCAACAAGCGCCAGAGTTATGAGCAGGCCATTTGCAAAGGCCGGGACCATAATGTCAAAGATGAAGGATATCTGATCCATGGTTCTGCCTTACTGACTATACTCCCTGAATTCTCCAATAAATGCCTTACACCGTTCAAATTTAGGATTATTCAGAAGTTCAGCGGGAGTTCCCTGTTCCTTGATATGTCCATGTTCCATAAAGCAGATTTTACTGGCAACAGAACATGCAAATCCCATCTCATGAGTCACGACCAGCATGGTCATACCCTCTACAGCCAGTTTTTTCATCACTTCAAGAACTTCCCTGGTCAGTTCGGGATCAAGAGCACTGGTAGGTTCATCAAACAACATGATGTCCGGGTCCATGGCAAGAGCTCTGGCAATCGATACCCGCTGGGCCTGTCCTCCGGATAACTCTGCAGGATAATGATCAGCCCAGTCAGCCATGCCGACCTGTTTTAACTCAAACATTGCCTTTTCCCGTGCTTCTTTCGGGTCCATCTTTTTCACTTTCAGGAGGGCAATCTCAACATTTCTGACAGCAGTGAGATGATCGAACAGGAAAAAGTTCTGAAAAACCATGCCGATCTTTTGTCTGAAATAATTTATCCGGGGGCCTGCATGAGTGACCTCTTCGTCATTCAAAAATATCTTTCCACTATCAGGAATTGTCAGCTGATTAATGCACCTGAGGAGAGTACTTTTTCCTGTACCTGATGGGCCGATAAAACAGATCGTCTCGCCTTTTTTGACATCTAATGAAACTCCTTTCAGGACTTCATTTTTTCCAAAGGCTTTTTTGATATTTTCAATCCGTAAAATATATGTGGTGTCAGTCATGTGATTATGATCCTCCTGGTCCGAAACCTGGTATTGCAATCTTCTTCTCGACCATATGAATGCATGAAGTTCCCGCATAACTGAGCAGAATAAAAATTACAGCACAGGCAAGGTAAATTGGCATGGTAACGTAGGTTTGTGAGACAATTTGTGATGACCGGGTGAGTAACTCGGCTACTCCGATTGCATAACAGACAGATGACTCGGTTAATATCTCCGGATACTGATTCGACCATCCGGGAAGAGCAATTCTCAAGGCCTGGGGTAGAATAATGCTTTTGATTGCCTGAAACCGTGACATACCCAGTGAACGAGCAGCGATCATCTGACCTTCGGAGATTGACTGGATTGCTCCACGGAATACCTGTGACTGATATGCTGCACCCCACAAACCCAGAACTACTGCTCCAACATAGAATGCAGGTAAATCCAGTCCTAATGCAGGAAATATACCAAAATAGAATAAAAATAGGAGAACAAGGACAGGAAGACCTCTGAAAAACCATACGAACGTTGCAATTGCAGATCGTACAGGAAGTGATCCATAGACCTGACCCAGAGCCAGGGGAAGTCCGACTCCCGCCCCGATAATAAGGGCAGATGCGACAAGACCTAGTGTCAGTACAATTCCACTGAAAAGATATGGAAACCAGTCGATTAAAATGGATAATGCCATAATCTGTTAAACTCCGGCCCTGACATCATGATCTTGCGGGATGCAATCCCTTATAGATCCACAATAGATGGCCTTGGATCTTTTATAATCAATAATGGGTAGTAAGAAAAGATGAATTGATTTATTCCATCTCATACTTCTTCTTAAGCTCATCCCATTTTGGAGATGCCATCAGCCGGACAAGTCCTTCATTCATGGTCTCAAGAAGTTCAGTATCAGTCTTTCTGATAGCAATACCATATTCTTCTCCGGTATCAATTTCACCGATGATATGAAGCGGTTTTCCTGCAATAGCATCAAGCATTGGTGGCCGGTCATATATTGCGAAATCAATCCGCTTATTCTGAAGGTCTGTTGCAACGAGTGGGAAATTATCATAAGTAACGAGCATATCTGCAGTCATTATACTCTTATTGACCAGGTTGTCTTCAGCCCAGAAGGCACCGGTAGTCCCGCGCTGTGCTCCGACTTTTCCTGCACCAGCCATGAAGTCATCCATGGTGAACTCTGAGTCATCGTGAACTGCTACTGACTGGTTTACCTTCCAGTATGGGTCGCTGAAATTGACGACTTCTTTCCGTTCATCGGTGATGGTCATTCCGGAGTAGACCATGTCAATCTTTCCTGCCTGCAGAGCGGGGATGATACCGTCCCATGCCATAGCCTGAATCTTGACATTAAAGCCCATTTCATCGGCAATCCACTTGACTGATTCAACATCAAATCCCTGGGGTTCCCCATTTTTGTCAATGAAACTGTACGGTGGATATTCCCCGTCAATACCTACGATATATGTTGGCTTCTCCTCGGAACCTGCTGCTGTGGCTTCCGGGGCGACAACCGCACCTTTCTCCTCTGCCGGTTTCTCCGTACATCCGCACAGACAAACTCCAATAAGAACAAAGAATGTGATAAGAACAGATACAACCTTTTTGTCCATCAACAAACGTTTTTCCTGCCATTCATTTATCCGTTTTCATTTGGTTTTCTTTACCTGAACAGGTCTTTAAAAGTCATGTGGATACATCCCGACACGTCCTCTGATTCAATTCCTAATACATATGTATATGCTCAACAAATCCAACAATGATGAAAAGAAAAGGATTGGTGCTGGTCTCTCTTATTGGACTGGTTTTGTTATTGTTCATGAGCGGCTGTACGACTACTGAGCAGACTGCTCCATCATCTGAAGTACATGTTCAGCCAACTGAAGAAGTATCGCAAGCAAAAGAATCTGTTCCCCTTTACCGGGTAGGTATAGATGCTGCATATCAACCATTTTCAATGGTCGGACCTGATGGAAAAGCGACCGGATTTGATGTTGATTCCATGAAATGGATCGCAAAAGATCAGGGATTTGAAGTTGAATTTTTACCCATTGCCTGGGACGGTATAATTCCTGCTCTCCTTGCCGGAAAAATTGATCTCGTCTACGCAGGAATGACCATTACTGAAGAGAGAAAAGAAAAAGTAAACTTTTCAAAGCCATACTGGACAGTCAACCAGATGGTAGTTGTGAAAGAAGGATCTCCGATAACATTAGAACAGGTAAAGAACGGTTCTGTTGTCATCGGAACGCAGCGTGGATGTACTGCAGCAATATGGATCGATGAAAACCTGGTAAATCAGAGTCTTATGCCCGCACAAAATCTGAAATTGTACGACAACACCCCGCTCGCCGTTGATGATCTGGTTTCAGGTCGTATTGATGCGGTGATGTATGACAGTACGGTCATGAATGACATCATTGCTGGAAAACCTGTTGCAAAGATTGGAATGGTTGAGACGAATGAGGATTTCGGCATTGCTGTTCGGAAGGAAGATACAGAACTGCTGGAAAAGCTCAATTCAGGCCTTGAGAAACTCATGGCTTCACCTGATTGGGAAGCACTGAAACAGAAATATAAAATGGAGTAATCCATTTCTTTTTTCCGAATAGCATAAACCTGATCATGATGAACCTGTCAGGAATATTCTGACACGGACTTTATGCATCATGAATTTTCAAAAAAAAGATTATATCCCTCTCCTGTATGCTATACTATCTGCGTTATTTTTTGGAAGTTGTGCTCCGGTAACGAAATATTTCGTATCAGATATCGGTCCGCTTATGCTTGCTGCTCTCTTTTATCTTGGCAGCGGGCTTGGTATGTGTTGTATAATCACCGGTAGGCGGATAATCAGACGAGGAGCATCTCCTGCTGATTCTCCTGTCTCACGGTCTGACATACCCTATCTGGCCGGCATGTCATTTTTCGGAGGCATTCTTGCACCAGTCACCCTCATGTATTCTATGGAGATTACCCCGGCAGCAACCGGTTCTCTTCTGTTAAATTTTGAGTCAGTTGCAACCGGGCTGATGGCTGCCTTTCTCTTCAGGGAAGCGGTGGGAAAGCGCATCTGGGCTGCAATGGCATTCATCACCCTTTCATGTCTTATTTTATCATATGATCCAAAGGGAATATTTGGTTTTTCCATCGGGGCATTTGGAGTTCTTCTTGCGTGTTTTTTCTGGGCCTTTGATAACAATATCAGTCGGAGGGTTTCAGGAAAAGATCCATTTATGTGTATTATGATTAAGGGACTTTCTGCTGGAGTTTGCACCGGAGTAATAGGCCTTCTGGCAGGTGAGATCGCTCCTCCTCTCCTTGAAATTCCTCTTTTCTTACTGATCGGCTTTTTCAGTTATGGAGGGCTTGCCAGTGTATTCTTCCTGTTGGCACTTCGTTCAATAGGAACCGCCAGAACCGGTTTATTTCTTGCTCTATCTCCCTTTTTCGGAGTATTATTCTCCTCCTTTCTGTTCCGAGAACCATTCCATGAGGTCTTTTTCCTGGCATTTTTGGTCATGGTTATTGGGGTATATCTGCTGGTAAGCGAGAGTCATTCACATCAGCATTATCACCCTCCGCTGGTGCATAATCATCGTCATTCTCACACTGATCTTCACCATGATCATGTCCATGATCCCTATGCTCCACCGGTCTCTTCTTCCGATGAACACAGTCATCTCCATGCACACAAGGAGATAACGCATGATCATCCGCATAAACCGGATCTGCATCATCACCATGATCATAAAACCTGATTTGAGGATCAGGTCTTTAGTTCTATAAAAAGAGAATTATAAGAACAATGTCATGCATAATTGGCCTGATACAGATCTCTGTAAGTCCTCACAAATCCTGGAATATTCAGCATGCCATGGAAAACATCAGAGAGGCTGCTGAGAGTGGTGCACAGATAATCTGCCTTCCAGAATTATTCTCAACACCATATTTTCCACAACATATCGGACTTGATAGTTCCCCATTTACCGACACATGTGATGGCGCTACGATTTACCGGTTCAGTAAACTGGCATTGGAACTGGGATGCGTTCTGATTGTTCCAATTTGTGAAAAAAGCTCAGATAATCGAATATATAATAGTGCAGTGGTGATTGATGCTGATGGGTCGGTTTTTCGGCCATATCGTAAGATTCACATCCCTCAGGATCCGCTCTTTTATGAGAAGGGATATTTTAACCCTGGCGATGAATACAGAGTTTATAAGACAAAATATGCAAATCTAGCAGTTTTAATCTGTTTTGATCAATGGTTTCCCGAAGCAGCTCGGGAGGTAGCACTGAATGGTGCTGATATCATTTTTTATCCAACTGCTATCGGTCATATCAGGGGCGAGATCCCCGCAGAAGGTGACTGGAAGGAGTCATGGAAGGTAATTCAGCGGTCACATGCTATCGCGAACAGTATTCCGGTCGCTGCGGTAAACCGGTGTGGCTGGGAGGATGAACTCTTCTTTTTTGGAGGCTCCTTTATCTGCGACGCATTTGGAAAGATCCTCGTACAAGGAGATATAGACGAGGAAATTATTCTTGCAGAAGTTGATCTCTCGCTTGGCCCCTCAATCCGTGAAGCATGGGGCTTTTTTAGAAACAGAAGGCCGGACACCTATCACTCACTCACTGCTTTGGAAAAACCCGGATCAAGCACAGAATCTCTGACACCGGCAAACCAGGGATATCACATGCCGGCTGAATGGGAGCATCATGATGCTGTCTGGATGGCATGGCCATATAATGATCTGACATTTCCCCACCTTGAGGCAGTAGAAGAGACCTACCTGACCATTCTCTCTTCACTCCGATCAGAACGGGTTGAACTTCTCATCGCTGATCCCACCTATCAGGAGAAAATCCTACACATGCTCTCATTCAGGGGTGTGGACTGTTCACATATCAGGTTCCATATTGTTCATTACTCTGATGTCTGGATACGGGATTTCGGTCCGACATGTGTAGTAAACCGGGCCCTTCATGATGTATCAGCAGTATTCTGGGATTTTAATGCATGGGGGAACAAGTATGATGAGCTCATTCTGGATGGGGTAAAAACCCATGAGTTATTTCAGACCCTTGGCATGAAGATATTCAGGCCTGGTATCGTGCTTGAAGGGGGATCTATTGATAGCAATGGACGGGGATGTGTTCTTACCACACGGCAATGTCTCCTGAATCCAAATCGTAATCCCCATCTCACCCAGGACGATATAGAGCATTATCTGTGTGAATATCTGTGTGCAAGAAAGATCATCTGGTTACATGAGGGTATTGCAGGAGATGATACCGACGGACATATTGATGACATTGCACGGTTTGTGAATCCAACCACGGTAGTATGTGCCATTGAGGAGAATCAGGAGGATGAGAACTATCTTCCTTTACAGGAAAATTTCAGGATTTTGTCTAAAGAAACCGATCAGAATAATAATCCTTTAACGGTCATCCCAATACCGATGCCTCATCCCGTGAAGGATGAATCAAACCGGTATCCGGCAAGTTATCTCAATTTTTATATTGGAAATGAAGTAGTTCTGGTCCCGGTTTTTGATGATGAGCATGATAGTCGTGCTCTTGAGATACTTCAGCCTCTCTTCCCGGATCGTGAAGTCATAGGAATACCGGCACGAGCCATGGTTGAAGGATTTGGAACGATTCATTGTGCGACGCAGCAGCAGCCTTTTGCATGATATATCATGCAAAGGTTCTTTTTCTTTTGCGGTGGATGTATCTCTGATACAAATGACGTTGATATCTGAATTTCTTGATTTTTTAAAAGAGTACAAAGTAGTTGCCCTTGCTATAGCGTTTATCATGGGAGTTGCTGCAACTGCTCTTGTAAAATCATTTGTAGATAACCTGATTATGCCTTTTGTCAGTGTTATCACTCCTTCCGGAGACTGGAAAGAAGCCGTCCTGGCGATTGGTCCTGTCCAGCTTGGCATCGGTCCATTTGCGGCAGAATGTATTAATTTTATTATCATCGCCCTGGTTGTCTTTATGGTCGCTAAATATGTGATGAAAGAAGAGAAGGTTGAAAAGAAATAAGAATGTCTTTTCAGGATTTTGTTCCCGATGTCTGGTATATGATAGCAGGGAGGATTGCACCTCCTCTCTGTTGTACCCGTCCTGCCCCGGTTCATCAGGTCTTTAAAAAAGCTCTTTTCGAGGTCTTTAAAAAAGAGGGGGATATTGATGAGGCAGTTCGTCTTCTTCAGGATATTCTATTACATGCTCCACCTGAATGGATGGTTTTTGATCAGGCAGGACAACTTCTGAATGTGATCGGGTGGCGGAATTCCTATCATAAAGATTGGTTTGAACCTGATCGGAAGGTTCATTCATTTAAACCCGGACGGTGCGGACCCCATGTTGCCCATGCCTATGCTCTTATGCAGGCAGCAGTGGATGATGAAGCACTCGGTCTCGTTTCCAGAATCATCTCTGAAGGAGAACAAGATTCGGATGACGTTCATATGGCCAGACTGATTCGTGCATCAATATGTATCTGTCAGGGCAGAATTGAAGAAGGAGAAGAAGAACTCAGAATGCTCTCCTCTTCAGAAAAATACTATTCATAATTATTTTTACTCTGCTCTGCAATCTCATTACATGACATATGATCCTCACTCAAAATCCGGAACCTCCAGACAGGAGATTCTTGATCTTCTTGCAGGTCTTGCACCACCTGAACTTGCAGAATCTTTTGATTCCGGAAGGATTGGTCTGATTATTGAAGGAAAAGAACATATCACTAAGATCAGTACCTGTCTTGATGTTACCCCTGCGGTTGTCAGAAAAGCAATTGAGAACAGATCTGATCTTTTGATTGCTCATCATACTCCTATCTGGGCTCCTTTGACTTCTATTGGAGGAGATGATGCCAGACTTTTCTCGATGATTCTCCAGTCGGAGATGAATGTGTATGTGATGCACACGAACTGGGATCATGCACCAGGAGGAGTGAATGATATTCTTGCAGATCTCCTTGGTCTGACTGAGCGTGAGAATATGTCACTGGGTCTTGTCGGTACCTGCGTACGAACGGTAGAGGAGATGGTCAGAATATTGAAAGCTCCTTTACGGATATGGGGAAATGTGGAGAAGGTACAGAGATTAGCCATTGCCGCAGGTTCAGGGTTTGATAGTGCGCTCATCAGGGAAGCGCAGTCTCTGGGAGCTGATGCATTCCTTTCTGCTGAACTTCGGCATTCGGTGTACCGGTCATCACCTCTTCCTCTTCTGGAGTCAACCCATTATGCTCTGGAATCTCCTGCAATGCGCGTTCTTGCTGAAAAACATGGATGGGAGTACATCGACGATCTTCCGGTGTTGCACTCTCTTTCATGAAAAGTCCCATAGACATTCTGCATGAAACAAACATACTTGATGAGCGGATGCGCAAGCGCATTTCCGGATATTATCGCCATCGGGGAGAAAAAGCCCTTGAAATAGTGGATGATGACCGGGTCAAACGGTATCGTGATTTCTTTGTGGTGGTTGGAGAGACGGGGGAATACGTTGTTGAGGGGAATTATTGTTCATGTGAAGATTTTCTTCACCGGGGCACCGTCTGCGCCCATGTACTTGCAGTATGTATTGCCCGGGCAATTGGCAGGTATGAATTGATAGATCTCTGGTATTATCAGGATCTGAAAGAACAGGGAATTATCCCATATAGAATACAAACGGATATCTAAGGCATCGCAGGCAATTTTCATGATGGAAGATGAATATCAACTTGAATATTTTAAGTCTGAAGGTCTGACTCGTAACATTTGTTCCTCGTGTGGAAAGGCATTCTGGACTCGTAATCCTGATCGGATGGTATGTGGGGACGCTCCCTGCGAACCATACCAATTTATAGGAAATCCTATCTTCAGAGCGAAAACTGTAGATGAAATGCGGGAAGCATATCTCTCCTTTTTTGAGAAGCAGGGGCATACCCGGATTGACCGGTATCCGGTCGCTGCACGATGGCGTGATGATATCTATCTGACAATTGCATCGATCGCAGATTTTCAGCCATTTGTTACCAGCGGCGTAGTGCCTCCCCCGGCAAATCCCCTTACCATCTCTCAGCCCTGTATCCGTCTCAATGATCTGGATTCTGTCGGTCGTTCAGGGCGTCACCTCACATGCTTTGAGATGATGGCTCATCATGCCTTCAACTCTGATGAGAAAGAGATCTACTGGAAAGATCGCACGGTTGAGCTCTGTGATCAGCTCCTGACGTCACTTGGTGCAAATAAGGAGATGGTGACCTATAAGGAACACCCGTGGATTGGAGGAGGAAATGCAGGTCCAAGTGTGGAGGTTTTGATAGGCGGGCTTGAGGTTGCAACGTTGGTGTTCATGAGTCTTGGAAAGCAGAAGACTGAAAAGCCTCCCATTGAACTTGAAGGAACACCCTATTATCCGATGACTCTTCGGATTGTCGATACGGGGTATGGACTTGAACGGTTTGTCTGGGCATCACAGGGATCACCCACTATTTATGATGCTGTATTTCCCGAGATGGTCAGTCATGTGATGCAGGAGGCAGGATTTGGTCACCGGCTCCATGATTCGGACTTCATTCATATTCTTGGAGAGAATGCGAAGTTCGCGGGTCTTATGGATATATCTGGCCAGCGGATTTTCGAGCTCAGACAGAAGGTTGCAGAAAAGATCGGCATACCGACCGACAAACTTGAGAAGATGATCGCACCGGTTGAGAGTGTCTATGCGATCGTGGATCATACCCGATGTCTGTCCTACATGCTTGGAGACTGCATTGTTCCGTCAAATGCCAAGGATGGATATCTTGCAAGACTGGTGCTTCGAAGAACACTCCGGATGATGCGGGAACTGGACCTGCCTGACGAAAAACTGGGGGATCTGATAGAGCGTCAGATGAAGATTATTGGTCTTTCAAAGTTTGAGCAGGATCCAGATGTGGTTATGGAGATTGTTGACCGTGAGGTTGACAAGTACCGGACAACCATGGAACGGGGAGCCAGGACAGTTGAGCGTCTTGCACAGACATATAAGAAGAAGTGCGAAAAGATTCCGCTTGATGAGATCATCACGTTGTATGATTCACATGGCATTCCTCCTGACATGGTAAAAGATCTTGCAACTTCTCAGGGAGCGGTTGTAGATCTTCCTGATGACTTTTACTCACGGATTGCGAATATGCACTCCGAATCAGAGCAGATCCAGGAGAAGAACCCGCTGTTTGATTATCTAGATCGGCTTGCTCATCTTCCCGAAACCAGGAAATTATTTTACGAACGGCCCGGATCGATGGAGTTTGAAGCGAAAGTTCTGGAAATCTTCGATGGTCAGTATGTTGTCCTCGATCAGACTCTCTTTTATCCAGAAGGAGGAGGCCAGCCAGGTGACACCGGTTTGTTCCTGACACCTGATGGTCTGACGGTCAGAGTCTGCGATACTATCAAGCTTGGCGAGTCAATTCTTCACCGTATCGATGGGGGGAATGTAAGAAAAGGGGACATGATTCGTGGTATCCTCGATGAGGATCGGAGATTATCTCTGATGCGGCACCACACCGCAACCCACATTCTCCTCCATGCGGCAAAAGAAGTGCTCGGTGCTCATATACATCAGGCAGGTGCCCAAAAGGGTGAATATAGTTCACGGATTGATATCAGGCACTATAAGCACATCACTCCTGAAGAGCTTAAAAAGATAGAGGTTGTTGCAAACCGCCTGGTTATGGCAAACAGCTCCACCTCCATCGCCTGGGAAGATCGTACTGATGCAGAACAGAAATACGGTTTCTGTCTGTATCAGGGAGGTGTACCTCCCGGATCACGGATTCGTGTGGTCAAGGTTGCCGGTGATATTGAAGCCTGTGCCGGAACACATTGTGCCCATACTGGTGATATAGGAACCATCTCTATCATCCGCGTTGAGCATGTACAGGATGGAGTGGAGCGTCTGGAGTTTGCCGCCGGTATCGCTGCAATCCAGCATAAACATCATCAGGAAGATCTTCTGAACCGATCTGCAGAGGCATTTTCAGTTCAGGTTGAGGCACTCCCGGCAACATCCAAACGGTTCTTTGATGAGTGGAAGGAGCAGAGAAAGGAGATTGAAAAACTCTCTTCACGCATTAGTGAATTGGAGAGTAAAAACCTTGAGACTGTTGATTATAATGGAATTTCAGTCCTTGTGAAACGGCTTGATCTTCCAAATCCGGAACTGGTCAAAGTTGCGACCGGTATCTCTGATAAAGGTGGGATTGCCATCCTTGTCGCCGGGGGAGAGACAGCCCGGGTTGTAGTGTCTTCCGGGCAGAAAGGAGTAAAAGCGGGAGATGTCATATCAACAGTCTGCGCTGTACTTGGAGGAAAGGGCGGAGGAAAACCGACATTGGCCCAGGGCGGCGGTCCAGATGTCTCTAAAATTGATGATGCTCTTGCTGCAGGTGAGAGTTTTATAAAAAGCGCTCTTCATGTCTGAAGAACCTGAAAAAGACAGTGTACAAAAAGTCCGGCTGCTCTCTCCGGATGATGAGCAGGCACGGCTTATCGGAAAGGCCATAGCGAGTGAGACCGCCGGGAAGATCCTCTCATCCATGGCCGGACGGGAAGTCACTGCGATGATGCTGTCAGAGGAACTTGAAACTCCTGTCTCTACAGTCATGTATCATCTGGAAAACCTTGCATCTGCTGGTCTTATTGAGGTCAGCAGAACCAGATATAGTGTAAAAGGCCGTGAGATGAAAGTGTACCGGCTTATTGATCAGGTTCTTATCGTATCACCGAAATCATTTGATTTAAAAGCGGTTCTGGCAAGATGTGCAACACTGCTTTCAATTCCCCTCGCACTTGCGGTTCTGCTTACCTCATTCACTCTGTTTCATTCTCAGAAGGCCGCCCCGCTTTACTATTCTGCGCCAGCAGGCAGCGCCCAGAAGATGGAGTCCAATATTGCCTCTTATGCAGCGGATCGGATGATGGAGATGGCACCCGCTCCAACAGTTGCTCCATTAGCGGGTCCCACCCAGTGGTTGGAAGAAATTGAAACGCCATTTCCGCACCTGCCCGAATTTGCAGAGGGAATTCTCATTGGGGCAGTGCTGGTAATTATCATCGGTCTCATTTTTGATTTCTATCGAAAAAGATAATGATATCATCCCCTTTTTTTGCTCATGGAGCGAAATGTGTAATGTTTTGCAGAAATTTTCCGGAATATAATTTCCGGTTCTTCAGATTATCTGATAGTTGATAAGATGGACGGTTCTGACCTGCCTCAGTATATTATCGGATTATTTGCCCCAGAATGGCCGACACCGGGATGACCACTCATGTATATTGCTCCTGACATTCCAGGAGATGATAGTGTTGGGAATATTGGCACTATCGAAATCCTTTAAATCTCATCTTTTCTTTCCGGTAATCAGGATGAAACATAAGAGACTTAGAATTCCTGCAAGGATCCCTGAAGATGCCTGTGTTTTAGTCGGTGAAGGAATAACTGGTGTTTCAGGGATGGTTGTTGCAGGAATGGTTGTTGCGATCGTCTCAATAGTAGGCGCCGGAGTAATGATTTCTGTCTTTTTCGTATCTGCTCCGGTGATGGTAAACTGGTACTCTCCGATAAAACCGTTCTTATCTGAAATACTTGCCACGTACTCCCCGGGTGACGGTACCGGAATTGTTGTTGAAAAATCTCCGGAATTATCAGCAAACCCCTTTTTAGTAATTACTTGTTCGGGCCCGTACGTAAAGTCACCAGGTCCGAAGACACGGATAGTAAGTACTCCGTCCCCGATTCCTCTCATTCTTCCGCTTATCGTTAACGCCTGTGAGAGCGGTTGTGTAACTGGGGATGTGATGGAAATCTCGTCAGATCTATCTGTAATCTGAATGATTCGTCTGACAATAGAAGATGAACCCAGTTGTCGCTCGACAAACATTTCATTGTCTGATACGATATTATGAACTTCTACCTTGTATTGACCACGCTCAAGGTGTCGTGTATCAAAGTCTACACGAAAGGTTTGAGTCTTATCAACAATCACCCGTGTTCTGGCAACCTCACCCGCCGTATATTTTGAATAGAAAAGAACCAGATCAAAATAGGAATCCTCTGGAAATGTTGTTGTTCCGGTGACCAAAAGGGGACTTCCTTTAATAACAGTTTTCGGCGTATCAATTGTGATGATATATCCCTGCACAATACCGGTGGCACAGATGAGCAGGGCAAGGCAGATGAAAAAAAACAGGTATCGTTTCATATATAGAATTCTGATCATCTTCTATATTGCCATAATGGATGGTTTTATTCACATGTCATTGCATAAAATCCACGTATTGTATGGGCTATATCTTCACCAAGGACCTCAGCAATTCGCATGTCCAATACTGAATAATAATCCGGAGAAATACAATGCAGGCTCTCTTCTCCCGTCATAACAAGATCGATGAGATATCTGAGATCATCCGCACTTAACCGGTCAACCCGTCTCCTAAAATCCTCTGCGCTTGTTGCATAATGATTTGCGACCGGAGGCAGAATCGATCGATAGGGCATCCCCGAACCATTGCAGATTTCCCCGGAGAATTCAGGAGCGAGAACCTGGAGGAGTTGGATATCGCGTTCAGATAGTTCACGAGGCATGAATACTAATCGATGGCTCATCCTATTATTCCTGTGAAAGTAGTATTGCACTCAGAACTAACAGATAGGCATGGTTGTAGTACCCTGGCAGGCACGTCTTGGAATCCTTCTGGTGAGTTGTTCTGCTCTTGTGTATCTCACAAAACTTACCGTGATTGACAATATATCAGGAACGGTTGAGTATATCTTCAACTCGTTCGGTTTTTTGTTCATCAATGTCCTGCTTGTTACGTTGGTCATTAATGAGCTTCTTTCACGTCGTGCAAGAAATGCCCGTCTTGAAAAATTGAACATGGTTATCGGGATTTTTTTTACCGAAGTCGGAAATGAATTGTTGAAAAGGATTATTCAAGCTGATCCTGAATCAACAGCCTTTGGGTCTTCATTTGTTCTCCAGGGAAAAGAGCATCCTGATGAGAAAGCTATGGAAAGAGTGGTATCTGATCACCGTTTTCAGATTCAACATGAAAAGATAGATTTTAAGGAAATTCAGGATTTTCTACAAGAAAAGCGCAATTTTCTATTACGGCTCATGGAAAACCCGGTCATGCTTGAGCATCAGAGTTTTACTGCGCTCCTTCAGGCAGCATTTCACCTTACGGCGGAACTTGGTCATCGTGAAGTTATTGACCGACTATCTGCATCAGATCAGGCACATCTGGCAGGAGATATCAGCAGAGTATATCGGGCACTCGCTTATGAGTGGGTTCATTACATGGGATATCTGAACCGGAACTATCCGTATCTGTATTCTCTTGCCGTCAGAACAAATCCGTTTGATCCATATACCCGTATTGAGGTGACCTGAATCAGGAACTCAAAAAGGTAAAAAATTTTCATGAGGGGGATGTAACTGGTGGTGTATAGACTCTTGTGCCAAGTTCTTTATCCAGCATATAAAGAAGGCCAACACCTTTCTCCTGGCTGATCATTTGGAGTTGATCCAGGATCGTCCGTGCATTCTCTTCCTCCTCAACCTGTTCATTTACAAACCACTGTAAAAAATTCACCGTTGCATGATCTTTTTCGGTAATAGACAAATTCACAAGGTTATTGATAAGACTGGTTACTTTTAGCTCGTGAGCCATCTGTGTCTCAAAGGCATCTTTTGCATCCCTCCACTCAGTTTGCGGGGCTTCAATCTGCTGCATTACTGCACGACCACCGCGGGCCAGAACATAATCGAAGATCTTTAATGCATGATCCCGTTCTTCCATGGCCTGAACCCGTTCCCAATTGGCAAATCCACGAAGTCCGACTGAGTCAAACCAGGAGGACATCGAGAGATACAGATATGCGGAATAGAGTTCTGCATTTATCTGTTCATTCAGTGCTTTTTCGACTTTTGGATTCATACTACCCATAGGAGCAGCAGTTCCTTTTACCTTTGGGGGCATGTGTGGTGATTAGACGTGTTCATATTTTAAGATGCAGGTAGGTGGGTTTTCTCTGATAATCTACTTCCTTCTTACTTCTCTCTTAAAGACTTTCCAAATATATTTTAAGAGTGACGGAAGGAAAGGGATTATACGGTTCACAAAGAAAGATAACATGTTCGGATTTAACCGGACCATCTCATCCGGTGCAGATAGAAGTCTGTGCTCAGGGAGAAGTTACCATGAATCTTAAACGTCCTAATTCCAATGAGGCGGTCGGGACTGTAAATCGCTCACGCGATGTTGTTCCGATGTCTGGCATGTGTTCCCGTTGTGTGGACGGGTGTAAAGGTGCCTGCGATGTATGGCTTGCATCATTTCGGGGAAGAGAAGTTCTGTATCCCGGGCCTTTTGGTGAGGTCACTGCAGGGGCAGACAAGAACTACCCGATTGATTACTCACATCTGAATATACATGGGTATGCCTGCGGAGCAAACGGGCTTCCGGATGGCGTTGCAGCAAATCCGGATACTGCTGTTTTTGATGATGTCAACACTGAAACTGATTACGGCTGGGACATTAAAGTAAAGATGCGCGTACCCATCTTCACCGGTGCACTGGGCTCTACTGATATTGCACGAATCAACTGGGAGCACTTTGCCGTTGGAGCAGCAATTTCAGGAATTACCCTTGTCTGTGGTGAGAATGTCTGTGGTGTCGATCCGGAACTCAAGCTGGGATCAGATGGGAAGGTTGTCTCCTCACCGGAAATGGACCGTAGAATCAACACCTACAAAAAGTTCCACGAGGGATATGGAGAGCTTCTCGTTCAGATGAACGTGGAAGATACCCGTCTTGGTACTGCAGAGTACGTCGCTTCCAAGCACAACCTTGAGACTATTGAACTGAAATGGGGACAGGGTGCCAAGTGTATTGGTGGAGAGATCAAGGTTAAAAACCTCGAACGAGCCCAGGAACTCAAGAAACGTGGGTATATCGTTCTTCCAGATCCGACCCGGGCTGACAATATCGCCGCATTTAAGGACGGGGCAATCAAGGAATTTGAGCGTCATTCAAGACTTGGATTTGTATCAAAGGAAGGTTTCCTGGAGGAAGTAGACCGGCTGCGTGGTATTGGCTTTAAGCGTGTAACCCTGAAGACTGGTGCCTACTCCATGAAAGAGCTTGCAATGGCGATCCGCTGGTCATCAGAAGCAAAGATTGATCTGCTCACCATCGACGGAGCTCCTGGTGGAACTGGTATGAGCCCCTGGCCTATGATGAATGAGTGGGGTATTCCGACCTTCTATATTCAGTCCCTTGCCTACCAGATGGCAGAGGCATTAAAGAAGAAGGGAATGCGTGTTCCAGATCTTGCCATTGCTGGTGGATTTGCCGATGAAGCAAATGCATTCAAGGCCCTCGCCATGGGTGCCCCGTACTTCAAAGCTGTCTGTATGGGTCGTGCCCTCATGATCCCGGGAATGGTTGGAAAGAATATTGAGAAGTGGATCAAGGATGGAGAACTTCCAAAGACCGTCTCCAAGTACGGATCTACCATCCCTGAACTCTTCGTTACTTACGAGACCCTGAAAGAGAAGTATGGAAACCGTCTGAGTGAGATTCCGGTTGGTGCTATTGGTATCTACACCTATGCACAGAAATTCAGAACCGGAATGCAGCAGATCATGGCAGGCAGCAGAAACTTCTCCCTGAAATCTGTGAACAGAAATGATCTGATGGCCCTTACTCCAGAAGCAGCAGAAGTTTCAGGTATCCCCTATGTCATGGAATCATACCGCGACCAGGCCTGGGATATCCTTCTTGAATAAAATTAAACCGATAAAATCCCTCTTTTTTCTAACATTCCCTGAATATGCGGGGATAGATAAATACTTCTTTGATAGAATGAAGGTACCCGTCTTCTTGATCCTGCCTGTCTGAAAATTGTCCGGGGAGAATTGTTTGGAAGATTCTTGATATCATTCCGGAACCAGTCATTTATCCATTCCCTGTAGAAGATATTCTCAAATAGGCTATTATTCTCTCAAAGCCCTGGAGATCTTGTATGCCACAGATCTATTCGGGGACTTTGAAAACCAAAAATAAGAATGTGAGGGGTAAAGGGGATAAAAATTATCTGGATTTTTTATTTTCAGGATAATATGACGGGTTTCACAGGGAGAAGTTTTCTGGTATCAGGGTAAAGATATATATGATGAGGTTCTTTAATACCGCCGGACCGGTAAATTGTGAGAAACATTATTGTCTCCCACCTCTTAGCCGGTTTAATCTGCCAGAAATACTTACTCTCATTAGCCAGGAGAAGTATTTTGTTCTCCATGCGCCAAGACAAAGTGGGAAGACCTCCTGTCTTCTTGCATGTGCTGAATACTTCAATAAAGACGGGCGGTAATATGCACTCTATACAAATGTTGAAGCAGGCCAGGCTGCGAGGGAAGATGTCACGTTAGCAATGCGGGCTATCCTGTATGGGATGCTTCAGAGAATGGAGATTCAATTTCCAAATCTTATCTCATCTGGGGAACTTGAGCAGATAATTCTTGATAATGGCCCGTTTGGTGCCATGACAACCTTTTTTACAGATTGTCTAACAGACTGGATAAACCACTTATCCTGATGATAGATGAGATCGATACACTTGTGGGTGATACATTAATTTCTGTTCTCAGGCAGATTCGATCTGGATATGATATTCGTCCACTTCATTTTCCATCATCCATCATCCTCTGTGGAGTTCGTGATTTTCGTGACTATCGTATCCATTCCGATAAAGACAAATCAGTCATCACCGGTGGAAGTGCATTTAATATAAAAGCAGAATCTTTACGGTTAGGTAATTTCACCGAAGATGAGACAAGGACACTTTTTCTTGAACATACCACAGAGACCGGGCAGGTTTTTGAAGATGAAGCCCTTGCCTCAGTCTGGAACCTGACGAGAGGTCAGCCCTGGCTTGTCAATGCCCTTGCATATGAGGTCTGTTTTAAAATTGAGGGGGGAAAGAACCGCTCCAATCCAATAACACAGTCCCTTGTCATGGAAGCGAAAGAGCGACTTATCCAGAGAAGGGAGACCCATCTTGATCAGCTGGTGGATAAACTCCAGGAAGAACGAGTCCGGAGAGTTATTGAACCGATACTTACCGGAGAGATATTTGAAGAGAACCTGAAATCTGATGATATTTATTACCTTGTCGATCTCGGGCTTATAACCCCGGAAAGGGGAGGAGCTCTGGCAATTTCAAACCCGATATACCAGGAGATAATACCCCGGGAACTCAGTTATACTGCCCAGTCTGGTATGTCTCTGAAAGCAGCATGGTATATCGATAAGAATGGAAGCATCCGGGTCCATGATCTCCTGGTCTCATTCCAACAATTTTTCCGGGAGCACTCCGAAAGCTGGACTGAAATCGCCCAGTATAAAGAAGCTGCTCCTCAACTCATCCTTGAGGCATTCCTCCAGCGGATAGTGAACGGGGGCGGTCAGATAACACGGGAATATGGCTTGGGCAAAGGCAGGACAGATCTTTTCATCCTCTGGTGTCTGCCAGATGGGACATACCAGCGGTTTGTCATTGAATGCAAGATAGTATATGGATCCCGAGAAGCCACCATCAGCAAAGGTCTTGATCAGGTGATGAGGTATGCTGACCGGTGCGGAGCAGAAGAGGTGTACCTGCTCATATTTGACCGGGATACAAAGAAGAGCTGGGATGAGAAGATTTTTAATCAAATAATAGAGCATCAGGGGAGGAAGGTTACGATATTTGGGATGTGACCGGGGGCATAACTATCTCTCTCTAAAAAAATGCTATCAGACTATTCATCCACCGGTTTTTAGGTCAACTCCTTATGGCCTTTACGAAATAGAGTTACTTTGGTCCCCATATCTGACACTTCCCGGCAATTACGACCCAGGCGGTTGTTTCACCGGAGCTGAGAAACAATAATGAGACAACTCGTCGATAAGCCGTATTGCAACCTGGTATCCAAGTTCAGGTTCAAGGGATTCCAGCCATATATAAAATCCTACCTTCGGTGGGGTTTTCCGTTCATACTTGAATGTCCCCTGACCATCAAAGACCATTTTGTAATACTCCTTCTTCTGCCTTGGCTTTAAGTATATCAGAGGGCTGTAATCAGGAATATCGGCCGCAAGAATGATCTTAGAAAATTGGGCCTGCAGATCATCTGCAGTATACTCCTTATCCCGGTATACAAATCTGTACCGCTCACACAATCGTTTGGCAGTTGAGGGAAAAAGTCTTCCAAACAGGATCTTCTTTACCAGTGTATGTGTCCGGTATGGTGAGGGAAGATCAATGATTCCTTCTCCGCCCAGATGGGTAAATACCCATTCCCGCTCCAAATCATGAAATTGTTTATAGGGAAAAGGTGCGGCGGTATTCAAATCGGTGGATAAACAGGTCTTACCAACCGGCAGGAAAGGTTTTTGTGACTGTTTATTCCATGTTCCGGCGATATGTTTTCTGAAATTATCACATGAACGGGTGCAGAGTGAGATATGCTCCTCTGATCCAAGGACTTTTCGTCCCCCCTTGTAATTTGTCAGGGGAAATGAGGTTACGAGGATGAAGGTTACCGCTTTCTGGTTAAACAGGTACCTGATCACCTGTTTCTTATAATATATCTCCTGGAGGAAATCCTTCAGGTCAGAGGGAGATGTGACTACCTCAACAAAAATGACCGATCCATCCGGCTTTGTCATCAGCAGATCAAACTCTGCAAGATCCTGGCCATTTCCCCTGATGGTGATATCGCCATTCCGTGAATAAAAAAAGCCATTCTGACCAAGGGCAGGGTAGGGATTTCTTCCCTTCACGTCTGCTCCTTTGAGGACGACGGTCTTGATGGCATCGGTCTTGTCTGCGATGTCAAGAAAGAGCTCATAGGCGATCATCTCAAACCACCGCCCCTCTGCTGATCGCATATAGGATATTTCGTCAGAAAAGAGATTTTTCTTCTCAAGTCGCGAGAGATGCCGGAGTGCCCGTTGAGCATGTTCTCTTCGCGGCTGACATAATTTATGATGAGATTCTATCCATTGTGCGAGATCATCCATTATTCCCTGACACTATCCTCCATATTCTGTTTGGTATGGTATTTTACTAAAAATCATCCTGATTATTTTTCTCCAGTAGGGGAGACGGACAATTCCTTTAAAACTACACCATGATGACAGATATAAGTTATTCCCGCGCAGCACCTGATTTTTAATATCCTGTATCATGAGGACAGATATCCCTTTCTCATCGGTATTATGCATAAGCAATCATGAAAAAACTGAGCAATATTTATATTGTAAAACATCCTTCTAATAGTGCTACAGATCAGTGACTAACGGGGTTCGTAGCTCAGTTAGGCAGAGCGCCTGGCTTTTAACCAGGTGGTCGGGGGTTCAAATCCCCTCGAGCCCGCTCCACGACAGTTGTGGTCTTTTGTGCAGACTTTTTACCGAAACGCGTTTCCAGGGGGTATGGCGTGTCCGCCGAGCTGAACGTACTGAAACATGAGATGGTACCAGAACACAGTATCATGAGCGAAGAAGATGTAAAAAATCTTTATGCTCGATACCAGATCGGACCCGAACAATTGCCGAAGATTTATCATGATGATCCGGCAGTATTGTCAATAGGGGCCAGAATTAGTGACGTAATTAAAATCGTCCGAAAAAGTATGACTGCCGGCCGAGCAGAATCCTATCGTCTGGTAGTAAGACGACCCAAAAAATAACCTTCCGGGGCTGATCTGTTGATTGATTTAAGTATACTTTCTCAGGCTTACTTTTCCCGTGAACATGTAGCCCGTCACCAGCTGGACTCATACAATCATTTTCTTCTCAACAATCTCCAGAAGGTCGTTGATGAGCAGCGGGTAATTGAGACGGATATTGAAACACGGGGGAAAGGGAATGAACCGGTCTCTGTTGAACTTGGAGATCTGAAAATTTTAAAACCACTGGTCCGTGAAGCGGATGGTTCTCAGTCCGAACTCTATCCTGGTGAGGCACGGTTGCGAAACATCACCTATGCAGCACCGATTCAGCTTGACCTGACTCTTGTTCAGGGAGGAGTCAGACATGAGCCGGTGACTGCAACTATCGGACAATTACCGATCATGGTGGGCTCAGTTGCCTGCAATCTGTATGGCATGACAGATGAGGAGCGGACTTCTCATGGAGAGGATCCCCTTGATCCGGGTGGCTATTTTATTGTGAACGGTACTGAGCGTGTGCTCATGACGCTTGAAGATCTTGCCTCAAACAAGATCATGACAGAATATACCGAGCGGTACAATGAGCGTATCTACGTTGCCAAGGTGTTCTCCCAGTTTCGTGGGTACCGTGCCCTGGTCGTTGTAGAGCGGAACCGCAAAAACCTGCTTGAAGTTACCTTCCCGTCGGTTGCCGGTCATCTTCGGTTTGTTGATATGATGCGGGCCCTTGGTATGACCAGCGATGCTGATATCGTCCGTGCTGTCTCAACCGATGAAGAGATCCTCACGTTCATGATGCAGAATCTTGAGGAGAGCGAATGTGAGACCGTTGAATGCGGTGTCATGTACGTCGGGAAGAAGCTGGCACCCAACCAGACTCGCGATTATCAGCGCAAACGTGCAGAGTTTGTTCTTGATAATTATCTTCTGCCACACCTCAATTACCTGATGCCCCGTACAGTGAACGAAGAGGATGAAGAGTGTATGAAAATTGTGCATTCTGTCCGGCTTGCAAAGGCTCATTTCCTTGGCCGGATGGCAGAGGCATGTTTTGATCTGGTTCTTGACCGGCGGCGTATTGATGATAAGGATCATTATGCAAACAAGAGGCTCAAACTGGCCGGTGACTTAATGGAAGACCTCTTCCGTATCTCTCTGAACCGGCTGACCCGTGATGTCAAGTATCAGCTGGAACGTGCCAGCATGAGGCACCGCGACCTCTCGATCGCCACCGCAGTCCGTGCAGATGTGCTGACTGAGCGTCTCCTTCATCCGCTTGCAACCGGTAACTGGGTCGGAGGAAGAACTGGTGTGTCACAGCTGCTTGACCGCGTTGATCACATGAGTGTCCTTTCACACTTACGCAGAGTCATATCTCCCCTCTCCCGTTCCCAGCCGCACTTCGAGGCTCGTGATCTCCACCCAACCCAGTGGGGTCGTATCTGTCCAAGCGAAACTCCTGAAGGACCAAATTGTGGTCTGGTGAAAAATTTTGCCCAGATGGTGGAGATTAGTAAAGGCGTCCATTCAGATGAAGAGATTATTCGGATGCTCTATGGTATGGGTGTAGAGAGGATAGGAGTTGAGATTTGATGATTTCCACACAGTCAAGAGTGTTCGTTGATGGAGCACTTATCGGTCTGGTAGATGATCCGAAAGCTCTTGTAACTCAAATTCGTGCCTTGAGGAGGCAGGGTGTCATCTCTACCGAGGTAAACTGCTCGTACAAGGAGTTTAACGGCGATATTATCATTCACACCGATCGCGGGCGGGCACGGCGACCTCTTATTGTGCTTGAAAATGGCGTCCCGACCATTCCTGAAGAGGAAATTCAAAAACTGAAAAATAAAGAGATAGAGTTTGTTGATCTTATCAAAAAGGGATATATTGAACTGATTGATGCAGAAGAGGAAGAAGACCTGAATATTGCAATCAAACCAGAGAATATCACTCCTGAACACACTCATCTTGAGGTAGATCCCTCTCTCATCCTCGGTATCGGGGCAGCTCATGTACCATTCCCTGAGCACAATGCATCTCCCCGTGTTACCATGGGAGCCGGAATGGTCAAGCAGGCACTGGGATTTGGTTGTGCAAATATGAAGCTCCGACCTGATACCCGTGGTCACCTTCTCCACTATGTTCAAAAACCTCTGGTATATACGCAGACTTCTGATGTTATCGGTTCAGATGACCGGGCTGCAGGTCAGAACTTTGTTGTTGCAATCCTCTCCTATGAAGGCTATAACATTGAAGATGCCCTGATCTTCAACAAGGCATCAATCGACCGTGGTGTCGGACGTTCACACTTTTTCAGAACATATGAAGGAGAAGAACGCCGGTATCCTGGTGGTCAGATTGACCGTATTGAGGTCCCTGACGAAGACGTGACAGGAGCACATGGATCTGATTATTATGCCAACCTTGACGATGATGGTATCATCAATCCAGAAACCATTGTCAAAGAGAAGGATGTCATTATCGGAAAGACTTCTCCGCCGCGTTTCCTTGAAGAACCAACGTCTGAGCTGATTACCGTAGAAAAGCGCCGTGATACCTCCGTGACCATGCGTTCCAACGAGCATGGTATTGTTGACACTGTTATTCTGACCGAAGGAGAGAACAACTCCAAACTGGTCAAGGTCAGAACCCGTGATCTCCGTATTCCGGAAGTTGGAGACAAATTCGCATCACGACACGGGCAGAAAGGAGTCGTAGGGCTTATCACTCCGAGTGTTGACATGCCGTTCACCGCGGGCGGTCTGACTCCTGACCTGGTCATTAATCCTCATGCAATTCCGTCACGAATGACTATCGGTCACATGCTTGAAATGCTTGGTGGGAAGGTCGGCTCTCTTGAAGGACGTCGTATTGCTGGTACAGCTTTTTCCGGAGAACGTGAAGAGGATCTTCGTGCATCACTGAAAAAGTTCGGGTTCTCACACACCGGTCGTGAAGCCATGTGGGACGGTATCACCGGAAGACGATTCCTTGCAGATATCTACGTCGGTGTCATCTATTACCAGAAACTCTATCATATGGTCTCATCCAAGATGCATGCCCGTTCCAGAGGTCCGGTCCAGGTTCTGACCAGACAGCCGACTGAAGGTCGTGCCCGTGAAGGAGGTCTGCGTTTCGGAGAGATGGAGCGTGATGTTATGATCGGTCATGGAGCAGCCATGGCCCTGAAAGAACGTCTGCTTGAAGAGTCCGACAAGGTCACCGAGTATGTGTGTGCACGGTGTGGTATGGTTGCCATGCTGGACCGGAAACAGAATATTACCCGATGTCTCAATTGTGGCAGCGAGACTGATATCTACCCGGTTGAGATGTCGTATGCATTCAAATTACTCCTTGATGAGATGAAGAGTATGACCATTGCTCCCCGTCTCAACCTCGAGGATGTTGTATAAGGAGGAGAGAAGCAATGCCAAGTCCTAAACGGATCGGGAAGATCGAGTTTGGTCTCCTCTCCCCGAAAGAGATCCGACAGATGAGTGTCAGAAAGATCATCTGGGCGGATACGTACGACGATGACGGGTTCCCCTATCCCCAGGGTTTGATGGATCTGCATCTGGGTGTGATTGATCCTGGTCTCCGGTGCAAGACCTGCAGTCAGAAAGCAGGTGAGTGTCCCGGACACTTTGGTCACATCGAGCTGGCAAAGCCGGTCATCCACGTCGGGTATACTCGGCTTATTCGAAAACTGCTTCGTGTTACCTGCAGAGAGTGTGGCCGTCTGCTTCTGTCTGATGAAGAGATCGAGAAGATCATCGGACCAGAAGAAGAGATGGGAAGTGACTCGGTCAGTGAGAAGGATGTGAAGAAGGAGCGTATCTGTCCGCACTGTGGTGAGCAGCAGCTGAAGATCAACTTTGAAAAGCCAACCACATTTGCCGAGATCACGACCGACGAACGGGGCAAAAAAGTAGAAAATAAACTTACCCCGGCAGATATCAGAGCACGTCTTGAAAAGATTCCTGATGACGACCTGCAGAAACTGGGTATTATAGGCAGCGTGGCACGTCCTGAATGGACTATTATGACCGTGCTTCCGGTTCCCCCGGTCACCATGCGGCCATCCATTATTCTTGAGAATGGTCAGCGTTCAGAGGACGACCTGACGCATAAACTGGTTGATATCATCAGGATTAACCAGCGGTTCAAGGAAAACCAGGATGCAGGAGCACCCCAGCTGATCATTGAAGATCTCTGGGAACTTCTCCAGTACCATGTGACAACTTATATCGACAACGAGGTCGCTGGATGTCCGCCAGCACGTCACCGGTCCGGCCGTCCGCTCAAGACCCTCTCCCAGCGTCTGAAAGGAAAAGACGGGCGTTTCAGAGGAAGTTTATCTGGTAAGCGTGTGAACTTCTCATCCCGTACCGTTATCTCTCCGGATCCAAACCTCTCGGTCAATGAAGTGGGTATCCCCCAGAAGATTGCGAATGAGATGACCATTCCGGTTCAGGTCACGGTTTTTAATATAGATGAACTCCGCCGGATTGTCAGGGTCGGACCTGATCGGCCAAACCTCAAATCCCCCTGTGGTGCAAACTATGTCATCAGGCCTGACAAGCGTCGTATCCGTCTGGTAAAAGGTACCGGGGCAGATGACGGGAACCTTGACTTTGTTGCCGATCAGATAGACGTTGGATGGATTGTCGAGCGTCATCTCCGTGATGGTGATATTGTGCTCTTTAACCGACAGCCGTCCCTCCACCGGATGTCAATTATGGCCCACTGGGTCCGGCTTATGGATGGCAAGACATTTCGTCTGAATCCGGCAGTCTGTCCCCCCTATAACGCGGATTTTGATGGGGATGAGATGAACCTGCACATCCCGCAGACCGAAGAGGCCAGGGTTGAAGCAGCCATGCTCGCAGCAGTGCAGGAGAATATCCTGTCGCCCCGTTTTGGCGGACCGATCATCGGGGGTATCCATGACCACATCTCCGGTATCTTCCTTCTGACCCACACACTCCGGTGGTTTACGAAGGAAGAGACCATCGATCTTCTCAAAAATAACAAGATTGATCGTCTCGGTGAACCAGGGAAAGTAGAGGATGGCGTGAAATATTGGTCCAACAAGCAGATATTCTCAAAGATCCTCCCGGCAGATCTGAACATGGTATTCCGTGCATCCTCCTGTAAGGGCTGTGATGAATGCCAGCGGGTTGATTGTGAACGTGATGCATATGTGCAGATCATCGATGGTGAGTTAATATCCGGTGTTATCGATAAAAAAGCGGTTGGTGCATTCGATGGTGCAATTCTCCACCGTATCATCAGACAGTACGGATATGAACGAGCTGCACGCTTCATCGATGACATGACCCGTCTTTCGATTCGGGCAATTATGCATGACGGGTTTACCTTTGCTATCGATGACGAAGATCTCTCCAAGAGCGATTATGGCCAGATTCGTGAAGTTCTTGAACGTGCCGCCCAGGATGTGGAGCGTCGTATTCAGATCTTTGAGGATGGCCAGCTCGAACCCATGCCTGGCAGAACTCCGGAAGAGACCCTTGAGATGCAGATCATGCAGGTTCTTGGAAAAGCTCGTGATAATACGGGAGAGATTGCAGGCAGACACCTTGGTCTGTCGAATTCTGCCGTGGTCATGGCGGTCTCCGGTGCCAGAGGTTCGATGCTGAACCTGACCCAGATGGCCGGTTGTGTCGGTCAGCAGGCGGTTCGTGGTGAGCGTATCATGCGAGGGTACGAGGATCGGACCCTTCCCCATTTCAAGAAACATGACCGGGGAGCAATGGCTCATGGGTTTGTCATGAACAGTTACAAATCCGGTCTGAACCCGACTGAATTCTTCTTCCATGCAATTGGAGGTCGTGAGGGTCTGGTGGATACTGCGGTCCGTACATCCCAGTCTGGTTATCTCCAGCGGAGGATGATTAACGCTTTGCAGGACCTGAAAGTAGCCTATGATATGACCGTCAGAACCACCGGAGGCAGAATCATCCAGTTCGAATATGGTGAGGATTCTACCGATCCTATGAAGAGTTCATTTGGTGAACCGGTGGATGTCGAAGGAATTGTGAGTAATGTCCTCAAGGAGGAGATCTGATGGAAGAGTTGATGATCCCCTCAGAAGCTGCAGCAGCAGTTCTCCGGTACTTTGAAGAGCACAAAGTCAAGAAAAAATTCCCAGATGATGTTCCGGAACATATTCGTGAAGTGCTCATCGAGATGGTTGAGTACCGGATGAAGGAAGAGGATGAGGAGGCAGAAGATACTATCGATGACCAGATGTTTATTGCCAAGATGGAAGATCTCATCCATGCAGAGAAATTCTATGACTGGCTCGAAGAGAGTTTCTCTCCTCTCGTGGTATCATCAGATGATGATGAGTCGATAATCCTCCCTCAGACCATCATTACTCCCACAGCCCGTCCGCGACTTACTACACTGGATAAAAAATCAATGGAAGTCAGGGAGCACTTTTCTGACTACCAGATGACTATTGAGAAGATTAACTCCATCCCCGAGCGGATTGAGAAGATCCTTAAGGATAGAATAAAGGATATCAAACGCCAGGAAAACCCGAACTTCAGGCTTACTCAGAAACAATACACGGTATTTCTGACCAATCTTCTCAAAAAGGGCGATTTTGAAGACTGGGTCATGCAGACCTTTCCGCTTCCAGCTGACATGGAGCAGGAAGTCTTCACGGTCAGGAAGGCTGTTCCTGAAGAAGAGATTAAGATTCCTGACTGGGTCGATGCAGCGGCATTTGAGGGCCTGAACCGGTTTGAGCAGGATAAATTCCGCGCTTTACTCCGGGATCACCTCTCTTCCCTGAATGAACTTGTCGAACACCCACAAGTTACCCAGCGGATGTCCAAACGGTTCTTTGAGCTGATAGCCATAGGTCTTCCGCACCGGACCAATACCACTCTTGCCAAGATTATCATCGGACGTGAGATTGAGGGTCTGACTGATCCCTCCCGGATTGTAACAGACGAGCAGTATGCCAAGATTCTCGCCCAGATGGTCAAGGAATATAAGCACACCAGGATAGAACCATGTGAAGCGGTCGGAGTTGTTGCAGCCCAGTCTATCGGTGAGCCGGGTACGCAGATGACGATGCGTACTTTCCACTACGCGGGTGTGGCTGAAATTAACGTTACCTTAGGTCTTCCCCGTCTGATTGAGATCATGGATGCCAGGAAGGAACCATCCACCCCGACCATGACCATCTATCTCCGTGAGGGGTACTCAACTGACCGTGATAAAGCGCGGCAGGTATCCTGGCAGATTGAGGCAGCTCCGCTTCAGGAGTTTGGAGATATAACCACTGACATGGCAAATATGCAGATCGTGGTTCATGTCAACAAAGCGGTCTGTGAGAAACGGAAGATATCAGTCAGGGAGATCCTTGAGACCGCTCCAAAGAAGATCAAGGAACGAAGACATTATCGTGATTTTGAGTTTGAGACGAATGAGTCTGAAGGGCTGCTCATCTTCATCCCCAAGGATCGGGGGAGTTATCAGAACCTGTTCCAGCTCAAAGAACATGTCCGGAATGTTATCGTTCAGGGTATTGATGACATTGAACGTGTAGTCGTCAGAAAGGAGTCCGGAGAATACATTCTCTACACCGAAGGCTCCAACCTGAAAGATGTGTTTGCCATCCGTGGTGTTGATACAACCAGGACCAGGACGAACAACATAAACGAGATTTCACAAGTTCTTGGTGTCGAAGCCGCCAGAAATGCCATCATCAACGAAGCACTTGCGACTCTCTCCGAACAGGGTATCATGGTCGATGTGCGCCACATCATGCTCGTTGCAGATATGATGTGCATGGAAGGTGAAGTAAAGCAAATCGGACGTCACGGTATTGCCGGAGAGAAGGAATCTGTTCTTTCCCGTGCAGCATTCGAAGTGACCGTGAATCATCTCCTGGATGCGGCAGTGGCCCATGAAGCTGACATCCTCTGTGGTGTGACTGAGAATGTCATTGTTGGTCAGCCAATTCAGCTTGGAACAGGGGATGTTAAATTAGTAGTAAAGCAGAAAGTATAGGGGTATCTGATATGGATTTCAATACATCTCTGAGACGTGCAATTAAGACTGGGAAGGTTATCCTCGGTCAGAACGAGACAAAGGACAGCATTGAGAAGGGATCTGCAAAGCTTGTCGTCGTTGCGGCAAACTGCCCTGCAGAATTTTCCGGTTATCTCTCCGGTAAGGATGGAGTAAAGACGTATACCTATGAAGGGTCAGGCGTCCAGCTTGGTCGTGCTTGTGGTAAGCCCTTTATTGTGAGCGCACTAGCAATCGAAGAGTCCGGTGACTCTGACATTCTTACCCTTTCCCGGTAACGAGGCTGCATGGGAGTAGTCCTGAATGAAGAAACAATCGCACTTATCGCCCAGTTTGAAAAAATCACAGGGGCAGGAAGTCGCGATGTTATTGATGATGGTGACGATGACCGTCTCATTTTCATTGTAAATCCCGGCGATATGGGATACGCGATTGGGAAAAAAGGCGTCAATATTAAAAAAGCATCAGAATCTTTCGGGAAAAGGATAGAGGCTGTGGAGTATTCTGACGATCCGGCACAGTTCATCAGGAACTGCTTCCATCCGGCCCAGGTGAAAGAGGTACAGTTTTCAGATTATCATGGCGAGCAGATCGCCCATGTTGTCATCCGGGATGAAGATCGTGGCCGTGCAATTGGGAAGGCAGGAAAAAACCTGAACCGGACCAAGATGCTGGCATTAAGAGAACACGATATTCAAAATATCATTATTGAATAACCGGACAGCATCTTACTTTTTTCATTCATAATCTTGAAATAGGTGGCAGTAGGATTCACTCATATGGCTCTTCATATGAGAACATGGAGATGGGTCCTGATCGGTGCAACACTGGTCCTGATTTTAGCCGGATTTTCATCAGTTGCATGTGATACTGGGGATTTCCCGGTCCCCGTCACAACGGTTCAGCCTCCTGCAAATCTGACGGTATCAGTTCAACTGAATCAGGAAGGGAAGTATACAACCGCTATTTTCAGAGGCGGGCATGGACAGAGATTACTTAAGGAAATACAGGTCGAGGTAATTCACCCGGACGGGTCCAAAGACTCAGGAGTAATCGGAAATGTTGTTGGTGATTCGGTCATGCTCAAAGGGTCAGGGTGTGGCGACCAGGTAATTGCCACAGCCAATTTTAAAAACGGTATGAGCTATGTCATTCTGAATGAGAAGATGCAGTATATCCGGGGTATCTGTCCTGCAGATTATTCTCCGACTGTGGATCCCTGTGAAGAGATTGCCCGTTCTCCCTCATTGAAACCTGATCCTGTTCAGGAAATTCCTGTGAACAAATCTGTAGTCATCCAGGCAAATGTCGATATTAGCAGAATTGAGGTTCAGTTCAGGGGTGGATTCGGTCAGAATATGATAAAAACTTTACAGGTTCACCGGATCGGTCCGGACGGGTCAAAAGAGACACAGAGCCTTGGAAAAAACATCGGAGATGAGGTTGTTTTTACCGCGACAAATAATTGTATGGACAGAATCGCTGCAGATGTGTCATTTATTGACGGTACAATGTATCATTTCTATGATAAGGTCATTCGTATCAGTCGATACATGTACCTCTAAATTTTTTTAAAAACGAGCGGACCTGGAGGGATTCGAACCCCCGACATTCGGGTTAGAAGCCCGACGCTATATCCTGGCTAAGCCACAGGCCCAAAGATGTGCCTTATTTTATTTCCACCAGTACCAGATAATAGTAGCGTATGAATAAAGAGGATGGTGAGTTTTTCACCCTGCATGGTACGCAACCGGCCTGACCACATCAACAATTCTTGGTTCGGTAATTGAACATCTGGTAACATTTGCACGAATGGTGGTTTTCGAGAGGAATTTGAGCTTCACCCGTGCAGCGAGTTTTTCGCGCTCCATGATATGATATCCTGACCCTGATTCAACGGTATGTTTCATGGTAATTGCAACGGAGATGACTTCAGCGATAATTCCTGTATCACCGACAGTAACATCTTCGCAATCAACAGTTGTCAGAAAAATGAGTGAACCTGGTGTCACCTGCGTCAGTGAGATAACATTATGTGCACTGGTAAGTTCAATAGTCCGTGGAATACCTTTTTTCAGTTCTTCGATAACCTGGGGAAAAATCCCGGTAAGTGCAATACATTCCATGGATATCACCCATACATCGGCAGTTGCGGTTCTTTCCTGACTGGTTGCTCTTCAGCGGTCTGGACATCTTCTGCCAGTCTGTGCATCTGCGCTTCAATTTCTTCAGCTTGTTCAATAAGGCCTGACGTTTCAATCTGCAGATTATACAGAATATTCAGTACATCCACCGTTTTTGCAGCAGCCCTGGGATCTGGTGCATTGATCGTCTCTCCCAAAAGGCCAATACCCGGTATCCCTCGTATCTTACACTCGGTGAGTATACTGCTGGCAATACCGGAAATACTACCAATAGGGAGCCTGATTGCAGAGTCACCAAGTCTGTCCAGAAGGGGTTTTTCTGTAGCAACTGAGAAAACCCGCTTTTCCGGCTCATTTGTAATAATACCAGCCAACGTTACGACTTCTGATACATTATAAGGAGCGAGCCAGTCAAGAATGGCATTTGAGACTTCGTAACATATTTGGGGATGAATAGGAATGTCGGCAAGAATAGCAACAAACTTACCCTTTTCATAAATTCTCACCGGAACAGCAATGACACCCTCTGACATCATTGCCATTGGCGGGAAATATTTACTGGTCATTGTCCCGATGGAATCAAACCCGAGTTTTTCAACTAAATAAGAGAGCGCAATACTTCCTACAAGACCACTTCCCGGAAATCCGATCAAAATTGCGGACCCTTCGGAAGTGAGGGGCCGGGCCTGAACGAGAACGTCAGGTATCTGGCTGGGGGTCATATATCAAAATAGGAGAAAGAAGAAGATAGGTCTGTCGCAGCAGGATGAGGCACATATCAAACGGTACTTAACCCTGCAGGACGTACTTTTCTTACTACTGATGATAATGCCGGAATACAGGTGGTATCTAAAAACGGTAAAAACACCGATTTTAATCTATCTGCTTCTCATAATGATCCTTTGTTTGTCCGGTTGTGTCCGGCCTGAAGCCGGATTTACCGTTCGTCCGGAATCATTCAGGCAACCACCTGATGTGTATGCAAATGAAAGTACATCAGATGTAATTCTGTCAGTTGGAGATACCATGATGGTTTCATACCCCTGGACACCGGAGGATGGCAGGTACTGGCGTGTCTCAGTAACTGAGGGATTATTTGTCACTGGCGACCGGTACACTCCCTTTCCACCCGGTATTCCAGTTGAAGTCTCCGGAACCCGGGAATGGATGGTGTGTGCAACCTCACCCGGTATTCAGACTTTTGTCGGATATCTGCGACCGAGAAATTTGTCATGGAATCTGGAAACTATCCAGCATAAAATTACCGTAACGGTTCTGTAAGAAAATATGATCTTATGAAAAGAATGAGAATTGGAGTCGCTGGAAAATTATTGCTGATAATGGTTCTGCTCACCAGTCTCATCTTCATCATTATCGGCGGTATATCATGGATTGTGATGGGGAATCTGGGAGCCTATGCAACACAGTCCAGTCTTGCTCTTGGGGAACAAGCCATAGGTGAGAGCACAACCGCTCTGGAAGAGGATGCAGAGATCTATCTTCTCCGGCTTGTAAAAGACCAGGCAGAGATCACCGATATGGTCTTTGAACGGATCATTTCCGAGATGAATGTCCTCAATGACTATGGAAAAGTGATGATCAAAGAAAATAATGTGACTCCTGTTACGTGGTATACCCGTGATATAAAGCCCGCAAAACCAGGTGAGACGGGTATCATCCATCTTTCTCCCGGAGTGACAGCAGAACACGTTCTGGATGAAATCATGGCACTGAGTTCATTCCAGCCTGTTTTCAATACCCTTTTCCATGCAGATAACCGGCTCACTGCATTGTATGTTACCTCTTCTTCAGGGATCACCTTCATCTTCCCCTGGACTCCACGAGTTGATCCTACCTTTGAACCACGATCCAGAAGCTGGTTTTTGGAAGCGGTGAATAGTTCGCAATTCGTATGGTCTGATCCGTATGTTGATGTCTTAGGAAATGGTCTTACCATCACCTGTTCGAAGGCAGTTCACAGTCCTGATAAAACCCGGACATGGGTCATTGGTTCTGATATTACTATTGAAACGATTAACTACCGGATTATCACCACCCAGCTTGGTGAAGACGGATATGCATTTCTGATAAATCAGCGGGGGGATATTCTCTCCAGACCTGGTCTGAGCGCTGGAGAGACCAGGTGGGATAAGTCATACGAGACAGAGAATCTTCTTCAGAGTACGAATGAAGATCTCAGAAAGGTTGCAGAAGAGATGACCAGGGGTCTTTCCGGTGTCAGTCGGTGCAGATTTGCAGAAGGTGACAAGTATATCGCCTATGCACCGGTAAAAAGTGTCGGATGGAGCATTGGCCTTGTCGTACCGGTAGAACAGGTAATCGGACCTGCTCATATCACCGGTTCAGTCATCCGCCTGGCAAGTGAAGAAACCCATTCACACATCACCGAACAGATGTCCTTTTTGCAAAAAATCCTTATTACAAGTTTCTTTCTCCTTTTCATCGGAGTGACGGGTATTGCAATATTCTTCTCTAAAATCATTACCGGTCCTGTTATGATACTAAGTGAAGGGGCCAGACGAATCGGGAATGGGGATCTGCAGACTCCGGTTGAGATACATACTGGTGATGAGTTTGAGGAGCTGGCCGGCGCCTTTAACCGGATGACAAATGACCTTCGCAATTATATTGTAGAACTTCGGAGAACCACCGCAGAGAAGGAGCGATTTACGCGTGAACTTGAGATTGCCCAGGGAATTCAGCAGAGTTTCCTTCCAGACAACGTTCCTGATATTCCTGGTATGGAACTTGCGGTATTTTCAAGCCCGGCTCTTGAAGTTGGAGGAGATTTTTATGACTTTATCCCGGTTGGTGATGATCAGTGGGGGCTGGTTATTGCCGATGTGAGTGGGAAAGGTGTTCCAGCAGCACTGTTCATGGCACTCTCCCGAACCCTAATCCGGGTAAGTGCTACCTGGAAAAGCTCTCCTGCAAGTGCAATCACTGAGGCAAACACGCTTATCTGTCGTGACTCCAAGGCCAGTATGTTTGTAACGCTCTTTTACCTGGTTATCGACTCAAAGAAACGGCAGATCACCTATGTTAATGCCGGCCATAATCCTCCCCTGATGTTGACCGGAGGAGACCAGAGTGATATAACCCTTTTAAAGGCTGAAGGGATCGCCCTTGGAATCATCGATGATATTGACCTTGCTTCGGTAACGGTGGATTTGAAGAAGGGAGATATGGTTGCGCTTTATACTGATGGTATTACCGAAGCGATGAACAAGGATGGAGAGGAGTATGGAATAGAACGGTTTACTGAGGTTTTAATGCAGAACCGTGACCTTGATCTTTCCGCACTCATTAATGCAATAAAGACATCCATCAAAGAGTTTACAAAAGATGCTCCCCAGTCAGATGACATCACTCTTATCCTCTTCAGGGCAGTCTGATCCTTTATTTTTCCATCGGAAATTGCAGGATGATCTCTTCATCACCAGGCTTTGGTAATTTCACAATTTTCCCCCCGGCATACCTGACGGTTCGGAGAAGGGCCCGTGAAAGAGGAAGCTCGGGTTTCCAGTCTACACCGACTGGCGTGATTGCGATATGAACGAAATCTTTTTTTGGAAAAATCTCAACATTGACACTATCTGCACCATACAATCGGTAATAATCGGACAATGCACTATAGATATCTGATAACCGGTCGACATCGGCATATATGAATTGAACAGTATCCGGAGTTTTGATAGAGAACCTGATCTCTTTGCAGTTTTGGTACTCTGCAAGTCTGCTCAGCAATATATTTCGAAAACTGGTGACATCATCGATAGAATGCAACAGGTCATCATCACTGAATGCACAAGAGTTCTGTTTCAATATAAGATCATTCAGGACGTGTACCGGATCACATTTTTTGAGTCTCGCAGTCGGAATCACTCCCTGCATGGCAGATAAAAGATCTGAGAATAGTCTGGTAGTCCGACGAACCAGGGAGGGATCGATGAGGTGCTCAAGAGTATGTCCTGTAAGATATGACCTGATCTTTTGAAGTGTCTGCAAAGATTTCAGGATAACCTGTAGCTCGGAGAGTTTTTTCTCTTGAAAATCTTTGTAATAGGTTGTAAATCCATCAAGGGTTTTTTCAATATCATCGACAGGTATGAGACGTTCCAGGTCTTCTGCGGTTTCAAATTCTTCAAGTTCTTCAAGATGGTACCGAAGGAGCATGATTCTTCCGGCAACAATAGGAAAGAGTCGGTATGCCTCATCCATAAGGTCCATAGCATGTCTCATGGAAAGATTTACCCGCCCTTTGTCAAAAAGGGCAACATCTGGTAAGGTTTCATGAGATTGCTTAAGATTGTGAAGTATTTTTCGAAACTCCGACACGCTGAATGCATTACCATGTCCCGGACAGATCACTGAAATTTCATAATTCTCAAGTATCCATTCCATCCTTTGGAGCGTTTTAGAAAATTCAATGGTGTCCCACCCCAGAATCCCTGCAACTCCGGGATTGAGTGCAAAGGGGATATCCCCGACATGCAAAAGATTTCCAATACGGATGGCCATACTGTCATATGAATGCCCCGGTACTGCCCAGAAAAACAGTGATTGCCCGTCAGGAAAGCGAAGCTCTTCAGAAAGCAGGAGGATTTCGTCCGAAATGTGTATGTTATTGGGAATAAGCTGAAATCCCGGTAAAATTTCCGAAATTTCCAGATCCTGGTTTTTATTATGGAAAAGCGGGAGTTCTATCTGAAGGGGCGGTATTGGTAAATCCACCAGATAGGCCTGGGTATATCGCTGGTCTCCTGTTCTGATAATATCTGCACCAGATGCATGACAGACAAATACCGGCTTTCCAAATTTTTCAAATCGCCGGTCTACCAATCCCTCGTAGATGTGATCGTAGTGCGCATGCCCGAAAATGATGATGAGTGGTTTTTCTCTGTCATATGAACATGTTACTAGAGCATCACATGCAGTGTCCATAACTTCCTGCGACGCACCCGTATCTAAAAAGACAATATTATCCCCTATAGTGAGTAGATACACATTCGAGCTGGTCACGTCAGGTTTTCGAATACAGGGAAAGATTCTGGCATGAGCCGTACCAGGAACATCCTGCCATCGTTCATTCTGCAGAATAGCCTGTTTCGTTTTCACGCATTGATCTCGCTTTCACAAATCATAAATTCCTAGCAGAGAACTGATTATACTAGGACTTGTGTCATTATACATGGAGAAGATAGGATAATGGAAGATCATCTTTCAATACAGGAACGTGAAATCTCCGGAATTACTATTCTGGATATATCCGGAAGAATAGATGCTGCAACTTCATCACAAATTGAAGGAGAGCTGGGAAAGAAGATTGATACCGGGGTTACGACTCTTATCCTTAACATGAAGGATTTGAGTTATATCAGCAGTTCTGGGCTTCGGGTAATACTCGCAGCATTGAAGCGGGTCAAGGCCGAAGAAGGGACCATCGCACTCGCTACTCTACAGCCTGGTCCCGGAGAAGTTTTTAAAATGACAGGATTTGACCGGCTCTTTCCGATAAGTCCATCGGTTGAACAGGCAGTTGAAAAACTCAAATCGTAATTTTATGTCTCGTTCGAATATGAATGGCAGTATATCAGATTAACCTTGAAGATGCGATCACTGCAGTAACACAACTTGCAGAATTCCTCTCTGACATAATTGAAAAGGAGAGCATTTCTTTTGAAGTTGAAAATGCAATGCAACTTTCTGCAGAAGAAGCAGTTGTGAACATCATCACCCACGGGTATAATGGGAAACCTGGAATGATCGAAGTGACATGTGAAATTGCAGATGGTTTTGTTACACTCACGATCTGCGATGAGGCACCGCATTTTAATCCGTTAACTATTCCGCCTGCAGATGTTGATGCAGGAATTGATGAGCGGCGGATTGGCGGTCTTGGGGTTCACCTGATCCGCTCACTCATGGATAAAGTCAGATACAAGCAGACTGATTCCGGTAATTGTCTTATCATGCAAAAGGCATTATCATCCTCTCTTTCCTGACAGCAGAAACCATCTGAAGAATGGTGGCATAGTTGTTTGGGTACACATGACCCAATCCTATGTTCATGGATATTCTGAACGTGAAGCTGAACGACTGTTTGATCAGGCTGAAACGCTGACCTGCCTGATTCACCATGACTCAATTTTTCCTCCGGGCAGTAGGATACTTGAAGCCGGATGCGGGACCGGGGCACAGACCTGTATTCTTGCGGGTAAAAACCCCCGTTGTGAGTTCGTTTCTGTTGATATTTCTCACACATCACTTGCAATTGCAGAAAAGCGGGTGAGTGCTGCAGGTCTTTCGAACGTTACCCTGCAGCATGCAGATATTCTAGGAGATGAACTCCCATTTGGGATGTTTGACCACGCGGTTTTTTGCTTTGTTCTTGAACATATTCGAAAACCTGAAGAAGCAATCCGCCGTGTCATGAAGATGGTAAAACCAGGTGGCACGGTTACTGCTATTGAAGGGGATCATGGATCGGTTTGTTTTCATCCGGAGAGTGAAAAGGCTCTCATGGCCATCCGGTGTCAGGTCCTTCTTCAGGAACGAGCCGGGGGTGATGCCTGTATTGGAAGAAAACTCTATCCGCTGCTGGTTTCATCAGGGCTCACCGATGTCATGGTTTCACCACGGCTGGTCTATGCTGATGGGGGGAGACCTGACTTAGCCACGGGATTTACTGAGAAGACCTTCATAGCCATGATCCAGGGGATCAGAGATCCAGCAATTGCGGCAGGTCTGATGTCAGCAAAAGACTTTGATGAAGGGATATCGGATCTGATTCGATCTGCCCAAAAAGACGGGACATTTAGTTATACATTCTATAAAGGACGTGGAATTAATCCCTGAAAATTGATTATTAAAAAAAAAGAGGGCGCGCAACAGCATTCTCCACAAATGCTTTAAGTAAAATTGTTTTCCTGAAAACAATGATCCAAAATCACTGGATAAACGAAAACCATACCATTAGCTTATTACCTTATTGAGTTGACCTAAAGAGACATGGATCGGATTGTAACGTTCCTTCTCTTACTGGTTTCAGCACTCCTGCTGGTACCGGGGTGTATTGCAGAAGAACAGGTAGCACCTGAAGCAACTGAAGTTGTTCCAGAAGTCCCGGTTGTGGAAGAAGCAACCGAAGAAGTCGTTGAAGAAGTTGCAGGCGAAGTTCAGGCTGAGGAAGTAACTGAAGTCGTCGCTGAAGAACTTCCGGTGTACAATGTCACCGCTGATGTAAACAGCACTGAAATCAACATGACTGTTGGTCAGATTGCAATGATCGAACTTCCGGTAACTACTGACTTTGAGTGGAATGTAACTGCATCAGAGGGTCTTACTATTATCAAGGACATCCATGTCGATGCAGTTGACGAAACTGTCGGCGCTTTCCACCAGTGGTTTGTTGAAGCTGTTGCAGCTGGAGAACAGTCTTTCTCTGGTGTAGAAAAGAAGGCAGATTCAGAAGAGACTGGCAGCGAATACACTCTTAAAATCCTCGTAGAGTAAATTTCATCTATTGTCGGATAACCCCGACACTTCTTTTTGTTCCAGATTACGTTTTTATTGTATTGTTCTGCAATTCGTGCATACGATCACCTTATTGGGTTGGTATGATAACATGATTGATCATGGATCGGATTGTAACGTTCCTTCTCGTACTGGTTCTAGCGCTCCTACTAGTACCGGGGTGTATTGCTGAAGAACTGGCTGCACCTCTTGCATCTGATGTTGCTGGAGAAGTCCCGGTTGCAGAAGTAACAACTGAAAAAGTTGTTGAAGATACCACCGAAGAGACTACCGAAGAAGTCTTCGCATACAATATCTCTGCTGACGTAAATACGACTGAACTGAATATGACCCTGAACCAGGTAGCAATGATTCAGCTTTCTGAAAATCCTACTACCGGCTTTTCATGGAATGTAACTCTTTCTGATGGCCTTACCCTTCTGAATGACAGATATGTTCAGGATCCCACACCAGAGGGGATGGTTGGTGTTGGTGGTATCCATGAGTGGTACGTTGAAGCTGTTGCTGCAGGTAACCAGACTTTTGATGGTATCTATAAACAGCCATGGGAAGAAACGGTGGGCAATGAAACGACCTATTCCCTGGCGATTCTCGTAGAGTAATGATAGGTGAATATCAGATGAGTTCCATCTCTTTTTTTGTGAGTTGACTATTAGGCAGGGGTTTGCAATTCGAACACAAAGAACTGTGTATGAAGCCCAAAAAAGAAGAGATTCAGGATTCTGATATGACTGGAGTTCCCTTTTCTATCGCTCTGATATGGAGTTCAACCAGTTCCTGCATCCGGGGAACATGAAACTGATCTGCAATATCCTGAATTGCCTCCAGCAGATGCACTGATTCCTCGAGGTAACTCAGGATATCGGCAGGATAGATCTCAATCCCAAACTCATCTCGAAGGTACTGACTGATCTGAATATGATCAAGTCCTGATTCCCGAAGCTCAATTATTTCCTTGACAAATTTTCGTTCAGGACAACCACAAAACGGGTTTTCCTGGCATTTGCAGGAGAGAAAACTCTTGATAAACGCCACTATCTGTTCTCGTGTTGACCGATCAAATGAGTCATATGGCACGGAGAGAAGCGCCTCAAGAGTTGCACCATGAAAGGCTCCTTCTGGGAGTCGAAACCCAATTAATTTTCCGATCTGACGGCTATAGCGAAGTCGTGCACGGGATGCTATCATATATGCTCCAAGGTAATGAAAGAGAATCAGGATCCTATGTAATGATCCTTATGAATCGTGTATGATCGTTTGTTGTTTATTGATATATCATCTGTTACAGGTATATAATTTCAGAATGTTCTGTGCATAATCGTCTGAAAGGAAAAAAATTTATGATTTTTCAGATGTCAGAGTCTCCGGATGAGATAGTAATCTGATTACATCTCCCATCGCTCTATATTTCTTGTCTCCGGGTCAAATACAATTCCGACCTCGTAAATTGGTCTTGAATCTGATCGATACTTCTCTGCATATCCCCGCTTTCTGATCTGCTCAAGTGGACTTTCATCCCCACTCTTATCGATCCCAATGACTTTGAACTCAAATATCCAGATTCCTGATCTCGTCTTCACGGTGAGATCAACCCGCCCTTTGTTCGATGTATCTTCCGGAATAACTTCGTATCCAAGACTTGCAAAATAGGTGTATACCACACTGGCATAATACCCCTCATATCTGGCGATCGGGTTGTTTCTGTACCAGTCATGTGGAATGGATGCAAAGAACGAATGAAAACAAGAATGTAACCGATCACTATCCTCTTGTTCCAGTGCATCATACAACTGGTCACGAATGCCGAAGGAATCACGTCCGATTAATGCCTCTGAAAAGAGATAGTTCAGTGATGACCTGACTTCGGTGTTTGGATAACCAAGGACACAGCGAAATCCCCGGATTGGATCGGAGGTCCACGATTTTATTGTTAGATAACCTGCCTGAAAGAGGAGTGTTTCAGTTCTGATGTATTCAGGATCAAAGGATCCCAGGAGGTCATCACCGGCGATAAGGCCTTCGTATTCTGCTGGAAGGCGGGGGTGTTTCTTCCAGAGGGCTATGAGAAATGAAGGGGTGCCTGTCTCAAACCAGTATGGTCGAATTATCCCCTTTGAGAAGAGGAGAAGAATATCAAACGGGTTGTAAACAGATTCGCCGGTCCATGAATACCCATCATACCATTCACGAATCTCATCAACATCAAATTTCTTGAGATATTCAGAAAAGACTGTTTCAAGATCATGCTGAGTGTAGCCGCAAATAGCTGAATATGGCCTATCAAGGGTGATGTCATTCAGATTATTCAATCCTGAGAATATTCCTGTTTTAGCAAATTTCGAAACACCAGTAAGAAGAACAAACTTAAGATGGATATCAAGTGGTTTTATTGCTCCATAGAAATTTTTCAGACAATCCCGCATCTCCTTCACGAGGCTGATATCCCCGATATTATCAAGAATCGGTCTGTCATACTCATCGATGAGGATGACTACCTGTTTCCCGGTTTTTTTTGCAATTTTTGGAATGAGTGAGAGGAGCCGGACACCGGGATCCCCGCTGCTTTTATCGATCTCATAATATTCCTCCCATTCATCAAGGGTAGTAGTTAATCTGGTAATGAGATCGGAGATCTCTTTGAGTGTCCCTCCTGCAAAATCAACCCGAAGAACCGGGTACGTTGTTTCAAAGTCCCAACCCGCATCTGGAGAATCGAGGTATAACCCGGAGAAGAGTTCTTTCCGTCCGGAAAAAGCACAATCAAGGGTGTCAATGAAGAGACTCTTTCCAAATCTTCGGGGACGTGAAAGAAAGTAATATTTCCCTTTCGCGACCAGTTCGGAGATGAACTTGGTTTTATCGACATATGCATATCCTCCGGTTCTCATCTCTGAAAATGCCTGAATGCCGATTGGAAGTTTTGGAAGAGACATATTGCTGAGAAGAGTAGGGCTTGGAGAACTGATGATTCTTACGGATGTTAGGGTAAAAAACTCCGGTTCCTTCGTATCCGTCTTCAGATATAGGCCCTTGGTTATCACCAATTTTTGTGTGTGTTATTCAAACAGAAGGAAGGATCAATCAATGAGGGGGTTGGTATGTATCAATTAATTACTGAGAAGTATGGAATTTGAGGATGCTGTGTTTTTCAGACTCTGACAATTCTGACATCACATTTTTCTGCGGTTTGTGCCTGCCGCTCATCACTGGTGATCAAGAGTTCACCTCTGGCGATTGCTTGTGATACAAAAAGCAGATCGTAGAATGAATGTTCGAATTCTATCGCAATGTGGAGTGCCTCCGGATCATATTGCTCATTCGGTTCGATAGTTATTCAACAGCCTCTGAAAAAATATATTTACGAAACCTCGCCTGCTTCCTCGTCAAAGTTCTTGAGCGTTCCCATGGCCTCATTCATAGTCTCAATCTGAATAAGCCATTCATCAAAGACGCCCATATCCTCTGAGTCCTTAATATATCTGCCACAGCAGGATTTGCCATTAATGACGTTCGCACCGATCTCCGCAGCTATCGCGAGTAGTTCTTCGGTATTCTCCTCATCAATACTACGTCCTTTCTTGACAAGAGCCTTGATATCTTCGTCATAGCCACCTTCCAGGTATTTTTTGGCAGAGGCAAACAGGACAAGTAACTGGAAGTGCATGGGGGCTATGAGTTCAATCATATCCTCCCCTACCTCCTGTTCCATGATGATCTCCTCTACCTCGATGAGTTTATTCATCGATTCCTCCTTCGAAAACCTGTTGTTCTGGTAGAGCTTGATGATCTTCAAGACTTCAATACAGATATCCTGATTAAAACCATTCAACAACTGGTATCCTTCAGGCATATCATCATCATCGCCACCCTCAAAATCAGCCTCACGCAGGGAGTTTATCCAGTTATCCCATCGCTCCTGGCTGTAAAAGATATAGAAGAGCTTCATTGGAGCTTCTTCCTGCGCTGATGCCGATTCTTTCTTTTTGCGTGGAGCCATTACATACACCTGTGATTGACCGGGCATAAGAGTTTGTCGGCTGCATGGCATGAGCCGGTATACTACCCAGCCTTTCAACAGCCATTTCAAGACAGAAAATAAAGTACTGACGAGATGGAGCAGGATACCCGCAAGGTCGTGATGGTCCGGTTCGGAGAAATATTTTTAAAGAGTGAACCGGTGCGCAGGGAGTTTTTAAACAGGCTCCGGGATAATATCCGTGCCGGTCTGAAGGGACTGAACGTGGAAGCGACTATAACGATCACCCGGAGCAGGATTCTGGTCAGTTCCGAATCCCCCGTAGATCTTGTACCCATGCTCTCACGGATTTTTGGCGTCATTGATATAGCTCCGGTAACGGTCTGTGGGAATAGTATGGATGATCTCTGTGATACTGCGATCCAGGTTGCACAATCTCATCTCATGCCCCATACCCGATTCGCGGTTCGGGCTCGGCGTGAAGGTGTTGAGGGTTTTTCCAGCCAGGAACTTGCTGCAGAAGCAGGATCCCGGATCATAGATGCCATTCCTGATCTAAAAGTGGATCTGACTGCACCGGAGTATGAGATCTTTATCGAGGCCAGAAAAGATGGGAGCATGGTGTACGATACCCGGATATCCGGTCCGGGCGGCCTTCCTTATGGGACCCAGGGAAAAGCGGTTGCTCTCATCTCTGCCGGAATAGACTCACCGGTTGCTGCCTGGTTGATGATGCGCCGGGGTGTCCGCATGATCTTCCTTCATATCGAACCGGGAAAATTTGGTGGAGAAGATATCAGACGAAACCTTGAAAACAACCTTGCCGCACTTTCACACTGGGTTCCGGGTCTTGAATTACCTGTCATTACCATCCCTGCTGAGCCGTTCTATCAGGCACTTATGACCCTCTCCGAACCCAAGCTCAGGTGTGTTCTCTGTAAACGTGGCATGCTGGAACTGGCATCACGCTACGCACAAAAATCAGGCTGTGATGGTATTATAACCGGAGATAATCTTGGTCAGGTAGCAACCCAGACCCTTCACAACCTTGCTCCCATCTCTGCCGGTATAGAGATCCCAATCTATCGTCCGCTCATCGGGTATGATAAGGAGGAGATTATAACTCTTGCACGAAAGATAGGATCATTCTCATCTGAACCAGGGGACACCTCATGCAGTGTCCTCCCTCCCCGGCCGGTTACCAGGTCAGATGTCCATCAGATTGAGAGGCTTATGGAACAAGCATCTTTAGGGTCCGTCATCGAAGATATCCTAAAATTTTCATCGATAAAAGTGATAAAAAATGGAATTTTTCAGAGTACCTGATAGTATTACCGTGAGCAGACCAGCCCTTCTTTCTCTGCTATTTCAATGAATGACTCTGCAATATAATCAGCCTGTTCACTGGTAATGCCATAACTGTTAAATTTCCAAACCCTGGTAGATCCTGGAAGGATTCCTGCAATACCCCGTTCACGAAGAGCACTGGTCAGGAAAAAACCCTTCTTTTTATGTGTCTTGGCAACGGTGTCAAATGAATCGGTTGTATTCATCCTGGTGAGGGTATGTTTCCGGGGGTACTCGCTTTGAACTTTTGTTCCTTCTATAGTAAGCAGGGCATCGACAATCCGGTTTACGTATTGTACCTGTGCATCAAATTCTTTCACCCTTCTCTTCACATGGGGAAATGATGCCATCATCCCGACCGATGTAACGCCCATCAGAGTACATCCCATCATCTCAACCTCTTTTACTCCGAATGTCCTGCCGGTGAGATCTCCCTTAATACCGGTCGTCCTGAAGACCTTCTCTGCCCATTCGCTGGTTGTTGCAAGAACACCGGATGGAGCAGGAGCAGCCATGCTTTTATGACCAGAACCAACAAGAAAGTCTGCACCCAGCTCTTTTCCGTTTACATCCATGATACCGATCGTATACGCTCCATTACACAGGACTGGAATATCATATTGGTGAGCAACCTTGCTGAGATCCGAAACCGGGTGCTGGTTTCCATACTGATAGTCAACCTGCTCAATAAACATGAGGGCCGGGGTTTTCCCGGTTGTCTTAATCACTTCCTCAATTCTGGCTGCTGCTGCGTCCGGGGTTATGATGTGTGATTCATCAGCAGGAATTTCAAAAGCTGTTCCCTTTGACTGTTCCACAGATAAAAATTCCGTGTAATGGGAGTACGCTGTCAGGAGGACTGGATCACCTGGTTTTACCATGGCAGAAGCAACGGCCTGAAAGCCTCTTCGTGCACCGGGCACCAGCCTGGCAACATCCATGTTCAGAAATGAAGCAAGATCCCTATGAAATTCTGCCAGCGGGGGCTTGGAGATATGATCAAGTCTGAATGGCTTGGTACAGTGATCGCAGACTGAATATCCGTCACCATATGCCAGGACTGCCTTCATGGCATCGGTGGTCAGTCGTCCACCGGCCTGAATTGGATCAAGGTTGATAAAAAGCTCATCAATCTGCCTGGAATCGATGCCTTCACCACAATTCATGCCAGTAACTCCTCCTTCAGGATAGTGATCTGTTTCTCAAGTTTCCCGAGGATCTTTTGAGGGTGTTGCACCAATGATCAATATCATGCAGGATCACAAATGATCGATCTCTACCCCTTAAGCTATCAACCAAAATAGACTAATTGATGTATGAACCTGCATGTATCAATTCCCACTTTACATACTGTGTTTGCAAAAATATAGGAAAAACCTGAACCTCTTGACGGTTTTATAATATTCGTAGCAAATTCTTTAATTTTAACTATACCCTCAAATCTGATAAGTTTTTTTATATTATGCACTAATGCAGCTAAAAAGAATTCTCCCTCGCAATTCTCTTTCCCTTTTTGAGAGAAACTCCTAAACCTCATATTATGTTTCATATTACCAAAAACTGGTTCGACCATGTATTTTCGTTTTCGATATAACTCTCTACCAGTGGGGGATTTCACACGTACTTCCATAACTCGTTTACAAATTTCCTGAGTTGTTGCTTGTTTCTCTCTGTTCATAAAAGATTGCCAAACAAACGTCCCGATACTTTGCAATTCCGGAAATGTGATTATTTCTCCCATACAAATCGCCCGACATATCATTTCCATTCGTGAGATATACCCATCATTATCTGAATATTCTGGAATTTTTCTTTCTTTAGAAGGAGGGATGATGAGTTGAATGCCATAATCCAATTCTGCTAAAGAATTCGGGTATGAGAAATAACCTGCATCAGATAGTAGTATATTAGGCGAAATTGATGGATGAATACCCGTAAAAAGGTCTTCGAGTTCATTTAGCATAGGTATTAATAATTTTTTATCGTTTTGCTCATCTGATATCATTGCAGCGAGGATAAATTGATTTTCAGAAACGATAATCTGCCCATTATACCCTTGAATCCAGCCATTGGTGGTTGACATTATCTGACTTTCAGGATCAGTGAGATTTACTTTTGAATCTGAAGATGGCTCTTTTTTAGGCTCTAAAGGCTTTCTACCTCGTTTCTTTTTACCCGATTCTAATTCTTCTTTTTCGCGGTCCAGAATCTTTTCTTCTTGTTTTTTAGATTCGATATCATGTCGTTCAATTAATTTCTCTTTAGCCCGATTAAGAACTTCCTTTCGTTTTTCTTTTGTTGAAAGATGCTCAGGTAGTCGGTTAATCTCCATATCCTGAATATTTATATCATCGTTTTCTAACTCATCAATTTCCTGTGATTCATCAAAAAGCCGACCTAGCTCTGCTTCAAGGTATTTTAATTTTTTATTGGCTGATAAAGAGGCATTACAGCCAAATTTTGATCCATCGAGGGCTAGGACACCGATTCTTGCTATCCCGGATTCTACGATAATTTGAGATAATTGTTTAAAAAGGGATTTGATTTCTTTTGAATTATTCTTCTTGAAACGATAGATCGTTGTATGGTCAGGTGTAAGATTATTGGCGACGATCCGATATCCAATATCATAATGGCAGCACATCTCAATTTTTCTGCTAGATTTTTCTCCACGAATCATTGAATAAATTATTATTCCAAGCATTGAACGAGGATCAAAAAAGGCAGAACCGCGACCATCGTCACGATATTTATTAATAAATGGACTAATATCGAGAATCGAAAGAATTTCTAATATGCCATAAGTAATATCATTTTCAGATAGCCAGTCCATCGCATTGACAGGGAGTAAAAATTGTTGTTCATTACCATATCCTCTAATCATGTTATAGCGATGAGACATATAATATATTGATCTTAATAATATATATAATTAAGCTTTAATAATTTATATTAAGCTTTTTTTGTGTTTGTGCAACAGCCTCTTTTCAGCCTCCTTTTTTTGTTCAACCGATAACTGATGGTGCGGGACTGTATCCCGAAGCATACCTCTGATATCCGTAAGAAGGTAGAGTCCCTGAAATACCGCATCTACTGACCGTTTAGACATATATGCACCTGACTGTACGATTGGTTCCGTGATGCAATAAGAGGAACGATTCGGAAAAGATGAAGTGGTGCGGATCTTTTAAAAAAATAAATCTATGAATCAGCTTCAGAGACTAATACTGACAGTCCTGCTTCCCTTCGAGGACTTTGCCCCGGCAACATGTCTGTGTTTTCGGGTTATAGCAGGTATCGCCACACTTCTGGGATCCTAGACCTTCAAACACCTGTTTCTGACAACATGATTGTGTTTTCGGGTCATAACAGGTGTCTCCACATGGCTGCAGACCAAGTCCCTCAAATACCTGCTCCTGGCAACATGTCTGTGTCTTTGGATTATAACAGGTATCCCCACAGGGCTGGTATCCAAAACCATCGTAGATGGTGCCCTTGCAACATGACTGACTGCCTGGATCATATGTTGAGCCTGCACAGAACATGACCCCCTTTCCATCATACACCTTCCCCTGTGAGCAGAACTGCTTTTCAGTATCATAACAGGCATTGCCGCATTCTCTCCAGTTCGGGCCTTCAAGAGTCTTGTTATTACAGCATGACTGGGTCATCTTGTCATAACATTCCCCGCCACATGCTCCCCAGTACCGGCCATCCAGGACCTGACCATTACAGCATGACTGCGTGTCCGGGTTGAACTGCACTCCATGACAGGTCGAAAGACAACGGGTTCCGTTTACCGGGTATCCTTCACAACAGACCTGCTTCTCCCGGTTAAAACAGACACCCTTACACTCCCCCCACATCAGGCCATCATATATCTGACCCCTACAGCACGACTGTGTGCTTGGATCATAACAGCTGTCTCCACATGGGACAATCTTGGTTTTATCGTCATACACCTGACCCTGGCAGCATGTCTGGGTAGCAGGATCATACATACCGGTTCCACAGGGTATGACTGCAGCATATACGCCTATAATGAGCGCCGATAAAAGTATGAGAACGGAAAACATCATACCAAAAAATCGGATATGGACTTTCTGCATGATATCTTGTACTGCTTCACAGTTCAAGTATCTTCGCTCATGCCGGCTACTCACTCTTATTATCTCCCTGAGATGAATATCTTTTCAGATCATGGATAACCGATTTCATCTTCTGACCGGGACAGATGTGCTTTCTTACACCTGGATTCTCCCCCCCGGAGAAATGATTGCTGTAGGAGAACTGGCGGTAGTCACGGATGAACGAACTAAAACCCGCTATTTTGCACGGGTTACAAGAATGAATCATGAACCGGAGACAGGTGGGCTCCTGGTAACCGGCCTTCCCATCGGGTGCATCAGTCTGGATGGGGAATATCGAAAGCCACGAACCATCCCTGCGCTGTATTCACCGGTCAGACCCCTGGATGCAGATGAAAATGCCATACTCCGCAGGTTCATGGGAGAACTGGAAGTCGGGTTCATGATGAGCGGAAACCAGAAGGTGGTTGACCTCCCTATCGGTATCCCGTCATCAGTTTTAAACCAGCACTTGGGAGTATTTGCCACGACCGGTATGGGAAAAAGTAATCTCATGAAGGTCTTCTGTGCCTCTGCAATCAATACGCGAAATGCAGGCATACTCCTCACCGATCCGCATGGGGAGTATGCAACCGGCCAGCCAGGCGACCCGGACTCACGGGGTCTTGTTCATCACCCGAAAGCTCAGGAGGGCCTTTCTGTATTTACTATCCGCGAACCGGCCATTGCCCAGGAATATGGGATGAAACCGCTCCGGATCGGTCATAAGGATCTCTCGATTTCAGACCTTGGGCTGGTATTTGATCTGACTGCGGCACAGTATGAAGTTGTCAACCTCCTGATGCCCTTTTCAACAAATGAAATCATCGATTTTTTCATCAATGAAGATGTCGAATCCCTCCCCTCACACCTGCGGACCACAGCCTACATCGGGAACCATCAGGATATCGCACAGCGTGTCAGGAGTGCGCCGGCTGATGCACTTCGTCTTGTCCAGCGTCAGATCCGGACTCTCCTGGACCTGACCTCACTCTTCGTAGATTCATCGTCCTCTTCCCTCCCGGAAATTCTCTCTGATCTTGATGAAAATAAGGTTGTCCTGATTGACATCCCGGGGATGAGTGATGCTGCAGAACTTTTCATCCTATCTGCAATCTCCAGGGCAATATTTAAGGATCGTCAACGTCGGTTTATTGAACAGGGCTCTGCAGCCGCAAGCGGCAGGGTTCTCATATCCATTGAAGAGGCTCAACGTGTCCTATCCCAGCGGTCTGAAAAAACAGGAGTTTTTCGAGAGATTGCCATGGAAGGGAGAAAGTTTGGAGTCGGTCTTGGCGTTATCACCCAGCAGCCGAAAAATATTGATCAACGGGTGCTGGCCCAGATGAACACCCTCTTTGTCATGGGACTTGCTGATCATCATGACCGTGAGATCATTGCGTCATCTGCAAAACATGATCTCAGGGTTCTTGACACGGAAATCCAGACTCTTGACCGGGGAGATGCCGTTATATCAACGGTAGGGATACCCTTCCCGGTCAGTTGTCATATTCATTATTTTGAAGAGTATCTGGATGCCCTCTGGGAAGCGGCTCCCTGAATCAATGTGCAATCTCTTTTTTAAATGCTACCCAGAGAAGAACTCCTGATAAAACCAGACCGCCCAGAAGATTTCCTATTGTTGCCGGGATGAGATTACTGAAGATAAATATACTCCATCCAAGATTTCCCGCAAGCGGGCCGACCTGTGCCACCTGCAGGAACGTAAGATGAGGTGCACATAAAAGCCCGGCAGGAACAAGAGCAGCATTGGTAATGGAATGCTCAAGACCGGTTGATGCAAGGGCCATGGAAGGAAACCATACACCGGCGATCTTTCCTATTGCATCATCGGCACAGATACCAAGGAGAACGGCAAGGTTCAGGAGCCAGCCCGCTGCGACTGCTTTGATAAAACAGGCCCATATCCCAATAAGCCCAGGATAACTGCACCGTTCTGAAGCAAAGGCTACCACGTTTACCGCAGATGCCCCAGCAGTCATTCCCTCAGGACCTGGCTGGAGGAGGACTCCGAAGGTCACAAGGGCGGCGAAAAAGAGAGCTCCGATAATATTTCCGATATAGGACAGACCCCATAATCTGAATACAGAAAGCCAGCTGCCCTGACCGGAAAATGCAGCAAAAGGTGCCAGCATTGCATCCCCGGTACAGAGTTCTGCACCGGTCAGGACAATCAGGATAAGCCCGAGGGGAAATACGAAGCCCGAAAGGAGCTGGGCTATTCCTGTTCCGAGGGCAGGTACAACACCGGTCGATACGATCATCATCAGTGATGCACCCATGGCAATATATGCCCCGGCCATCCCTCCCCTGAGCAGAATATTCCATCCCTCAAGTGACATCCGGTATTTCCCGGACTCAGCACCTTTTGCTATGATTTCATACGGGGTATGATATGACATGTTCTCCTCCTGGATATTGAATTTTCACTCTTCTTTTGAATCAATTTCTTTCATGTTTCCGGTTTATCAGGTAATAACCATATATGCGATGACTGATAAGACAACTGCCAGGAGCAGCATCCCGGCACTTATGGGAACAACATAGACAAGAATAGTATTTACAATACTTGCAAGTTGGGCAATAGAGTCTGATCCAAATATGATGACTCCGTTGCAGGTTGCAGAGCTACCGGCAGCCTTCGCTTCCGAACGGTCTTTGAGTGCCAGTTCAACCCCTTCAAGCACATGAGTCACGAGGTCATCGGGTGAAATCTGAAGCCCGACCGGGTTTTTACCACTGATAGTATTCACAACATGGGTATCAGTAGTCATCACCTCAGCCTCATCGACGAGGGCACGGACCTCATCTCTGATATATTCCCTCACTCCCTGTGCCATGTTGTTCCCGTCAATGAGAATATACGCAGCAGTCATCCCTCCGGTTTCAGTTACCAGGACCTGCAGACCAATATCTCCGATTCCCTCCTCTCTGGTGTATGGCAGGGGGAGATGTGCATATCCTGCCTGCAGAGGGTAGAGTGGTTCAACTTCCCACCGGTTCATTGCCTCTGTAGCAGCGGTGAAGTATTCATGTGCTGTTCTGGTCCCCGGAAGAATGACATCGATCTCATCACCAAGACAGTTATGCGCATCTATAAACCCTATATGGGGTGTGATCTTATGTCCTTCACAGATGATGGCGTGCCCGATACCAAAATCAATATCTTCAGTCTTATCCGGGGAGCGGGTACTGACCATCAGCAGGGCATCTCCGATTCGCTGGTAGAGGAGTGATACTGTTCCCACCTGTATCCTGCCCGGCTTTCCTGCAGATTCATGCCAGTGGAGTGATGCCTTGGTTTCATTGACTGCATCGACAATTTTGTCAATCTCACCTTCAGATACCAGGTTGTAATCATGAGTTGCACATCCATGAGCAACCATCATCTCCTCATCAAAGCGTTTTCTCAGAATTGAGGGAAGATTTCCTCCCCCGATCTCTCCCATCGGCCCTGGATGCACATTTGGAATCGTGAGGATTAGATCCTTTTTTCCTTCACGTCTGAAGAAAATACTGACCTGTGGTATCCATGCCTCCTGTCCGATATCTCTGAAGAACTCTTCCATTCCCTTGTCCCCGTCGGTAAGGTGGGCAATGAATGCATTTAGGAACTTCAGGCCACGTATGTGAAATGCCCGGTATAATGGCCGATCAATGAGCCATATCAGGATGGCAAATCCGGTTCCAAAGAAGATCATCAGGACAGGGGTAAGAACGGGGAAGGGATCCGGAAGGATGGGCAGGACACAGACCCATCCGGCGATACTCTGAATGGATGCCGGAATGATCATCCTCGATGTCCGGTAATCTGCAATCGAGACGAGGACAAGAAGCCGGACTCCAAAGATAAATCCTAATGAAATGGCATAACACAGATCAAGCAGGTCCTTAAGGAAGATAAGGCCGATGAGAGTAATCAGGCATGAAAAGAGTGTACAAGAAACCGCCAGCAATGCCCCTCTGTTCCAGGTCATCTGACGGTTGAGCAGTATGATCAGAGGCCGTGTCAGCAGAAATGCAATAACTCCCGGCACGATAAATCCCAGGATACCAAACCATTCATAGGATGGATCAAGTCTTCTGGAGAGAATTTCCAAAAGGAGCCCGAGAATTATCAGAATGCCAAGTGACGCCGGCCATCGTGGTGCGGTAAAGATGTACTTTGACATCTTTTCCATTCTGACTGCACTACCAGGAACGGTATCCATGCCTGTGTACCTGTATGTTATGCCCGTTTTGGACCATGAGAGGGGAATGGGCCAAACTTTTCTCCATACCGTCTGACCATAGTCTGCCAGTTAGGAAGGCCGGTCTGACACCCGCAGGTCTCCACGACAAAGGACGCGGTAACCACCCCGATTCTGCATGCATCTTCGGAAGAATACCCTGCAGCATAGGCAGTAAGAAATCCTGCCCTGAATGCATCTCCAGCACCAGTCGGGTCAACACAGGGGACCGGTACCGCAGGGATGAAGTGCTCTTTTCCCTGGTCATAGAGCACTGCTCCGTCTCCGCTTCTGGTCTCAATAGCCATCGGGACCCGGGATATCAGTTCGTCACGGTCAATTCCCAGGGTTTTGCACATGCCGGCATATTCATGATGATTTGCGATGAGAAGGTCGATTGAATCCAGAATGGTGTTCAGATGATCTGCTGTGTACCGGTGAAGATCCTGCCCGGGATCAAATGAGGCAAATCCTGACTGTTTTGCAACCTGTACATTAAATCCGGGGTCTGCAGTTGCCATATGCACGAAGGGGAGTGAAGGGGCTTTTTCGGTCTCAAAGAGATATGATGCACCCCACTCGAAATAGGTCATCTGATCCCCTTCAGGGCCGGTGAACATAAATGCAGTTGCCGTGTGCTTTTCAGGAGCGATGAAGAACCGCTGGTCAATACCAAGTTCTTTCATTCTGGAGTCATATGCACTCCCTGCAAAATCTCCGCCAACTGCACTGATAAGTGACACTCTCCCTCCCAGGAGGGCGATTCCCACGGCAATATTTGCTGCCCCACCACCAAACGCAATCGTTCTCTCAAGTATTGATGCTGATGCATTCGGACCAGGGAGGTGGGAGACTTTACAGATATGATCAACAGCAGTATGACCGACTACGGATATCACAACTCTTCAACCTCGATAATCTCAAGAGGGATATCCCGGAGGGCTTTTCCGATGGTTGATAATGCAATTCTGCGTGCATGCTCTTCAGAATCCGCCTTGTATACTTTCATCTCCATTTTTACTCCGACAAGGGCGGTTCTTGCAACAATCAGTGTGCACGGAAGTTCTTCCTCACAATATGGACATGAAAGAATTCCTGCTTCAACCTCAACAAATTTCGCGGTTGGGTTCAGTCTTTTTCCTGCCTCACTGATCGCAATACTGATGGCGTCATCGACCGAATCAGCATCACGGATTGTCCAGGCAGATTCTAATACAACGAGATAATCAGGCATTCTTACTCCTTTTTTCTAGGGGGTTACCAGTATCCGTAATGAACATGTTCACCGGTTTCCATACGGGGAGGGGATGGCACTATTTCACGGGTATATCCGGCAGTGAGAAGTGTGACCGGCCTTATATGTCCGGGGATGTCCAGTATCTCACGAACCATCTCATCATCGAATGCTCCGGTCCAGCAGGAACCAAGCCCGGATGCATGAATTGCCATCATCAGGTATGTTCCTGCAATTGTTGCGTCCTGCATCGCATAGAGTATGCCCCGCTCACTGTACCTGGACATGGATCTGACATAGTTGGCACAGACTACAAAGATAACCGGAGCAGCTGATACATGTTCCTGTTGGAATGCTGCATCACACAGAAGCTCCCGTGTTCCTTCATCCGTTACCACAATAACGTCCCATGACTCCAGATTTCCTGCAGAAGGAGCTGAGCGGGTAGAGAGAAGGATCTCCTCGATAATGGTATCGGCAACAGGTTCTGGGAGATACTGTCTGACCGATGTTCGTCCAGCTAAAAAACGGTTGAGTTCAGACAAATTCATGTTTTTCAAGTTCCTGCCAGGCAAGCATTGCAACCGTTGTGGCGTGGGTAATAGCAGATCCAATGCTCTTTACCGACTGATCAAAATCACTGCTTTCTACCAGACTGATAGCATGGTTCAGATTATCGATTGATTTTTGAAATTCTGAATTATTCGTTGCCCTGAGTGCAAACTGTAGTTCAATTCGTACAGATTCAAGGCACTGAAGAACAATCTTTCTCCCACCGGTGCGTTCTGCATCCTTCAGACCGGATAACACGGTAATCAGTTGTGATGCTATAATTAATTCTGATTTTGCCCGCTCACCATACTGATACGCGGAAACAGCACCCTTCTTGTCCATAGTACGTACTGACCGTACGCATTATAAGTAATGTTCATATGGTGAGAAGAGATCACTTTTTGATATCCATTTTTCACACTGATGTGGAGAATTTCAATTCAACGAAAACCCATGACATCCAGGACGACATGCTGAGCATATCCATCGTTGGATGTTTCATGGCCGAAAAAAGAGTGAAAGGCTATTTGATTATTTCGAGCGCTGTTTCTGGCCAAGCATGGATACTTTCGGGCGTCCCATTCTTCTTCGGGCTGCCATGGTGCGGAGTGCCTGAGTCTGTCCGGCTCCTCCTTTGCCAACGCGTCCGCCCCGAACACCAGCTCCTCCTCTGCTTCCGCCACGCATCTCTCCACCACGACCTCTTCCACCACGGCCTGCAGCCCGTTCCATTCTCTTAATGGTGGTCTGTGCCTTAAACCGCTGGTTTGGCCCTGGCTTTTTCGTTTCTCCTTCCTTCTTTGGAACAAGGCGTATCTGACCTTTGCTTCCCTTTATCTGCATCCATTCCGTGGTTCCTGTCTTGCCCATAATTGCACCTCGCGAATGCCTGTACTATTGCCCGTTATCATCAATTAAAGATTGTCTAATATCGGTCCATCATTCAGGCATTTTTCAGTACCTGAGAGATAGCCTCGCGGAGAATCTGGTTCACGATCTTCCCGTCAACTGATCCTCGCACTTCTTTCATCACAACGCCCATTACCGGACCGGTTGCAGCATTCCCGCGCTCTTTGATAAAATCAGCACGCTCTGCTACAATCCGGTTTATAATTTTTGTAAGTTCTTCTTCTGAGACCTTTGGCGCGGCTCGTTCACATGCCTCTGCCGGCGTCTTCCCCTCTGCCAGGGCGGTCAGGATGGGTGACAATGCCTCTTTGGCAACCTCTCCAGAGTTTATGAGAATAAGGACCTGTAAGATGTCCTCATCCTTGATACGGTGAACCTGTGCACCCTCCCTGCTCAGTTCCCGGAGTGTTGAGTTAAATGCCCGTTCAGCAAGGGCGGGTTTGATTCCTGAATGTATTGCCTCTTCAAATGCACTTCTCCGCTCCGAGTATGCCATCTGCCTCGCAACTTCCCGTGCAAGGCCGAACTCCTGCATGTATCGTGCGATGGTATCATCTATCATTTCAGGAATCTCAAGGGAGGCAAACCGTTCAGGAGTGACCCGTACCTGAAATACATCGGTCTCCGGATACATACGGGCAGCACCTGGTAATGGTCTCATATATGCAGTCGAGCCGCCTTCCAGCATCTTCCTGGTCTCTTTTGGCACCCCTTCAAAAGCCATCTCTGCTCTTCTGATGATCTGCTGCATGGCACACTGACACCGCTGTGGTTTGTCTGCCACAATGATAACACAGTCATCTGGTGTTGCATCAAGAGCCTTCTTGAGATTTGTTACTTCATCTTCGGTAACACCGTATGCGGGCAGTTCATCAGTATGGAAGAGCCCTCCAACTCCGCATTTCTTTGCGTAATCAGACATCTCACTTCCAAGACGCCGGCCAGGCTGGATTTCCCGGCCCACAAGTCCTGCAAACTTATTCAGACGGATGGCAAGAATTTTCGGTGCTGATTTCAGAACTCTGCTCTTACTGTCGGTAAAGAGCGATGTTACATCAACCAGGGTCTTCTCTACAGATGCTCCTCGTTTTTTAAGTTCTTCTCTGATCTCAAGGAGTGAAACCTGCCTGCATACTTCTCTCCTGACGACTTCAGCGATAAGATCAAGTTCCTGCACTCCTTTGATCTCAACCCTGGCACCTTCACGAATGGAGATATTAATGTCTTGTCTGATGGTCCCAAGACCGCGTTTTACCTTTCCGGTTGAACGGAGGATCATACCGATCTGTGCAGCCGTCTCCTGGACAGCTTCTGGCGTATGCATGCAGGGACTGGTTGTGATCTCAATCAGGGGTATGCCCAGACGATCAAGTGAGAAGATGGTATCTTCGATCCTCTGCGCCGCCTCTTCCTCAAGACAGACGGTCTCAATCCCTGCACCGCCTGGTAAAGTGCCATTCATCGCAACCAGAGCAGTCCGCTGAAAACCGCTCGTGTTCGATCCATCAATAACCAGTTTTCGCATGGTGTGGATCTCAGGGACCGGCGTCATCCTGCAGACTTTTGCAATCGTGAGAACGATGTCAAGTGCCTCTTCATTGAGCGGTGCCGGCGGCTCTTCATCATTCTCAACAAGACAGGTTGTATCATAGGTCAGGTACCTGAACTGTCTGACCTGCATCATCTCTTCTTCAGCAGCCCGGTCAAGTTCGCCCATCTCGCTCTTTGTTGCACGGAGGTACCTGAAAAATTCCCCCTTTGACTCTTCAGCCTCACGGATCGTCGTTGGACACCTGCAGAAGAGTTTCTCTTTCGTGTTCAGCTGCTGGTGAATTTCAATCCCGGCAATCAACCCGAGTTTCTGATAGTCTATAGTCATACTGATGACCTCCGGGTTATCTCACCGGCCAGATTCTGCGTCATCATCAACCGTGCCTCGGAGAGACTGCTGCTGTTTCCAAGCACCCACATGAGTTTGACCAGGGCGACTTCAGGAAGCATATCTTCCCCCTCGATGACTCCGGCTCCGAGAAGGTCCCGACCGGTATCATACACCCGGTCACAGATCCGCCCGTGCAGACACTGGGATGTCATAACAAAGAGCGTTCCTGCTGCTGACATCTCCCTTATTCGTGCAATCATATCTGTCCCGCAATGTCCAAGTCCGGTCCCCGCAAGTACAATTCCCTTGTATCCGCTCCATGCTGAAAGAAGAGCAGGATCCATCCCTGGATAATACCAGATTATGGCACATTTTTCTTCCAGATGGTCTTTCAGTTCAGGCTCACCGTTCCCTCTCTTCACCGCATGGGAAGCGAGTGACACATCGAGTGACGGATAGGTGACAGAACCGATTACGCCATCGCCAATGGTCTGAAATGCATCCCGCCTTGAAGTATGCATCTTTCTGACCCGTGTTCCCCGGTGGATGGCGCAGACATCGTCACTGGTTGTTCCATGCATCACCACCACTACTTCTCCCAGGTCTGACAGGGCAGTTTTTACGGCGCACATACCATTCATGACATTATCACTGCTGGGACGGTCCGCCGATCGCTGGGAGCCGACAAAGACAACCGGGACCGGGGTTTTTATCATAAAACTCATGGCAGCGGCACTGTATGCCATGGTATCGGTCCCGTGAGTTACCAGAATACCCTGAGCACCTGATCTGATTTCATCATATATTGCACGGGCAAGCTGCTGCCAGATAGCAGGAGTCATATTTTCCGAGAGGATATTGCAGAGCTGGACTGCACTGAACTGGGCAAGAGATGCAAGGCCCGGGATAGCGTTCAGGATGTCTGTTGCCCGGAACTGACTGGTAACAGCTCCCGTCCGGTAATCTATCTTACTTGCTATCGTTCCACCGGTAGAGACGATTGAGACCTTTGGAAGTGTTGTATCCTGGATAATCTCAACCTCCTGAGGCTCTGCCATTTCAGAGCTGCCGGTTTTCGTAAGACTTTCTTCCGGAACACCGATATTATATCCTGATGTGAGTTTGACGGTTGCCATCCCGTCCCGTGTTGTAATATATGTCCCTTCACAGGAACATCCCTGCAAGGTACATCTGACAAGATCTCCGGTTTCAAATGTAGTACTCATAATTGTGCAATTCTCCGTGCCTGTGTGAGAAGTTCATGTAATGATGCTGATATCTGCGTCTTTTTATCGCAAATCAGTTCGATATCTTTTTCAAGTTCTTTCCGACGTTCAGCCAGGGCATCCAGCACCGCATCAGGGGCAGGTCCGCCAGGCAGTTTCCTGACTGAGAGGGATGTACTGACTGACAGGGCTGAGTCTATGTTCTTTTGTGTGACTCCAAGGGAAGAGAGGGTTTTTCCATAGAACTCCTCTGCTCCACGGTCAAGCGTGACAAGATCAAGCGATCCATCCTTCACCGCCTTTCCAACAATATGGTGGGCAGTTCTGAATGGAATATTAAATTCCCTGACCAGCGTGTCGGCAAGTTCAGTTGTTGTCGTCCCCCCTCTTCCTGCTTCTTCTGCCATCCGCTCCCGATTGAATGTCGCAGATTCTACCATGCCTGCAAGAAGATCGATATCCCGCCTGACTCCGGTTATCCCGCGCCAGAGGTGAGGGTTCAGATCCTGCAGGTCCCGGTTATATGCCATCGGCAGTCCCTTGACAATCGTTATCGCTGATACAAATGATCCCAGAATAGTTCCTGTCCTGGACCGGAGTATCTCTGCTACGTCAGGGTTTTTCTTTTGTGGCATTATTGAGCTGGTTGAACAGTACCGGTCATCAAGGTTCACAAACTGAACAAATGCTGAGCTCCAGATGATGAGTTCCTCACAGAACCGGGATATATTTGTCAGAAGCATGGTGTCACATGCCAGGGTCTCCTCTGCAAAGTCACGTGATGCAACGGCATCCATTGAATTTACCAGAATCCTGTCAAACCCAAGCAGGTCTGCCGTAAAGGGTCGGTCAAGCGGATATCCGGTTGATGCAAGGGCTGCAGATCCGAGCGGGGAACAGTTCACCCGGCGCAAGGCATCAAACAACCGGTCAAAATCCCGGGAGAACATCTGTTCATAGGCAAGCAGATGGTGGGCCAGCGTAACCGGCTGGGCATGTTGCAGATGCGTAAATCCTGGCATGACCGTAGTAATATGGTCCGCTGCAACAGAGAGCAGCACTGACCGGAGCCGTGTCAGCGCTTCAAGCTGGTCAAGGATGATATCCCGCGTTCTAATCCGAAGGCAGGTTGCCACTTCGTCATTTCGTGACCGGCCGATATGGAGCCGTCCCCCCACATCACCCCCGGTCTTTCTGGTGAGGATGGTTTCAATCCCCGCATGGATATCTTCATACGAGGGATCAAACGCCTCTGCGGGCACACCGGATTCATACATGCATAAAAGTTCCTTCATCAGGGTCTTTGCATGGTCCTCATGTACGATCTGCTGTCTGGTCAGCATTACCAGATGTGCCATATCGACCAGAACATCTGAAGAAGCGATATTTCTGTCCGCCTCCATCGAGGAGAGGAGTGATTCAATATCTTCTGTCCTCTCCCCGGAGAGCCGTGCCTTTCTGACGACATCTCTGGTCATAATCCCGTATATCTTTCACGGGAGGATCATTAATGTCCACCGATGTATCAGGTGGTGGAGTTATTGACAATCCCCGGATCTCACCGTTATGAATAATACAATGAGGGCAAAAACAAGGAATAAAATGGGCTCAATAATCATTTAATCGAATAAAAAAGGATAGTTTATGAACCTGAACCGACTAGTACATAAGACAGGTGAGATTATCATGAAGAATGTTTGGCTTATAGCTTCTCTCTTCCTCATTACCGGTCTGGTACTCTTATGTGGATGTACCGGAACCCAGGAGACAGCCCCTGCATCACAGCAAAGTGCAGCAGGTGAAAAGACTGTTCTGAATATCGGATACCAGCCAAGTACCCATCAGATGGCATTTATGACCGCATACAGCAAGGGTATGTACAATGAGACTCTTGCCCCTCTTGGCATAAAAGAGGTCAAAGCATATAGTTTCCCGACTGGTGCTCCTGAAATGCAGGCCATGCTTGCTGGTGACCTTGACTTTGCATATGTTGGTGCTGCTCCCTTTGTCACTGCTGCTGCAACCGGCCTTGATGGTAAGATCATCGCTGCGGCCCAGACCCAGGGTTCATCAGTCGTCCTGAAGACTGGTCTGAATTATACCAGCCCTGTAGACCTGAAGGGACTGACTATTGCAACCTTCCCGGCTGGGACCATTCAGGACACCATTCTGCGGACCTGGCTGAAAGAGCAGGGACTTGACCCGGAGAAGGACGTCAAGATTGTAGCCATGGGACCGGGAGATGCAACGACAGCAATCATGGCAGGAAAAGTTGACGCGGTATTCCTACCGGCACCTTCCCCGACAACCATTGAGGAGGCCGGAGCAGGAAAGATCATCATTCATTCAGGTGAGATGTCACCAAACCATGTCTGTTGTGTTCTTGTTGCAAGCGGAAAGATGATCAAAGAACATCCGGAGATCGTCGCCGAGGTTCTGAGGATTCATCAGCAGGCAACTGAATATAACAAGCAGAACTGGGAAGAAGCCTCTGGATATATGGAAGAGATGACGGCCATGAACACCTCAGTGATTATGAAATCGCTAAATGAGTGGGATGGCGAGTGGGTATCTGATCCACATATCATCGTCGAGTCTGTGACCAGTTATGCACAGGATCAGGCTGCACTTGGGTACATTAAGACTCCGCTGAACGCTGATGATCTGATTGATACCAGCTTCTGGGATAAGCAGTAACGCTTCACCCCATACTTTTTCCTTTTCTCAAAGACCATTACTACTGGAGCAACGTGTCAGCATGCTGGCACCATAGTGAGAATTAAGCAATGACAGGAATTCTACCGGGATCACGATCCCCCGGCTACACAATTCTCTCAATATCAGCACTCCTGATATTCTGGCAGGTGCTTGCAGATGAGATTGTGAGAAATCACTTTATTCTGCCATCCTTTACCGATGTTATCATCGCCTTTTATGAACTTCTCTTTGTCGGAACATTACCTATGGACTTTGCCGTGAGTATGATCCATTTCTTTATCGGACTTGGATTCTCTCTCCTTGTCGGCGTCCCTGCCGGCATCCTCATCGGATGGTACCCGGTCGTCAACCGGCTGCTTGATCCCATCATTGAGATCATCCGCCCTATCCCTCCCCTTGCGTGGATTCCTTTTGCCATCGTCTGGTTTGGGCTTACCGACCTTGCAGCAGGTTTTGTTATCTTCATCGGAGCCGTCTTTCCGGTTCTCATTAACACATACGAGGGATTTCGCAATATCCCACGGATTTTTGTCGAAGCCGGGAAGATGCTTGGATGTACGAGTAATGCCGCTCTTATCCGTTTTATCGCCATTCCCGCAGCGTTGCCTCATCTTGCGGCCGGTTTCCGGGTAGCAAGCGGGGTTGCGTGGATGTGCCTTGTGGCGGCGGAGATGTTTGGGGTATCCAGGTTTGGTCTGGGCCAGAAGATCTGGTGGTACTATAATCTGCATCAGATGGACAAGGTCATGGTCTATATGCTGATTCTGGGTTTTATCGGACTTCTTATTGATTACATCTTCAGATATGGGATGAACCGGACTCTGCTCAAATGGCGCCAGGGAGAGGTGAACTGATATGGGCAGAGTGGAAATATCTCATATCAGTCGGGAATTTATCAAGGAGGATGGGGATCGGGTTGTTGCCCTTTCAGATATTAATCTCTCCATCGCCGATGATGAATTTGTCTCATTTGTCGGTCCCTCAGGGTGTGGGAAGACCACGCTGCTCCGGATTATCGCCGGTCTTGATAAGGCCAGTTCCGGAGAAGTCCGGGTTGATGGATCACTCATCACCGGACCGGGTCAGAAAGTCGGGATGGTGTTTCAGGAGTACTCCCTGTTTCCCTGGCGAAGTGTTCTCTCCAATGTTGCCTTCGGACTTCAGATGAGAGGGATTCCAAAAGAGGAACGGCAAGAGATTGCACGAAAATACATCTCACTCGTCGGCCTCTCTCAGTTTGAACAAAGTTTTCCGTATGAGTTGTCCGGTGGAATGAGACAACGGGTTGCAATAGCCCGGGCACTTGCCACAGATCCAGATCTTCTGCTCATGGATGAACCATTCGGCGCTCTTGATGCCCAAACCAGGAATCATATGCAGTGTGAACTGCTGGATATCTGGGAGACAAAAAAGAAGACTATTTTATTTGTTACACATAGTTGTGATGAGGCCGTGTTCCTCTCTGACCGTGTGGTGGTTCTCTCTCCACGGCCTGGTGTTATCAGAGAGATTATCAATATACCGATATCACGGCCACGTGACAGGACAAACAAGGAGTTTATCGATCTCAGGCGTTGTCTTCTCGAGATGATCGATGAAGAGGAACGAGAGGAAGAAAGGATTAAGTGTAAATCCGGCAATTTATAAAAGCACATATCAATACAGGAGTTCGGGTTCATGGTCAGAAAACCAAACAGCATGTACAGAAACCTTGCGAAGAAGGCCTATACTCGCAAGGAATATATGGGAGGTATCCCAGGTGTTAAAGTCGTTCACTTTGATATGGGGAACCTGACAAGCGAATTTCCAATGGAAGTTTCCCTGGTTGTGGATGAGAGCTGCCAGATCCGGCACTCCGCTCTTGAAGCAGCCCGTATGAGCATTAACAGGAAGTTGAACAAGGAACTGGGGCGTATGAACTACCACCTCAAACTGCGGACCTATCCACATCATGTCCTGCGTGAGAACAAGCAGGCAACCGGAGCAGGTGCTGACCGTGTGTCACAGGGTATGCGCCTTGCATTTGGGAAGGCAGTCGGAACTGCGGCCCGTTGCCAGCAGAATCAGAAGATCTTTACGGTCTTTTCAAATCCTGCAAGTGTTGAAAAGATCAAGGATGCCCTCCGTCACGGTGGTCATAAGCTTCCTTCCCCCACCCATCTCGTTATTGAGATGAAACAGGAATCATAATTTTTCCTGAAATCTTTTTTTATTTTATTGGATCATTTCTATACCTCCTTTCAGACAGATATATCAGGTATGTCTGAATCCGGTTATCCTGATCTTCTGAAACGGATCTCTGATGCTACAGAGAAAGCAGTCCGTAATGCAGAAATATATCTTCCAGATGATGTGAAGGCCAGATTGACAGAGGCCCTGAAGGTGGAGTCTGTTGTTGTCGCGAAGCAGGAACTTCAGAATATTCTTGAAAATATCTGTCTTGCAGAAGAACGTTTTGCACCACTTTGTCAGGATACCGGCATTCCGGTAATGTATATCACCGTTCCTTATGGCATGACATGGACCCCTGAAATGGAACAGGCAGTCCTGACCGGAATTCAAAACGCCACACAGCACATTCCGCTTCGTCCAAATCTTGTTGACCCCGTGAGCCGTGAAAATACCAAAACAAATACCGGTCTTTCCATGCCCCCTGTCCATGTGAAACACGGTGACCGGTTTACCATCACCGCCCTCCCCAAAGGTGCAGGATCTGAGAATGTATCCAGAATCAGGATGATGAACCCGTCAGATAAGGGAAATATTCCAAAATTTGTTGTTGAGACCATGCTGGAAGCTGGAGGGCGGCCCTGTCCCCCGGTCATTCTGGGTGTTGGAATCGGGGGAACCTTTGATGTCGCTGCATCCCTGGCAAAAGAGGCATTGCTGGAACCGGTGGATTCGATGACCGGCTATGAACAGGAGATCTGTGATCAGGTTAATCAGCTTGGGATTGGTCCGATGGGGCTTGGGGGTGACACCACCTGCCTTGCCGTAAAAATCAAAACTGCCGGGTGTCACACGGCTTCCCTTCCGGTAGCGGTCAATATCCAGTGCTGGGCTGCACGGCGGGCAACCGTGGAGGTTCCCCTATGAAACAACTCCAGACTCCGCTGGGTGATGAGGTCCTCTCGCTTAAGGCCGGAGAGATGGTTACCCTCTCAGGAACTGTCTACACCGCACGGGATGAGGCCCATCTGAAGATCATGGAGGATGGATTTCCTTTTGATCCGAAAGGGGCTGTGCTCTATCACTGTGGGCCGGTTATTGCCGATAACCGGATCATCGTCGCAGGTCCGACGACCTCGGCCCGGATGAACCGCCTGACCGGATATATGCTGGATGCCGGAATCAGAGGGATCATTGGGAAAGGGGGGATGTCAGCAGAGGTCAGGGAGCTCCTGAGAGGCAGGGCAGTATATTTTGCCTTTACCGGAGGGTGTGCAAATCTTGCCGCAGCCCGGATGAAATGCACCGGTGTTCATTTCCCTGAACTTGGAATGGCAGAAGCGGTCTGGGTAATTGAACTTGACAAGCTCCCGCTTACCGTTGCGATGGATGCACATGGCGGAGATCTCTTTGCCGTGATCGAAGATCATGCACATGAAGTATTTCAGGCTATGTATCCAACCAGTACGACCAGAATATGAAACTTGAGATTGACGAATCCCGGTGCAAAGGCTGCAACCTGTGTACCATGGTCTGCCCGTATAAAATTTACAGGCCGGGGAGTCGTCCAAACCGCAGGGGGATTTATGTTCCTGACCTCGATCAGCCGGAACGCTGCCCGAACTGCCGGCTCCAGGGATTGTACGGACGACGGTTATGCGGTGTGTGTGCATTAATCTGTCCGGATCAGGCAATCCGGTGGGTGCCTGAAAAGCCCTTTGAACCAATGAAAGTGGTGATTGAGTATTAGCCGGATTGCTTTTATGCAGGGAAATATTGCAAGTGCAGAAGGGGCGCTTGCAGCAGGATGTACCTTCTTTGGAGGGTATCCGATTACTCCCTCAACTGAAGTGGCTGAACATATGGCCGCCCGTATGCCAAAGATCAAAGGGGCGTGTTTTATCCAGATGGAGGATGAGATAGCCTCTATGGCTGCTATTATCGGGGCAGCCTGGACCGGTGCCAGATCCATGACCGCAACATCCGGGCCCGGCTTTTCCCTGATGATGGAGAATATCGGGTATGCAGTTATGACCGAGACTCCCTGTGTCATTGTGAATATTCAGCGTGGGGGTCCCTCAACCGGACAGCCTACTATGGCAGCACAGGGTGACATGATGCAGGTGAAGTTCGGATCTCACGGAGACTACAGTATTATCGCCCTTGCTCCGTCAAGTGTTCAGGAATGCTTTGACCTGACCGCAAAAGCTTTCAATCTGGCTGACCGTTTCAGGACTCCTGTTTTCCTCATGGCTGACGAGGTTATCGGACATATGCGTGAGAAGATCGAGATACCTGACAGTGTGGAGATTGTGCGGCCAAAAACCCTTGCAGAAGGTGCTCTTCCCTTTGCTCCCGGTCCGGACGGGGTTCCTGGATTTGCCGCCTTTGGAACCGGACGGCACATCCCGGTTACTGGTCTGACTCATGATGAACGTGGCTATCCGGATACTACAAACCCTGCACGACACGAATCCCTGGTCAGGAGACTTATCTCAAAGATTGAAGATGCACGACATGACATTGCAGATTATGCAATCGTGAATGAGGAAGCAGAGTATGTTTTTGTCTGCTATGGGGCACCGGTCAGAACCGTCAGGGAAGTAGTTGAGCGTTTCAGGATTCCTGATACCGGTTATCTGCAGCTTCGTATAGTATGGCCGTTTCCAGAGGATCTTCTCAGCCGGTTTCCGAAGGTAAAGGCCTTTATCGTTCCTGAAATGAACCTTGGCATGATGGCAAGAGAGATAGAACGTCATGTCAGCGTTCCGGTCATCCCGGTCAGCAAAATCGGAGGAGATCTCCATACTCCTGAAGAACTGGTTGAAGCAGTGAGGGTTGCAGGTGGTCTTTTATGAGAGATGACTGGTTCAGAGAGGATCGTCTCCCCCATATCTACTGTGCCGGGTGTGGAAATGGAACCATCATGAACTGTGTCCTCGAAGCCGTTGAAAGAACCGGATGGGATCAGAAAAAGACAATATTTGTATCAGGAATCGGGTGTTCTTCCCGTGCTCCGGGGTATATCCTGACCGATTCACTGCATACCACTCATGGCCGTGCAATAGCATTTGCGACCGGTGTGAAGATGGCAAATCCCTCCCTGCATGTGGTGGTATTTACCGGGGATGGAGATCTCGCAGCTATCGGGGGAAATCATTTCATTCATGCCTGCCGGAGAAATATCGATATCACCGTTGTCTGTATGAATAATCATATCTATGGAATGACTGGAGGACAGGGAAGTCCTACAACACCCATCGGAAAGACCTCTACCACAACTCCGTATGGTGCAGATGAAGCTCCGTTTGATCTCGCAGAACTCGCCATTGCGGCTGGTGCTAATTATGTCGCACGGTGGACATCATTTCACGTGAAACAACTGACGGAATCTGTGCTTACCGGTCTAAATACTCCGGGATTTTCTCTTATAGAAGTTCGCTGTCAGTGTCCGACATCGTACGGGAGGCGCAATAAATATCGTGAGCCTGTAGATTACATGACATACCTGAAGTCACATGCAGTCCTGAAAGAGAAATGGGAGAGAACCGCCGCACCTGGAGCTGAACTTCCCGCTGATTCATTCCTGGTTGGGGAGTTTGTGAGAAGACAAAGGCCGGTAATGGGGGTGCCAGATGAGGCATGAAATCCGGTTCTCCGGGTTTGGAGGACAAGGCATCATCCTTTCGGCTGTCATTCTTGGACGGGCTGCTGCTCTCTATGATCAGAAATATGCGGTCCAGACCCAGGTATACGGGCCTGAGGCCCGGGGAGGAGCATCGATGAGTGCGGTGATCATCGATGATGAACCGATTCTCTTCCCAAAGGTCAGGGATCCGGATACTTATGTTATCATGAGCCAGCAGGGATTTGAAAAATATGGAAAAAACCCCCGTGCTGATGCAGTCATGCTTCTGGATTCAGATCTGGTGCATGACCGGCCTTCATGCACATGGGTTGGTATACCTGCTACCCTGTCTGCAAAGAAAGACCTTGGCCGGGAGATTGTTGCAAATATTATCATGCTTGGTGCATTAACCACCGCTACGACGGTTGTTTCCGGTCCTGCTCTTGAGAAGGCCATCCTTGACAGCGTTCCGAAAGGGACAGAGGATCTGAATCTGAAGGCGATGAGACGTGGACAGGAGTTGGGCATCGAGGGTGGATCATCATGAAACTAAAGGAATATGAAGCAAAGGATATCCTGCAAAAAGCAGGCATACCAATTCCCCGTGGTGTATTAGTAAAGAAGGGTTCGGATTATCTGGTTAGTCCGGATATTAAAGAGGCAGCGATCAAGGCACAAGTGGAAGTAGCGGGACGGGGCAAGGCCGGCGGCATTCTCATGGCAGATCATGCAGGTATCAGGGATACGACTGAAAAACTCTTTCAAACCACCATAAAAGGCCTCCCTGTTGAAGAGATCCTCATCGAAGAGAAACTTCAGATCCAACATGAGTATTATCTCTCGATCACCATCGATCGCTCTCAAAAAGCGCCTGTCATTCTCTTCACAACCGAGGGGGGAGTGGATATTGAAGAAGTTGCACAAAAAAATCCTGCCGCAATACGAAAAGCAACCGTATATCCCCTCCTCTCCAAAGTTCCCGGATACACCCTCCGATACCTTCTGAATGGTGCCCCAAAGGAGATTGGAGCCATTATTCAGAAATTATATACTGTTTTTATGTCACAGGACGCATTGCTTGCAGAGATCAATCCGTTGGTCATGACTCCTGATGGTCTGTTTGCCGCAGATGCAAAGCTGATTCTTGACGATAATGCCCTGGCCCGTCATGGCATTCAGGAGAACCGGGATCTCTCGGAACGTGAACGTAAGGCTGCTGCTCATGGATTCTCGTTCGTGGAACTGAATGGCAATATCGGTGTTATCGGCAACGGGGCCGGGCTTACCATGGCAACCGTGGATCTCATCAACCGGATGGGTGGCAGACCTGCGAACTTCCTGGATGTTGGTGGAGGAGCAGACCGGGTCAGAGTTGCGCATGCCGTCCGTCTGCTTGGGTCCATGCCGGATGTGACAGTCATTATTGTAAACCTACTTGGTGGGATTACCCGGTGTGATGAAGTGGCAGCAGGTATTATTGAGGCAGGTGTCAGTCAGCAGATCATTGTCAGGCTGGCGGGGACAAATGAGGCGGAAGGAAAAGCCCTCCTCTCATCAAAAGGATATCTGATGCTTGACACGATGGAAGAAGCGGTGACTGCCGCGGTGGAGGCAGCATCATGATCTATGCAGATAAAAAAACCGGCGTTATCGTCTGCGGTGCCACCGGGAACCAGGGCTCGTTTCATATTGACCGGATGAACCAGTACGCCCGTTCAATTGGCGGAAGAGGTGTGGTTGCAGGGGTTACTCCGGGAAAAGGCGGGCAGGAAGTGCATGGGGTACCGGTATACAACTCCATCCTCGAAGCAGCCGAGGCACAGAATGCAACCGCCGCGGTATTATTTGTTCCCGGTTCTGCTGCAGGGGATTCGATCATGGAGGCGGCGGATGCCGGGCTGGATCTTGTGGTAACCATCACCGAGCATATTCCGGTTCATGATGTGATGCATGCGGTCACCTATGCGCAAATGAGGGATTGTACGGTCATCGGTCCGAACTGTCCAGGTCTCTTCTCCCCTGGCGAGATCAGCATGGGTATCATGCCTGCTCATCTGGCAACCAGGGGTCCGGTCGGCGTTATCTCACGGAGCGGGACCCTGACATATGAGGTGGTTCATGAGCTGACCAGAGCAGGTATCGGTCAGAGTTCGATCATCGGCATTGGTGGGGATCCCATCATCGGACAGACCTTCGCTGATGTTCTTGAAAGGTTTGCAGAAGATCCGCTGACAAAAGCGGTCGTCATCCTTGGGGAACTTGGTGGTAACCTTGAGGAGGAAGGTGCACGGTCTGCAGAACTACCTGTTGTTGCTTTTATTGCGGGAACAACGGCCCCGGCTGAGAAGAGAATGGGTCATGCCGGAGCTATAGTCACCGGAGGTGAGGGTGATGCAAATGCCAAGATTGCACGACTTCGGGATCTCGGTGTCCCGGTTGCAGATCGGCTGTCAGAAATTCCCGCAATGATTCGGGGGGCAATCTGAATGTCCATCATTGAAAACCTCCGCCGCGGTGATGGAGAAGAGGCAGGGGGCGGGAAATTTAATCCGTTCCGCATTCTTGAGATCGGAGAGAGCATGGTCCGGTATTGTGATGGCATCAGGATCAAGAATTACAATTTCCTTGCTATTCTGACCAGTGACCGACTTGTTCTGATTGAAAGTGCCCAGCAGAGTGCAGGAACCATTGCAAAGGAGATACCTGTCTCCATGATTCAGGGTGCTGCGATGGAGCGGGATGAGAAGAACCGGCCATCCCTGGCGGTATCAATGGAGGTCGGAGGTCAGACCCGTCTGATGAAACTGGTGTTTACCGGACTTATTGCTGAACCAGAGACCGAATGCCGTGAATGGTTTGCTGCCATTAATGGATATCCCCCTGAACCGGAACTTAATCAGGAACCTGAGCTCCTGGTTGCTCCAGAACCGACACCAGAACCAACACCGGTCTCTCTCTCCCCGCCCGGTACTGCAGGGCCTCTACCGGTTCCTGCACCCGCTCCAGTGCCCTCTCCGATAATTGATGCAGAAGCAGTCTCTCCTGTACCAAAAACTGAGGAGATTCAGGAGCAGATTCCTGCACCGGTACAACTGGAACCTGCACCAACACCCATCATCCACTATCAACAGGAACCCGTTTCTCCCCCGGCGCCTGTGGAAATCTCCCCTGAAGTGCCAGCGGTCATTTCACCAGCACCGAAAGCTCCGGTTGTTGATAAGGCTCCGGAGTCCATTCCACAAAAAACCATGCCCATTCCAAAAAATGGGAAACAACGTATATCAGTTCCGGCACCTGACACGGAATCAATACAAATTTCATTAGAAAAACCCAATATCAGCCCGCTCCGGTTTAAAAGAAGGGACACAACTCCTGTTAGCGGAAGCAGTGGGAAAGCCAGGTACTGTATACACTGTGGTTCACGGTTTCCTGCTTTGGCAAAGTTTTGTCCGGTTTGTGGAAAGACTCAGGTCTGATCCTTCATGGGATCATACCATGGCAGATATCCGCAGCTGGATGCCTGTCGTGGTATTGCCGTCCTCATGATGATCTGGTTCCATTTTTTTGTAGATCTTGCATTTCTTGGATTGCCCGGGCCTGATCCCTTTTCAGGTCTCCTTCGTATCTTCGGGATGCTGACCACGATCTCGTTTATTGGTATTGCAGGAATTTCGGCACACCTGAAAGCTGAAAAAACTCCGGGGATGATGAATCAGTTCTCTACGTTTTTCAAACGGGGGGGCGAACTTCTCCTGATTGGCATGGGTATTACCATCGTCACCTGGTGGGTGATGGATGGCGAGGGTTATGTGGTATTTGGAATCCTGCACCTCATCGGTACAGCACTTATTCTGACCCCGCTCCTCTACCGGTTAAATTATACCGGGCTAATCCTTGCAGCCGCTCTCATCCTGATCGCATACACAAACCTCCTCCCTTCCGGGCCCTTATGGCTTGCATGGTCTGGTATCTGCCCGGATGATTTTTATTCGGTAGATTATGCACCACTCATACCGTGGCTATCAGTATTTCTTATTGGATTATCTGCCGGCCGGTTCCTCTTTCCATATGGCAATCCACGATGTGATCTTGGCGCCCCCGGCAGTTTCGTACTCTCTCTGGCTCATCTGGGAAGGCACTCCCTTCTGATATATCTTATTCATCAGCCGGTTCTGTTCCTGCTGATTATTAGTGTTGCAAAAATAAGTATCGGATGAATTATTTCAGAATATTCAAAAGGCCGGAAAAAAGTTCTGAAGAGGTATTTTCAGTAGTATTATCCGATTCTTTCTCATGATCCCCAATCGATGAAGTGATGTTTTTCTTCACCGTCTCCAGACGGGACTGCACAACGGTGAGGTTTGGATCAATGCTGATCGCTTTTTCAAATGCATCAATGGCCTGTGTATTCTGTCCGATCTTTTCATATATCGTCCCGATGTAATACCATCCGACGGCATTATTCTGATCATAGGTTGTTGCATTGAGGTATGCTGCAATAGCCTCCTCGAATTTCCCCTGGTCAAAGTATGAGGCTCCCATATTTTCCCATGCACTGGAATAATTCGGACGAATACTCAATGCCTGCCGGTATGAGTCTACCTCCTCTTCATACCGTGCTAGTTTCCCAAGCGTGACCCCCCGGTTATACCATGCATCAGCATCCTGTGGAGTAACTCTGACTGCTTCATCTGCAACTTCGAGGGCCTCTTCATATTTTCCCTGCCTGTTCAGGACGATCCCCAGGTTATTGAGTGCATCGGAAAACCCCGGACGCATCTTCAGAGCGAGCCGGTATTCATTTGTGGCATTTTCATACTGGCCAAAGGAGGACAATGCATTTCCCATAAGATAATGCTCATCTGCTGTCATTTCATCCGTTTCTGCAAAAGTTGTGGGGACAAGGATGAGAATTATAAAAAAAGTGATGAGAGGAACTAATCTGTTCATTCAGTACACGGTTGGAATAGAATGAAATAATGTTTGTGGCTATGCCGTACATGCCCTTTTTGCTATCTGAAAAAATTAACTCCTCTTCCTATTCGACGGATGCAGAACCTATGTGTGAGATGAGGGAGATCGTACCGAATTTTATCCCCGTATTTTTTCAGTCCTCTATTCTTTTCATGAAGAAATTCAGGCAATTAGTGGTCTCCTTTCTAGAAAAAAATCTCAATCTAAAAGTTCAAAAAATGTATTTATACTTCTGGTTGCAATCATTACATCATTATGCCAGTCAACCAGGCGCAGGTCGACAGCATCATTTCTTCGGCATCTGCCGAAGATCCGGAGATTCAACTGCTTAAGCTCAGGGATGAGGTTGAGCTGCTGAAGACCTCGATAAAACGCCTGCTCATCGATATACGGGAACGTATGAATGATGCGGAGAATCCGCTTGTTCAGGCGTTAAAGGGAAACCCGGTGGAGTTTGTGGGCCAGCATACCACAGCTCCCACTCCCATGGAGGGTTATATCGATGATTATGATGAGGAACCATCAGGTGGGGGTTTTTCAGAGGAAGGGGGGACGATGTCAGTGTCAGAAGAACCAGAAGCGATTGAACCGGTCGGACAACCGGATATGGGAATGACTGCAGGTCTTGGTGGGGGAGCGGGCAGCGTCTCATCAGCCTTGTCTTCTCTTGCAGCGGAGAAAGGGATGCTTGAAGCGCTCAGGAACCAATTGTTTGCCCAACCTGTACCGCCTGCAGAACCTGTAAAACAGAAAAAGCCACGTGAGAAGGTGAAGATACAGAAAGTATACAGCCTGTTTGAATGGACGACCAATAATGTGAAACGATACGGGCATGACCGGGTTGACCTTATGCTTGAATCGTACAAGGAGATGGGTCATATCTCTGAAGAGCATTGTAAACAGGTGAAAGATATTGCCCGCCTTATGGCACCGTCCATCGGGGAAGTCCATGAGATGAAGGCAGATGAATTTGTTCTGGCACTCTATGAACTCAACCGGATATTGCAACCTGATGATCCGGGTCTTGACCGTGACATGCTTGATGTCCTGATTGAGAAGAGAAAGATGGCAATGCCATCAGGCCGGATTGAGGAGACAAACCTGATAGAGGATGACTCAGAGTTTGAGTATATACCCTCTCGTGAGTAACTGCCGATATGGCAAGCGAAGCTATCTCATCGTCAATTATGATAATAGGGGCGGTCCTTGGGGCCGCAGTCCTTATTACCGCAATCCTTCCAGCTATTTTTTCGGCTGGTGATACCTTCGGGACCGTTTCGTCGTCGGCTGAGCAGAAACTTAAAACGGATTTTCGGATAGTGAATACTTATGCGAATGCTTCTGCAGTTCAAGTTTGGATGAAAAATGTTGGAAATAATCGGATTTCCGTCTATGATGTCCGAAATGCAGATGTATTTTTAGGGTTGTCTTCATCTAATTATAAAAGATATGGTTATGGATCTGGTACTGATGGGAATTCCTTTATTGATAGTGGGACATCCATTGGAGAATATTGGGAGATCGGAGAAACATTAGAAATTTCAATATTGGGGATTAGCCCTGCATCGGGGATTGATTTTTCTTTCTCCTTTGCGTTGCCAAATAGTATTCGAAGAACCACGACATTTACGAGAAGTTAATTATTATATGGCATCGTCACTTATTGCTGGAGCCGTAAGTCTTTTATTAATAATTATTGCTGGATATGTCATAGCATCAGGGATTCTCATGGTGGCAGAAACGACAACATTGGCTCAAATTGATGTAACTGCGGCAAAGGAGCAAATTTTACAGAGTAATATTCAGATTATGGGTAATTATTCAGGTTCGAATTGGCTAATAATTGATGTAAAAAATATCGGAAATACTGTATTTAGTGGAACTGATATTCAAAAAATGGATTTATTTATTTATGATGGGTCATCTTTTTTAGGAAAATATGTAAAAGGGTCGGGCTCTGATAGATTTTCATATTCAATTGAGAATGATGTGGTAAATAAAAACATGTGGGATCCAAGTGAAATCATCAATATTAATATTAATTTGACTAATGATCCTGCGATTACACCTGCATGGGTAAAATTTGTCACCTCCAATGGTGTTAGCTCATCAACTAATATTATTATCTGATTTCTCTAAAATTAACCTATAACTAGATTATCAAATTAAAATTAAGAGAACACCTATTAGCAAATAGAAGAATTATACATAAGGGGCAGTCAACATATGGCAGAATTAGATCTTACCGGAGGCATGGATGAAGCCCGGGGAGACATAGCAGATCTCCTCGGGAAAGAGGAACGAAAAATCCTCACGACTGGAAACGCTGAAATCGACAAAAAAATCGCCGATGGTCTCCCTCTCGGGTCCCTTACCCTGATCGAAGGAGAGAACGATACCGGCAAATCAGTCCTTACCCAGCAGTTTATCTGGGGAAGTATGCACAATAACCTCCGCGTCGATCTCTTCTCGACAGAACTTACCACAAAGAGTTTTCTGACCCAGATGGAATCGATGTCCCTTGATATCTCTGACTTCTTTGCGTGGGGATATATCCGCCTCTTTCACTGCCATCTGGTAGAGTTCAAATGGACTCCGGATGCCATGAACGATATCCTTGAACGAATCATCACCCATGTCAAGTTCAGTAATACCGATGTGGCAATCATTGATTCACTTACTATATTTACTGAGTATACAACGAATGAAGCGGTACTGACGTTTCTGACCCAGGCAAAAAACATCTGTGACCAGGGAAAAACAATTCTTATCACCATGCACAGTTATGCATTCACTGATGAAGTCCTGACCCGTGTCAGATCAATCTGTGATGCTCATCTTCTCCTCATGAGAAAACTCATGGGTGATAAGTACGTTATGGTTCTTGAAGTGGTGAAGGTCAGAGGTGCCAGGAAGACTACTGGTAACCTTGTCAGCTTTGAAGTCCATCCCGGATATGGGATGAAGATTATTCCGGTATCAGTTGCAAAAGTCTGAATATGTCCCGGCTGCAGATTCAGGGGAAAATACCTTTTCAGGAGGCTGAGAGTCATGATACTGAAGAGTGTATACTAAACCCTGAGTCCTGCGCCCTGTACCGGATGCTGCCCGCAAATGCCAAAGAGTATGCCCGGAACTATCCCCACCTTCTTGAATACCTCCATATCTTCCCGGTAGATGAATTCGGAATCCCGTTATTCTTTTCTGAGCTGAAACGTGATTTGAAAGGGATTAAGGATCCGAATCTCATTTATCCTGCAAAACCTCCAATTTTCATTCATATCTTCTTTGATCCGAATGATGTCAGGAACTTTTACATCCCCATCGAACCATCGTTCATGCATAATATCGGCCGGTTGCTTCCGGCAATCGAGTACCGGCTGGTAGACCTGCTTGATGCCCTGGAAGAAGACCCGGTTACTCCGGAAGAGCGGACAGCGGTATTAAAACGCCTGCTCAGACAGGTCATGTATATCAAGAAAGCAGGAGAAGCAATTGATCCCAGCCTGCTGAAGATTGAAGGGCCGAAAGGATTTGGAGACAAGTTAAAATCATTCCTTACCACTGATCTGACCGCCAAAGAAGAACCGGGTGCCGAGCGGCTTTTTGCAGATGTGCCCCATCTCTCTGACGGGCGTATCATAGTGAGTCCCCAGGAGTTTGAAGCGATTGAGTACCAGATGATCCGTGACAAAATCGATGTCGGACTTCTGTATCCGTTTATCTCGGATAATTTTATTGAGGATATCACCTGTGACGGGCTTGGCCCCATATTTATCGAACACAAGATCTTCAAAGGGCTCAAATCTGTCGTCGGTTTTGATCAGGAGGCTGCACTTGATGATTTCTGTATTAAGCTTGCAGAAAAATCGCGTCGCCCGATTACGTACCGGAATCCAATCGTTGATGCGACCCTTCCGGACGGATCACGTATCAATATCGTCTATTCAACGGAGATCAGCCGGCAGGGGAGTAACTTTACCATTCGTAAAGCGATGGATGATGTCATCTCCATCACCAAGCTGGTCGAATTTGGAACCTGTAGTTATGCACTTGCGGCATATCTCTGGATCTGCATTGAGAACGGAATGTCCCTTTTCATGTCCGGCGAGACGGCATCCGGCAAGACAACCTCAATGAATGCTCTTACAACCTTCATCTCCCCTGAGTCAAAGATCGTCAGTATCGAGGACACTCCGGAACTTATCATCCCTCATAAAAACTGGACCCGTGAAGTATCCAAAGGAAAAGGAAAAGGTGAAGGTGAAGGTTCAGATGTTACCATGTTCGATCTCCTTCGTGCTGCACTTCGTCAGCGTCCAAACATGATCATGGTCGGAGAGATCCGTGGAGTGGAAGGAGCAGTCGCATTCGGTGCCATGCAGACCGGCCACCCGGTGATGAGTACATTCCACGCAGCAACGGTGGAGAAACTGATTCAGCGTCTTACCGGTGACCCCATTCTTATCCCCAAGACCTTCATTGATAACCTCAACCTGGTGGTCATTCAAAGTGCAGTCCGGCGGCCTGATGGAGCGATGGTCAGACGTCAGCTGAATGTTTCTGAACTGGTCGGATATGATGCACAAAGTGGAGGTTTCTCCTTTGTTGAGGTCTTTACCTGGGACCCGGTCACTGATACGCACGAATTTACCGGTAAAGGTTCAAGCTATCTTCTGGAAAACAAGATCGCAACCATGCTTGGTATTCCTGAGCATAAAAAGGCGCAAATGTACATGGAAGTAGAAAAACGTGCTAAGATCCTGGAACGGCTTCATAAAGCAGGATATACTGACTTTATCGAACTCTTTCTGATGATAACAAAATTGAAAAAACAGGGACTTCTCAATATCGATATCTGATCCATGGCATTTGAGGGTTTTTTAGATAAACTGCGTGCGTCCAACCAGGGAAAATTACCCTTTGAGGATTTGTATGCGACGATTTATGCAAAACTCTACAAATTTTTCATAGAAGACAAGTACATGGGTTCAGATCTTCTGTTCATGCTGACGTACATGGCAGCGATCATCAGTGCCGATGCGTCACGTCCTGAAATTTTTGCATATACCGGAGCACGATCTGAATATGTCTCTACAAAATATATCCGCCGCGCTGATCTCCTGGTGAAACGATGGGGGTACAGTTATGTTGAAGCGCTCTCCAATGTCGCGAAGAAGATAGAGAATGAGATGCTCTTCTCCATGGTGAACCGGTATGCAAATGCAATTGAGTCAGGTGTTCCTGACAGCGATTATCTGAAACGTGAACTTGAAACTATCAGAAATATCTACAAATCGAGTTATGAACAGGGCATTGAGATGCTCAAAAAATGGGGTGATGCATATATTTCGATGCTCTTCTCAGGTGCCCTTGTCGGGATTATCATCATGGTCTCCATTGCCATTTACGCACCTGATAATATCCAGGGCACCTTGATGACCTCTTATGTCCTCATCGGTGGAATTTCCATATTGGGCATTGTAACCATGTATAAAGCGGTTCCGGCCGATCCTAAGACACACCGACTCTTGCAGGGATCGCCGGAACAAAACATGATTCACCGGATGGAAAAGAAGGTGGTTCCCATCCTCTGTATCATCGTCATTCTGCTTCTGCTCCTGGGTATGAATTTCGGTCTTGTCCTGATGCTTATCGGGATGCTGCTCTTTCCTCTTGGGGTGATTGCGTTCATCGATGACGGGAATATCACGCTTCGTGACTCGGAGTTCCCTACGTTTATCAAAGGTGTAGGCGCGGTACAGGGAGGAAAAGGGACCACTATTGCCCCGGCTATTCAGGATATTGATAAAAAATCACTTCCTTATCTCGAGCCCCTGATCAATTCTGTCTTTTCAAAATTAAACCTGGGACTGGATGAGGACCGGACCTGGCAGCGATTTATCAACGATGGCGGGAGCTATCTGATATACAAGTATCTGAATATTTACCGGGATGCGCTCAAGCTTGGTGGTAAGGCTGACACGGTTGGTCAGATCGTCAGTTCATCCATGCTTGATCAGGTTCTGCTGCGGGATCACCGGCATACTATTTCCATGGGTTTTATGACTCTTCTTGTTCCAATGCATGCCATGATGGTTGCCATTTTCCTGTTTCTGTATCATATTCTGGTTGTAATGGCTGATGCAATATCCGAAAAAATGGCATCGCTTGGGGAAGCAGGTGCGGCATTAACATCCGGGCAGGGTGCATCAATTGCCGGAGCAATGGGTGGAAGTATGTTTGTCTTTTCCAATTTTGATAAGGATGCTATCGGTTTTTATGTCATCATCATCATTACCATGCTCACGATCTCGAATGTGGTGGCCGGGAAGATTGTTTCGGGCGGGGATAATGCATTAGTATATTTTTATTCAAGTCTTATCTGTTCTGTATCCGGGCTTCTTTACATAGTGGCTCCAATCATAACCGGAATATTCTTTATGATTCCCGTCTTTGAAGGTGTATAAGCGATGGTTGAACTCTCAGACTCTACCCGGCGGCTGGTCATATTTGTAGCAATAGTCCTTGGGGGTTCAGTTCTTCTTATCTTCGATATTCCCGTCCTGTATCTGATGATGGGCGTCATTGGCATAGCCATCGTTCTGCTGGTCATTACCGGCACTATCATCCTGTCAGAATTAATTCAGGATTTGCGGTACTGGCTGAAAAGCAGGCCCAAAAAACCTAAAAAAGAGAAGCAGCCAAAAGAGAAAGGAAAAGAGAAGGCGAAAGGCGAAGGAATCTTTTCATCACTCTCCGGTAAGATAAAGATACCATCTATCGCTCTCCCTGCAATAAAGCTCCCCGCACGGTCTGAAAAGTCCCGTGATGAGAAGAAAAAGGCCAAGGAAGAGAAGAAAGGGAGAGAAAAGAAGGAAAAGTCTCAAATGCCTGAAAAAACGGCAGATAAAGAAGAGGAGATCGAAGAAGCGGGCGTGGCATCTGATAGTGTAAAATCAGATGATACTACATTTGATGCCGACCTTCTGGAAGGTCTGGATCTTGATGACAGTCTTGACATCGATGCTGAACTTGACTCAGTAAATCCGGAGTTTGACAATATCCGGACTCCTTATGGAGAAGGGGAGGTCATGCCTGAGATCCCCTCCGATTCTGACGTGAAAAAGATGGATATCTCAACCCAGGATGAGGAAGAGGAGATTATCCTGGATGATGACCAGGGTCCTGACGAGATCGACGCTATCTACTCAAGTACCATAGACATAGGCTCTGACTCCGGCGGTGATGTGATCTCCAATCTTGAAGGGGGAGATACGATCAGTTCTTCTGATCTTTCTACCTACAGTTCATCTGAAGATACTCCCTATATGTATGGTCAGGAGGATGACGACTCCGGCGGGGAAGAACAGTTTGAACTCAGTCAGATGAAGGGTGGGGGCGATGATGATCTTATCGCTTCACTGAAGGCTGATATCGAAGACCTGAAGAAGAAGGATGATGATGTACTTCTGCGGGATTTGAAGGATGTTCATGTGACTGCTGAGGAACTTGCTGAAGAGCTTCAGGAGATCATGACTATCATCAACCGAAGAATAAAAAGAAGATAAATACCACGAAAAGATATCTGAAAGGAGACTATGGCAGAGGTTCCGGCAAAACTGGAAAAAGGCGGGTCATGGGTGACCTCACGAATCGATATCGGAAATGACGGTATCGTTCTCAAAGATCCATGGAATGTCACAGTCAGCTACCGGAGTATTGTTGATCTTCAGAAACGCGGACAGATGATCACGCTCCTCGTCACGATGCCGGACAAGACCGAGCGCCCGTACAAGATCGCATCGGTTGAAAAAGTCCTTACGATTCTTACCAAGAAGATCATCATGGCCTGTAATGCATACAGGATCATGGCCCATTTCATGTCACCGGCTATCAGAGGTGGCGTTCTCGTAACTGATGCGAAATGGGAGAAGGGGGCTATTGCAGTTTTAAAGACCGGCATCTGGTTTGTAAGTCAGGATAAGCAGATTAGCGTGCCGTTAAAAGAGGTCGCAAGTCTTGAGCTGACAAAACGGGAATTACAAAAGAAGAAACTTGATGTGATTAAGATCGACCACCTTGAGGGTGGCGAAGTTGTCACCAGTTTCATCCTCTGTCCGCTCTCAACTCTGCAGGTTTTATACAATTTCCTTCGTGATGCAACCAAGGATATGGACATGAAAGGGTCTGAGCTGGATCAGCTTGATGCCCAGACTGCCCAGGTCGCCATGCTTATCTACAGCGGAATGGATACGAAATCGATTGAAAACATGCTCAGCCTTCCGCCTGAAGAACTGAATGCAATATACGAGACTCTTTTAAAGTTAAAACTCGTGGATGTTGTAATGGTCAGAAAGGAAGTGCAACTGACTCCGAAGGGTGTCAGATACATCACCGACGCACTCAAGCCACCTTCGTAAGACCAGATATTCCACAATCCTTTTACCAATTAATATCGTTTAATTCATAGGAGGAACCGTTCACCCATGGGACGAATCCTGATTGTCGATGATACATTGTTTATGCGGACCTTGCTCAAGAACATACTCAGCTCCGGGGGACACGAGATCGTCGGGGAAGCTGAAGATGGTGATATCGGCGTTACCAAATACCGAGAATTGAAACCTGACCTTGTTACGATGGATGTGGTCATGCCAAAGATGAATGGCATTGAGGCATTAAAAGCCATCAAAGCACTTGACGCCAATGCAAAAGTGATCATGTGCACGGCGGTTGGTCAGGAACAGATGGTGAAACTTGCAATTAAAAGCGGAGCGAGAGGTTATATTGTAAAGCCGTTCCAGGCTCCAAAGGTTCTGGAAGAAATTGGAAATGTCCTTGGTGCTTAACACATGATCAGGGTTCTCGTCATCGACGATTCACTCTTTATCAGGACTGTAGTACAGGACATGCTTTCCGATGATCCGGATATTCAGATTGTTGGTGTCGCATCTGATGGTCTTGAAGCGCTGGATAAGATCAGGGAACTGAAACCAGATCTTATCACCCTGGACATAGAGATGCCGAGGCTTGACGGATTGTCAATGCTTGAGAGGAAAAAGGAGATTGACAGGTTTCCTAAAACCTTGGTTTTAAGCTCTTTGACTTCTGAAGGGGCAGAGATGACAAAGCGGGCTATTGCTCTTGGTGCTGATGACTTTATGCTGAAACCAAGAGGAATTAAGAATATCCGTGAGATTGGTGGAGAGTTAAAGCATAAAATAAAAAATATCTGTACGATCGCCTACATTACGGCAAAACCTGTACTAAAGGATAGTAATGCCAGGAATGTTGTGCTTATCGGTTCATCAGCCGGAGGACCACCGATGCTTGATACAATCGTGTCAAAACTACCCTCAGATCTGAATGCAGCGGTGATTATCACTCAGCACATGCCCAAAGGCGGATTTACTGCAGCACTTGCGGCGCGTCTGAACAGAATCTCACCATTGCAGATTCGGGAAACGGAGAACGGGGATGTTTTAAAAAACGGTACCGTTCTCGTCTCCAGAGCAGGATTTCATACCATTATTTCGTCTGTCCTTGACAAAGGTGGCAGTCAGAGTGGCAAAATTATCCTGACAGACTCTCCACCGGTTCATAATGTAAAACCCGCGGTAGATAAGACGTTCATCTCTGCAGCGCAGGTGTTTGGCAATCACTGTGTCACCGCAATTTTATCCGGGATGGGAAATGATGGTGGCGAAGGTACCGAGGCGATAAAAAAGGCAGGCGGAGTCACGATAGTATGCAGGGAAGAGGACTGTCTTGTCTACGGGATGGCGCGTTCAGCATTATCCCGGAACTGTGTGGATCATGTGCTCTCTTTGCAGGCAATTCCTGAAAAGATCGTTGAAACTATCAGGGCAATGAACGGGTGAATTATGTCTGATCTGGATGCATACCGGAGTCTCTATGTTGCAGAATCGCGGGAAAACCTTGAGGGTATTGTCAGCAATCTTCTAGTTCTGGAAAAGGGTACAGATTCTCATGCGATAGATGAGATCTTCCGGTCTGCTCATTCACTCAAGGGCATGTCTGCATCCATGGGATTTTCACACATGGAAGAGATCTGTCATGCTCTTGAGGATGTCTTCTCACAGATCAGGAGTGGCCGACTTGAGGTAACCCAGTCACTGGTTGATGATCTCCTCGGTGGTGCAGATGATATCGAACTGATGATTGATGAGATCGAGGCTGGTGGTGATGGACAGCTGGATCATAAGGACCAGCGGGTAAAAAGTCTGAAACGCTGGCTGTCAGCGGATGAAGAGAAGGAGGTGGTAAAACCTGCACCAAAGACCCCTGCACCTATAGAACCTCCCTCATCTGATACAGCTGGTGATATGTATGAAGGTCCTGCATATGATCAGGATTACGGGTCAGGTTGTCTGACATACACAATAACGTTCTCACTTGCTGACAATGTAGATAACAAAAACCTTCGTGGGATGCTGATACTTCAGAATCTGGAAAGTATCGGCGAGATTGTTACCTGTTCTCCTGAACGGACTATCGTTGAGGATGATGAGAATTTCACCGGGAACGTCACCCTGGAATTTCGGACAAATGCCGGAAAGAGTGCAATAGAAACCATTCTCGGTGTATCGGATATTAAAACCCGGACGATCTCTGAGCCTGCCATACCCGCTGAAGTATCTGGTGTTCCCCAGGCGAAAGATGAACCTGCCATTCCTCTAACAAAGGGTCCTTCAGACACCGGTTTCAGGTATGAAATCCACGTGGAGATTTCGTCTTCGGTTGATTCACGTAATCTTCGTTCAATGCTGCTCCTTCAGAACCTTGAGGGGCTCGGAACCATTTTACATCTCTCTCCAAAGCGTGAGATCATCGAGGATAGCGATACATACAACGGGGTTATGGATATTCTCCTCAGTACAGTCGAGCCACAGGAGAAGATCCATGCCCTGCTCAAGGGTTCAGATATCAAAAATTATTCTGTCAGGGTAGAAGTACCCGAGATTTCAAAAGAACCCGGCGCTGCCTTGGAGGGTTCAGATAGTACCTCTTTTGCCGGAATCCGAGCATCATCAGCAGATAAGGCAGAGAAAAAACGGGAAGTTAAAAATATCCGGGTTGATATTGACCGGCTTGACCATATGATGAACCTGGTTGAGGATCTGGTCATCAATCGTGGCCGCCTTGAGCAGATCGCCCAGCAATATAAGATTAAAGAACTCGATGAAACCCTCAACATGGTCGGCAGATCGGTATCTGATCTGCAGGTCATGATGATGGACATCCGGATGATTCCGCTGAATCATATCTTTAACCGGTTTCCACGAACGGTCCGTGACATTGCTGCCAAAGAAGGAAAAGAAGTTGACTTCGTGGTCGAGGGTGGTGACACGGAACTTGACCGGTCGGTTATGGACGGTCTGAATGATCCGCTTTTACATCTTATCAGAAACGCTCTTGATCACGGCATTGAACCACCGGATGTCAGGATAGCAAACGGGAAAAACCCGAAAGGCAGGCTGACCCTCTCCGCATCCAGGGACAAGGATAATGTCATTATTGTCATTGAAGATGACGGTGGCGGTGTCAACGTTGAGAAGATTAAAAAGAAGGCTATTGAACGGGGTCTTATCACCGAAGAGATTGCAGCATCAATGAGTGATCAGGATGCATATGATCTCCTCTTCCAGCCCGGGTTTTCAACGGCAGATAAGATCACTGATATCAGCGGCCGGGGGGTAGGCCTCGATGTCGTGAAGACCACAATTGCCTCATTACAGGGCACAATAAAACTTGAGTCTGTTCCTGGTCAGGGGAGCAGATTTGAGCTGGTCCTGCCTCCGACGATGGCAATTGTGATGGTAATGATGATCCGGATCAATGGGAAGCGGTGTGCCATCCCGATTACCAACGTTGCTGAGGTTGCAAGCCTTGCTGCATTCCCTATCCAGAACATCGGCAATGGAGAAGGTCTGCTGATGCGGGATGAGATCATTGTTCTTTACCGGCTTGATGATATGTTAGGCCGATCCAAGTCAGAAGAGGTCATCGTCGTTCTTCAGAATGGGAACCGGAAGGGTGCCATCATCGCAGATCTCATTGAAGGGCAGCAGGAGGTGGTTATAAAACCACTTTCGAAGTTTGTCGGAGCATGTGAGGGTGTCAGTGGTGTTACGATTCCAGGTGACGGGGAAGTAGTGCCGGTTCTTGATGTGAAGGCAATTCTTCGGGAAGGAGGACAGAAATCCGGACGAAAATCAGGCGGAAGGAGGGTGAAAAAGATGATAAAAAATGTGATAGCAGACGGAGATCTGGCTATTAGTGAACAACAGGCCGATGAACTGAGGGAACTTGGAAATATTGGCGCAGCTCATGCTGCAACAACCCTGTCTACAATTCTGAGTACGATGATACAGATCCGGGTGCCTGAGATCATCCTGGTCAATCTTGCGAATCTGCGCAATTATCTTGATGATGTCATGGCCGCCATGACGGTCTTTCAGATACAGGGCCAGATCAAAGGTGAAGGGTATCTTATACTGCACATTCCTGAGGATTCGATCATCAGGCTTACCAATATCATGATTGGGACGACTGAGCTGAACCGGGAGATTGATGACATGGACCGGAGTGCCATCAATGAGATCGGGAATATTATGACCTCATCGTTCCTTGATGCATGTGCCACTTTGCTGAATATCATCATGATCCCCTCCCCTCCCTCTATGGTCATTGATATGCCTCATGCTGCGCTTGAATCCATTATTGCTACCCAAGAGATTAAGGAGAATGTTGATGAAGTGGTGTTGTTCAGGACTGAACTGACCTGTGCAACCCATGAGATTAAAGCAAATATAATCCTCCTTCCAAGCAGATCCCTGCTTGCAGAAATTTTTGCCAGAATGGAGAATGTCATAGCGGTAGCAAAATCAGGCTGAATTGAATGAGCGAGACAATTACCGGCAGTGACCAGCGTGAGGTCATCATCATCGGTATTGGTGAATGGAGTACAGGGGATACTGTCATGACATCCATAGGTCTTGGTTCCTGCATCGGTCTTGTAATCCATGATGAAACACGAAAGATCGGTGGTCTTGCCCATGTCATGCTTCCAAAATCAAGCGGGAAACCAAATGAAAGGGCGGGAAAATACGCTGATACCGCGGTTGAAGTTCTGATTAAGGAACTTACGCAAAAAGGAAGCAAGGTAAGCAACCTGAAGGCAAAACTTGCCGGTGGCGCCTCCATGTTTCAGAACTTTTCAGGAAACCTGAATATCGGTGAGCGGAATGCTGAAGCACTCAAGGCCATCTTAAAAGAATTATCCATCCCAATTGTCCGGGAAGACCTGGGCGGGACCATTGGAAGGACAGTAACCTATTATCCAAAAGAAAACGGCCGGTTAGTCATCAGGCAGGCTGACGGAACAACAAGAGAAATTTAAATTTTTTTACATCCCTGCCGCTGAATCTTCGATTATCTTTTCAAGCATCTTAACGATATCAAGCAAGACCGGCGGGTTTGGCAGCATAAATATGTTCAGACTGAGCTCATGTTCATCACATATCAGTTCAGTCTTGAAAAAGACAACATTATCATAGAGAATATTGCTTTCTTTAATCACAAGATCAAAGACATTTTTCGGGAGATCAAAAATTGTCCTGGGTGGTGAGGGAAGCATAATAATTCCCAGTAATTCTGCAGTGCCATCAAGAAAGGCCGATACCATGATGTTCCCTATCTCATTGATGGCACTCTCATCCATCTCATTAAGCGGCCGGTCAGGTTCAATGGGCAGTCCAAGCATGATACTGGTCATCTGAATGACTGACTCCTGTGGGACATGGAGGATGACATACCCGGCTTTTGCCATCTGACCTTCCATGGTAAAGACGACCATGGCAGAAAGGCCCTGTTCAATCTGCTCATTAATGGCATGAAGGTCTACGATACTTATCTCCGGAACATTCAGCATTATGGGGGTGTTCAGCATCGTGGAGAGCGTGGTTGCTGCATGAGAAGCACCAATATTCCCTAGTTCCCTGAGCGCATCTTTTTGATTATCATTCAGATCTACCCGGAAATCTTTGATTGATTTATCTTTCATAGTATTGGTTAGCGGTGCTGCCCCAGTCCGGGGAATTTGTTCCTCAGCCGGGTTCTGTTCAGTATCAGCGGTTCCATCTTCAGGGATCTCATCCTTGTATTGCATGAGGATGCTCATGACCGGATCATCAGCAGATATTCCGGGTTCCGGTACCGGCTTTGATGGTTTTTTCTCTGGTTCGCTGCTCTCTTCTGATGAAGGTTCCTGGTCAGAAGAGTACTGGGCGAGGATGGACATAACAATATCTGCTTCAGTCTGGGGTTTTTGAGGTTCAGATGGTTTTACCCCCGGAGTCTTTTCCTCTGGTACGGGTGATTCTTCATATAACTCATCATCAGTCAGTGCATGTGCAGTTCTTACCGGTTCAGAAGGAGTTTTATCAGATGGGGATGCGGTTTCCCGTTTAGGCTGGCCTTCAAAGGACTGGCATCGCTCCAGATGCTCTTTTGCCACCGGATCAGCCGCATAAATTCCGAGGGCCTCTTCAAATGCTCTGCACGCAAGAGAGTATTCTCCCAGTTCCTCGTATGAAAGACCAATTTTAATAAACGGTTCAATAAAATCCGGGTGAATGGCGCTGGCGGATTCAAAATACTGGATCGCCGCATAGTAGTTTTTCTGGTCCATGAGGAGATTCCCCCATTGCATGTACCTGATATAAATCTCCTCTTCAGGCCTGGACCGGTATTTCGGACGGTATTGATCGGTTTTCACTCCGGGACGCATCAGGAGTGTGAGGTTTTTGCGTGCGACCGGGTTCTCTGGGTCAATATCAAGTGCTGTCGTGAAACACTTTCTCGCATGGGAAAACCTTCCCATTTTTACATAGGTATACCCGAGATTTATTATCGCAGCAACATTATCCGGGTCCTGTGTGAAGGCTTTCCTGAATAAAAATGATGCCTGATCATAGTCCTTCCTTTCAAGGGCTGATTCACCCATACGGAGTAGATTTCTGACCTCCCGGCGTAATGCGGCATCCATAGCAATCAATGAGTATGTGAAAATTCCCCGGAAAAATTACCGGGTATACAGGCTGATAGTAGAATTATTCTGTGTATAGATTATATACATTGCTCAATGGTCCTTTCCAATGCAGCATTTACATGACAAATACAGCTGCAGCAAGAACGGTTGTCCACCGGCCGTCCGGGTCACCTTTTTCTGATGTGCATATATGTGATGTTTTGATTATCTTGCCACTTGCCTTGTAAATCTGCTCCCGCTCCTGCCATGCGGTGTCAGGATCAAATTCAATACCAAGGGTGGTTGCAAGCATGGTTGCTGCAAGATCCTCCGCATACTCTCCTGCCTGGAGCTGGGTCTCCCCATAGGAATGATGTTCTGAAAGATAGCCGTAGTGGTTTTTCTCCTCAGGAACAGCAAGACCTATCGCAGCACTCATCAGGCGGTTTGGTTCATTGGTGTCATTCCTGGCCATTACCGTATACACGATCTCTCCAGGTTTTAACATGCTCAGGCCTTCCTCCCGTGATATCTCGATGCAATTTGGAGGAAAAATACTTGAGACATTGACAATGTTAAACATCTCAATACCTGCTGATCGCAGTGCGGCTTCGAAGGATGCCAGCCGGTCTTTATGAACTCCAACCCCTCCGGTGAAGAAGACTCTCCGCGGGACCATCATTCTATATCCATGAGCTGTGATTGACCATAAAAACAATCCGTCTGTACAGGTATCAAAAAACAGTCAAAAATTGTGTCAGCACAGGTCTTCAGTCCGTGTGTCTGAATTACGTAGATAGAGCTTGATGGTCCTATCCGGTTGTACCTTATAATCTTATCAGGCTAACACATATGGGATATTCACCATGAAGGCAGTGCTCGGACTCGAGAATGGACGATATTTCTTCGGAGAGGGCTTTGGAGTTGAGGGTGAAACAGGAGGCGAACTCGTGTTTACAACCCAGATGACCGGATACATGGAAGCTCTCACTGATCCGAGTTATCATGGTCAGATTCTTCTTTTCACCTATCCGTTAATTGGAAATTACGGCGTTGATCCAGAAAACTTTCAAAATCCGCGTGTCTGGGCAGGGGGGTGCGTTATCCACGAACTCTGCCGGAAACCCGCGCAATCACCTCCTCTCCACTCTTTTTTTGAAGAACAGGGTCTTCTTGGGATATCCGGGATTGATACCCGCCATCTTACGATTAGCATTCGTGAACAGGGAACCGTTCGTGCTGCTCTTATCACCGGGAGTGATGATTGGAAGGCAGCGGTTGAGATGGCACGGAAAACCCCGGATATCACCGCACAATCCCTCATTCCTGATGTCAGTTGTAAAAAACCATGGCATAATCCTGGTACCGGACCCAAAGTTGCTGTTCTGGATCTTGGAATCAAGACAAACATGCTTAAATCTCTCTCATCGCGTGGCGGCGACCTCTATGTCTTTCCTCATGATGCAAAAGCTGATGAGATTCTTGCCTGTCGTCCGGATGGGCTCTTCATCAGTAATGGTCCGGGCGATCCTAAACAGGCACAGATGACCATTGCAACGGTCCGCGAACTGATTGGCCAGATGCCTGTCTTTGGTATTTGTATGGGGAATCAGGTATGTGGTCTCGCTCTTGGTGCAGACTGCAAAAAGATGAAGTTCGGACACCGGGGTGCAAACCAGCCGGTCAGATGCATTGATGGGAGTATTTCCATTACATCCCAGAATCACGGATTTGTTGTTGACGGCGATACCCTTCCGGAAGGATGCAGAATTACCTATGTAAACTGCAATGACGGGACTCTTGAAGGTTTTGAGGATCCCTCACTTGGTATCTATTGCGTTCAGTTTCATCCGGAAGCGCATGCAGGACCGCATGATACTGAAGAAAAATATTTTGATACCATGTTTCGGAGGATGGTCTGATGCCACGGGATCCATCCATTAAAAAGGTCCTTCTCATCGGGTCAGGGCCGATTCAGATTGGCCAGGCAGCAGAATTTGACTTTTCAGGGTCACAAGCGTGTCGCGCTCTTCGCGAAGAAGGAGTTTCGGTTGTACTGGTGAACTCAAACCCTGCCACTATTCAGACAGATCCCGACATGGCTGATGTTACCTATGTCGAGCCATTACAGGCAGATATCATTGCCAAGATCATTAAAAAAGAGAAGCCCGATGGGATTCTTTCCGGAATGGGGGGTCAGACCGGTCTGAACTTGACGGCAGAACTTGCTGAGATGGGTGCTCTTGAAGGGGTTAAGATCCTTGGAACACCTCTGAAAGCAATCTATGAAGGAGAAGACCGGGAGAAATTCCGTGACCTCATGAACCGGATCGGTGAACCAGTCCCTCGTTCTGTCATTGTCAGTTCCCTGGATCAACTGGAGCATGCAGCATCTGTTGTCGGTTTTCCGGCAATCATCCGTCCGGCTTATACGCTTGGAGGAGCTGGTGGCGGAATTGCCTACAATCTAGATGAACTCCGCCGGATAGTTGAGCTGGGTCTTGGAAAATCCCGTATCCATCAGGTTCTCATTGAAGAGAGTGTTGCCGGATGGAAGGAGATCGAGTTTGAGGTCATGCGTGATGCGAATGATACCTGTATTACCATCTGTGGGATGGAAAATGTTGATCCCATGGGTGTTCATACCGGAGAGAGCGTGGTCGTTGCACCGATACTCACCCTCCGCGATGACGAATTCCATCTCCTGAGAAATGCTGCTCTCAAGATCATCCGAGCGCTTGATGTTCAGGGTGGCTGTAACATCCAGTTTGCCTTTAAGGGAGATGATGAGTACCGTGTCATCGAGGTTAATCCACGGGTTTCCCGTTCATCTGCTCTTGCTTCAAAAGCGACCGGGTATCCGATTGCACGGGTAGCATCAAAAATTGCAATCGGCCTCCGGCTTGATGAGATCTTAAATACTGTCACCGGAAAGACGCCTGCCTCATTTGAGCCTTCGATCGATTATGTCGTCGTTAAAGTCCCCCGGTGGCCTTTTGACAAGTTTAAGACTGCTGACCGGACTCTTACAACCGCAATGAAGTCGACAGGTGAAGTGATGGCAATCGGCCGGTGTGTTGAAGAAGCCTTCCTCAAAGCACTCCGCTCACTTGATACCGATGTTGAACATCACACAGTCCTGTCGGAACTGAAAATGATCCTTTCACGGCCGACAGATGAGCGGTTTGGTGCCCTGTTTGACGCTCTTCGCCAGGGGATGACCCTGAATGAGATCGCAGAGATAACCAGGATAACTCCCTTCTGGCTTGAAAAAATTCAGAATATTGTTGAGATGGAGAAAGCCCTGACTGCACACCCTGATGATGCAACCATTCTCAAGGCAAAAGAATTTGGGTTTTCTGACCTTGAAATTGCTCAATATTCCGGAAAGGATGTTTCTGAAGTCGAATCAAAAGTTGGTCTTCCGGTATACAAAATGGTAGATACCTGTGCTGCTGAATTTCCTGCACAGACACCGTATTTCTATTCAACCTATGGGGATAAGGTCTGTGAAGTAACCCATTCTGACCGGAAAAAGGTCATGATTCTGGGTTCAGGGCCTATCCGAATTGGGCAGGGTATTGAGTTTGATTACTGCACAGTACATGCGGTTACCGCTCTCAGGGAAGATGGTTATGAGGTTCATGTTGTCAATAACAATCCTGAGACGGTGTCAACCGATTTCGATACCTCTGACCGGCTGTTTTTTGAGCCAATGACGCTGGAGGATGTCTCACATATCCTTCAAAAAGATGATTATTACGGGGTCATGGTTCAGTTTGGTGGTCAAAACGCAGTTAATCTGGCAGTCCCCTTAAAGAATGAGATAGATCGGTTAAACCTGAAAACCAGGATTCTTGGAACAACTCCTGATGCCATGGATATGGCCGAGGATCGTGACCGGTTTAGTGTACTGCTTGATTCACTCTCCATTCCAACTCCTCCAAACGGATCTGCGTATAGTGAGCAGGAGGCATATGCAACAGCGGAACGAATCGGCTATCCGGTTCTTGTCCGTCCGTCCTATGTCCTTGGTGGCCGGGCGATGGAGATCGTGCATGATGATACGGAACTTGCAACCTATATGCGTGAAGCAGTTCGCGTCTCGAAAAGTCATCCGGTTCTTATCGACCGTTTTTTACAGAATGCCATTGAGCTTGATGTTGATGCGGTCTGTGACGGGACTGATGTTATCATCGGGGGAATCATGGAGCATATTGAGACCGCCGGGGTTCATTCCGGAGATTCAGCCTGTGTCATCCCTCCGCAGTCCCTGTCTCCTGAAATTCTGGCTGATGTCCGTGATTATACCAGAAAGATTGCTCTTGGCCTTGGAGTTGTCGGTCTTGTAAATATTCAGTTTGCAGTGCAGGGAAGCACGGTATATGTTCTTGAAGCAAACCCTCGTGCCAGTCGGACCGTTCCTTTTGTGGCAAAGTCAGTAGGAATACCACTGGCAAAGATAGCTGCGCGTGTGATGATGGGTGAACGACTTGCTGATATGCCATACAAGGAGATTGAGGTCTCCCATGTTGCCGTGAAGGAAGTTCTGCTTCCCTTCAACAAACTCCCCGGTGTTGATACGGTCCTTGGGCCTGAGATGAAATCCACCGGAGAGGTCATGGGGATCGATTATGACTTTGGCCGGGCATATTACAAGGCCAGTATTGCCGCTCATAACCGGCTCCCGAAATCAGGAAACGTCTTCATATCTGTAACTGATGACCTTAAGGATCAGATACTTCAGGTTGCAAAGACGTTTACTGAAAATGGTCTCTCTATTTATGCAACATCGGGGACTGTTGAATTCTTTGCAGAAAGGGGTATTACGGCAAACCTTGTCAGAAAGATTGCCGAAGGGTCTCCGAATGTACTTGATATGCTAAGAGCCGGAGAGATCAGCCTTATCATCAATAATTTCGCTGACAAGCAGTCACGCCATGATCATCAGCAGATAATGCGGGTCGCTGTAGATTATGGGACACCCTATATCACCACTTTGCAGGCGGCAGTCGCAGCTGCGGAAGCTATCAATTCAGTCAGGGAAGAGAACCTGACAATTGAACCACTACAGCATTATATCGGTCGCTGAATACTCTATACAAACTTTTTTTACGTGCGGTTTTTTCTTCTTCCGACACTCATATGTAGGAGATAAACCGGTGAAATTTCATGGGAAAAGGAACAGTAGTACTTGCATATTCCGGCGGTCTTGATACGTCAATCTGCATTCCTCTTTTAAAAGAAGAGTACGGGTATGACCGGGTTGTTACGGTAGCCGCTGATGTCGGTCAGCGGAAAGAGGAGATATCCATAGCCGAAGAGAAGGGGAAGAGATTTGCAGACAAACACTATACCCTGGATCTGATCGATCAGTTTGTTGACCGGTGCCTGATGCCTTCAATCAAGGCAAATGGTCTCTATGAAGGGTACCCGATGGGAACCTCCCTTGCCCGTCCGGTGATTGCCGAAGCAGTGGTTGAGATAGCAAAAAAGGAAGACGCTACTGCGGTTGCACATGGATGTACCGGGAAGGGGAATGATCAGCTGAGATTTGATGTTGTCTTCCGTGCAGCAGATCTTGAAGTTATTGCTCCAATCCGGGAACGTAACATGACCCGTGAGTGGGAGATTGGATATGCAGAGAAGCATGGAATACCGGTTCCTGTTGACAAGGAGAAACCCTGGTCTGTTGATGAGAATCTCTGGAGCCGCTCCATTGAGGGTGGGAAGCTTGAGGATCCGGCATTTCATCCGCCGGAGGAGATTTATGCATGGACGGTCTCACCGCTGAAAGCACCAGATGAGCCACAGGTCCTTTCAATTACATTTGAAGCAGGTATCCCGGTAGCTCTTGACGGAAAAAGGATGAAAGGGGCAGACCTTATCCGCACGGTAGGACAGATTGCAGGAGGTCATGGTATCGGCCGGAATGATATGATGGAGAACCGTGTGCTTGGTATCAAGGCACGTGAGATATATGAACACCCGGCTGCCAATGTTCTGCTGACTGCACATGCAGATTTGGAGCGGCTTGTCCTCACCCGTGAAGAGTATGCATTCAAGCAGAGTGTTGATGCCAAGTGGGCTCAGCTTGCCTATTATGGTCTGATTTATGAACCGCTCTGGGATGCCCTGAATGCCTTTATTGACACCACCCAGAAGCGGGTAAACGGGACGGTTGATGTCCGGTTATTCAAGGGGTCAGTGACCGTGCTTGGTCGTTCCTCTCCTGATTCGTTCTACTCAATCGATGTCGCTTCATTTGATTCAACAACTATTGATCAGACTGATGCTATCGGGTATTCCATGTATTATGGTCTGCAGGCACGTCTGGTCCGGAAAAAACAGAAAAAATAATTTTTTCTTATTTGATTACTCCTGATACCTGATCTATTCAGGCATTGTCCGTCCAATTTGAGTTCTATCAAAGTCGTGGTCATAACGTACCAATGTACAATTATATGTTTCACAAATTGCCATCTGATAAGCATCATGAAAATCCAAATTCCATTGAGCCATAATTTGAAGTGAGCATTGATGAGAATGTCATCTACAAAAACATCATACATCTCTTCTTTTTTCATACTGCAGAGGATAAGTCCAATAGTGTATAATGAAAAATCTGTCAGACTGAGTTCATTCGTAGGTGTTTCATCTAACATTTTCCCTACAACATGAGAATGGCGTCTGTCAAGAAGGCGTTCAAGTCAGATATTTGTATCGAGAAGGAACATTTATCATTCCAAAAACGAAAAAATCTGCACTGTAAAAGATTATAATAAGTGAAAATTTAAAAACTCATATAAGAAAGAAGCGAATTAATCGCTCTGACGTCCCGGCTGGGACTTGAACCCAGGTCAAAAGCTCCGCAGGCTTCTAGGATATCCACTACCCTACCGGGACCAGAAGTGCCTGTATATGTTATAGCTCATCACTAATGAAGGTATTCATATCTCACTTTTGGTCTTCATATGCATCCTGACAATCATTCCGATGGTCTCATTTTCAGAATCCCTGATAGAAGTTGACTGGATGACGACATGCCTGAATGAATTATCACTCATCTTCACAGCAATATGCTGCCTCACGCCAAGGACCAGGCTTTCCCGGATGACATCCTGAAAGGTATCGGTAAATACGGTATTCTGCCTGGTATCGTAAAAGGTGAGGTATTTACCGATTGGCTTTAAGATTATATCATTCCTGTGCACATTTAACAGGTGTTCCCCATAAGGATTGATAAATACAATTCTCCCTCGTTTATCAAGGATGAAATATGCATCCAGCTCTGACAGGGCTGCACGTGCAATCCGTCGGATCTTCCCTCCTTTGTAATCTTTGGACCTCTTCAGGATTCGATCATTGTGCAGAGCAATCTCAATATTGGAGTAGAGGTCTTTTGCATTGAATGGCTTGATGATAAAACTGGCCGGTTCAGCCATGGTCGCCCGCTCAAGGGTGGTTTCATCATCCTGACCAGACAGAAAGATTACCGGTATGTGAAAAATGGCTGTGATGAACTTGGTTGCCGTGATTCCATCTATCTTTCCTGCAAGGTTGATATCCATGAGGACGAGATCAGGAAGATGTTCAGCTGCTTTATAGAGGGCATCCTCTCCGGTGGCAACCTTGGCACACACGACATACTCACGTTGAAGAAGAAATCTCTCGATAAGGGTTGCTATGATATCATCATCTTCAACGATGAGTATCTCCGTCAGGGGACTTTTTCTTGTATCAAACATAAGGTGCCTGCCAGGAGTGCAATATATTATCGTGGACCTGTAATTATCAGTTGTTTATGCCTGTTTATTAACTCTTGTTTTATATCTCATTCACCGGTATTCCCGTTTGGTATATTGGTATTTTTCAGCATCTCCACCATGAAAGACGATATAAAACCACTCGTAAATTGACTTAAGAGCACCAAACTGATCGTACCTCCGCATCGAAAAACTCACGAACAGTTTCCGATCAAATTTCACCTTTCCAATTCTTCTCATCCGGTGGGCGATCTCAAGGTCATCGCCGGCATCTGAAACCCGGTACATACCGGCCTTTTTAAACGGTTCTGCTCTGAATACACTGTTACATCCCAGAGTGAAGAGTATTGTCCCGGTGAGGTATCCGATATGAGCAAAGCTATTGGCAAGAAAGAGATAAAACCGGTTTTTTATCGTCGCCTCAATCGGTTTTACTGGTCCGTAGAGCATGACAACTTCCGGGTCAAGAAAATCCTGTCTTATCCTGCTCAGCCAGTCAGGCGGAAGGATCGTGTCAGCGTCAGTTGTTGCGATTATCTCTCCCCTGGCGCGTAAAGCCCCGTCATTTCTCGCCCCTCCCACTTTCGGGCTGGTCTGGATGAAAACAAGATCTGCATATTTTTCAGCAATTTCGCGGGTCTTATCTTTTGATCCACCGTCAACCACGATGATCTCATACTCCTCCCGGGGAAAATCCTGCTGTACCAGGGATACGAGGCACCGTTCTATACGTTCTTCTTCATTAAATGAGGGAATTACTATGGATATCATGATGTTACCAGTTCTTCGTACAGGGAGAGATGGTCTCTGCAGACCTGCTTAATATCATACTTTGCTGAGTATTCTCGTGCCCGTGCTGCACAGGCATGCAACGTTTTCTCATCTGACAGTTCTGCATGAGCATCATCAGGTGTTCTGAAATAACGTACCGAGTCCTGGTAAACCTCATGGAATTCAGGGATATCACGTGCAATGACCGGGAGACCACAGGACTGCGCTTCAAGCACGGCAAGCCCGAATGTTTCGGCATAGGTTGGCATCATAAAGACATCTGCTGCACAATATGCCTCTGCAATATCACGGACAAAACCAGTGAAAAGGACATTTTTCGGTTTTCGTTGCATCATCATTTTTATTTTGAAATAATCTTTGGATAACAGCCCGTATGGAAATCCCCCGACCCAGATAAAGCGTGTATCCGGATTCTTTGATGCAAGTTTCATAAAATCATAGATCCCCTTTCTCGGACTTACCTGGGCCACCGTCAGGACAACCTGTTCTTCGGGTGTAATCCCCCACATATCCCTGAATGCCTCCCGCTTATCAGGTGATGGGGAGAAGTAATCCCGGTCTATTCCGTTTGGTATTCTCGTGACAGGAACATCGGGGACCATCTCCTGCACCTCCTTTTCACAGGCCTCGGAGATGGTGATGATATGATCAAATTTTCGGTAAATGTCAGGGTATCTTTTATTAATCGTCCTGGTAAGGGCCAGGTTCCCGATATTTACCCGGGGAGTTGAATGAGCAGTCAGGATCTTCTTACCTGATGCCAGCCGGCGGTTGAGGAGGGCAATCGGTCCGAACGTGTGGTAATGTGAGATATCTGCATGAAATTTGTACCGCTCCCAGGTCAGATCGATACCGTTCTGCTTTTTCAGACCACGGTAAATGGTTCGTGCAACGGTTGCGCATCCGATATACTTGAAGACAAACATGTCTTCCACGACAAAATTGATCTTCATGTCTGTCCATGTACAAAATTTAGAACTGAACGGATGATACCGTCCATATTCAGATACTCAAACTGTGAAAACCGACCGACCAGGGGGATGCCCCGGTTTTTGAAATATTCCCTGATTGTGGTGATATTTCTGATATAATCAAGATCATACACCACATATGCAAATTTATTCCGTGTTATTTGTGTGGCAATGACCCTATCCATCGTGAAAAGACCGAGAGAAGAGAGTGATGAGATGATATGATCCGTAACTTCTGCATCAGTCATGCGGGATATCTCATCACCTTCGTTGTAGGTGATCTCGGCAAGGATTGATGAACACCCATCAGGGGCGGTGGTATCTGAAAAGTTGGAGGGAAATGAGATCCGGTTCGCAAGAGAGGCACCGGCATCCGGAATATATGCCCATGAAAAGGGGGGAACAGTCCCTTGTATTCCGATCCCGATTGCCATAACCGAGTTATATTTCAGGTCAGCGACTGCTTTTCTCACCTCATCGGGAATAGTATCAAGACATGGGATGAGATTTTGAAGGGGAATGGTGCTGATTATCTGGTCGGCTGACAGAGTACGTGTTCCATCAGAAACCACATACTGACCCTCCTGTCCTGATATTGAGCTGACCTGAAATCCGGTGAGAATGTTTTCTTTGATAGGGGCCGCAATGGCATGAATCAGCGCTTCAATCCCGCCAGTCACCGGGTATGAGAATACTGCCTGATGGGTATAGCCTTCGGTCTCTATTCCGACTGCAGACTTGATGATATCCTCAACAGGTGGTCGGGGAACTCTTCCCTCCATCCAGTGCGCCGACATGAGATGCGGGGGATAGTTCCAGATTTTTGTGTTGTAGGGGATCAGATATGCATCGGCAATACCTCTCCCGAAGGTCTGAACTATCCACTCCTGGAAGTTTTGCGGGCTGTTATATTCACCTTTCTCCGAAGCGATGAGGGCTTTTATATACTCATGCAGGCAGGTGTAACAGTCTTCTTTTGGAAGCTCCGAGAGTGCATTTTCAAAGGGGTATTTGACATATCTTCCCTTATAGAGGATTTTGGTATTTCGAACCCTTTCAGCCCTGTTTTCACCAAGTACATCGTGAATAAACGATAAAACCTCGATATCCCTTGAAAAGATAATATGCGATCCTCCGGTATCAAAGGTAAAGCCTTTTGTTTTTTGGGATCTGCACAATCCTCCTGGACGTATCTCCTGCTCCAGAACGGTAACGTCCTTTCCTTGTAATGTAAGAATGCGTGCCAGTGTTAATCCACACAGCCCGCCGCCAAGTATTAATGTCTTCATAATCTTGAAAATGGAATGGTGATTTTTGCTAAACCATGCATAATTCGGGATATCATGATATCATATCTTCAATATGTCAATACATGTATGACATATAACACAAAAAAAAGACTGCCGGAATTTATGAGATATCAGAAGATCGGGAGATATCAGAATCTGTCTTCAGCTTCATATTTCTCTTTTCGGGGATTTAACCCAATAATCCTGCTATTATGTATGTTTGTAAGTGACTGCCTGATGAGATCGACAACACCTGTCTCAATTATCTCTCCATGTCCTGGATAGATAATATGAAATTTTTTCTTTGCCAGTTCTTCAAATCCGTGAACAAATGTTTTTTCATACGTGTTATCAGTACCCCAGATCATCACCGGAGTATCACCGGAGAAGAGAATTTCTTCTTCAGGGCAGTAAATGCAGACTGAATCAGATGTATGGCCTGGAATTGAAACAATTTCAAAATGATAGCGGCCACAGCTGATAACATCACCGTCGGTCAGAATCTGGTCTATTCCGGTTGTATAAGGTGATGATGCGTACACTACCGCCTGAAACTCTTCTTTAATCTCTTTTATCAGACGTGCGTGATCGTAATGATTATGGGTGAGTAGTATTTTGCTCACCGGGCTTTTGCCAATCTCTTTTTTTCTCTCACGCAGGAATTCGAGGATTGCCGGATCACATCCGGTGTCGATGAGCACCCCGCCATAAGCCGCTCCGTCACAACAGCACAGCCATACATTGGATGTGTACACAGCACTCTTCTCGGTAAGATTGAAAATCTCCATCTCTTACACAATCCTGCTGTGGCGAATGTTCCGGAGTGACTCTTCCATCAGATGGGGGACTCTGTAGGTTATCTGATCTCCATGTCCGGGGTATATGGTCTTTACTTCAGCTGATACAAAGAGTTCATATGCGTCCAGAAATTGCGATGTAAACTCTCCGTCATGCGAGTAAATCCTCATAGGCACATCTCCGGAAAAGAGCAGTTGTTCCTCTTCGCAGAGAATACATACTGAGTCGTCACTGTGACCTGGTGCATAGACTGCAATACAGGTTTGCTCCCCGATCTGAATCTTCTGCCGGTCAGCAAGTGGCGTGATATTGTCATTTCTGCTGAGTGGGTGAGCATATACCTGCGGGCTGTATTTTTCTCTGATTTTTGGCAACATGCCGGCGTGATCAAAATGTGAATGGGTCAGGACAACCTGGTCGACGGGACGTTTCCCAAGACCGCACCTGATACTTTCAAGTGATTCAAGGATTGTCGGGTCCCGTCCGACGTCGATGAGCGTATTCAGGTCTGATAATGCATGATATGTCCCGCAGATATGCCAGACATTGGATGTGTAATACTCACTCTGTTCCGTCAGGTTTCGTACCAGCATAGATCTCTTTTTTCCTGAATATCTGTGCGTTCATGACAATCTGATCAAAGAGCCCGTTCAGTTCATCTGGAAGTTTCTGTGTGTGCTCATGAAGCATAAAACCCCCCTGTTCAAGGGCATTGTAGAACATCTTCCAGACCTTTAGTCGCTCTTCAGCAGAGAAATGGAGCAGAACATTTTTACAGATGATCATGTGGATGCCGGTTCTGATGGGTTCAAAGGTCAGGAGATCGTGTTTTTTAAACTCAACCGCATTGCGGATTTCATCGGATATATAGACATAGCCGGGATCTGTAGGATCTGTTCTGAAGTATGCCTGAAAAATCTCGGGAGGGATACGCTGGAGGTCCTTTTCAGGATATCGTCCGGTCCCGATTATCTGCACGTACTGGTTATACGTGTCTATATCGGTTGCGTAAATCTTCACATTCCTGAAGAGATGTGGCCCCATCCGCTCCCGCAGAAGGATGGCAAAGGTATAGGGTTCCTGACCCATGGCACATCCGGCGCTCCAGATGGTTATGGTCCGTCTGCTTTGCACAAAGGGCAGAAAATGATCAATTGCAAGATTTAACGTCTGGGCATCGCGAAAGAAGAATGTGAACGCCATGATAACCTTCTCTGTGTTTTTCTGCTCCGATATTGCATACCCTCCCGATCACCTGATGACAAGTATCCGGCGGGTAAGACTTTTATGTACGCGTTGTTCGAAATATCCGATGATCTCACAATGCTGATGAGCCAGCGGTCTGATGTCCTGATGGGTGACCAGAACAGAATGGTTGCCCTTCTTCACCACCCGCTTTATCTCAGTGAGTGCCTGATGATAGAGATCATTGAGCCCGTTTCCAATAATGGTAACCGACTGGCCGTACGGAAGATCTGATACCACGTGATCGATGGAGTTATCAGGGAACGGGAGGTGTCGGGCATCAGCAACTCCGGCCATTGCAGCGGAGAGGTTTTTTCTGCTTCCTGCAATCATCTCACGGTCAGCATCAGTTCCTGCTGCATTGCATCCGATAAGTGACGCTTCAATTAATGTCCCCCCTGTCCCACAGAACGGGTCAAGTATCCATTCACCGGGCAGGGCTCCAGACATATTAATGAGTGCCCGGATCATCCGCGGCATCATGACACCCGGGTGAAAGAATGGGCGGTTTCCCGGTTTTCTGGTATGATACGGGGACCGGTCAAGCTCCCAGGTGAGTTCTCCGAAGTAGCATCTTCCTCCTGCAATAACTACTCTGAAGACTCTTTCCGGTGATGAGACTGATACCCGCCCTTTCACATGGTAGCCGATCAGTCGTTCAAGTTCTCCGGATGATGCGTCCATACCATGGTCTGCCATCTTTTTGACTCTGCCGCAGAAGGGTTCGGGTGATGTGATATCGAGGTCCTCCAACATCTGTATAAAAGACTCTTTATCTGCCGGACATGTCCCGATATAGGTCATTGCCGCGTGAGTATAGGCAAACCGGTTTATGATTTCTATGGATGGTGCCTCAGCAATCAGTACCTGGGTATTCTGTTCGAAGACCGGAAGAATTGCTTTTACTTCTTCTACGGGGATTGCCGGGTGCTCCCCGGATAATTCAAGGATGAGTTTCACTCATGCTCCTATGGAATATTGAAAAAAATCAGGCGGCAAATGCATTTTCTATGGTAGAGAGGATGACTTCTTTAGTAAAGGGTTTTACAATATATCCCTTGGCACCAAGTGAGAGTGCCTCCTGTACATGAGAGGACTGCTCAGAGGCTGTGCACATAAGAACGCGGGCATCAGGATCAATCTCCCTGATCTTCTTTAAAGCTTCAAGACCGTTCATATCAGGCATCAGAATATCAAGAATCACCAGATCAGGTTTTACCTTTTCGTAGAGATCTATGGCAATCTGACCTGTTTCAGCCTCGCCGACGATCTCATGCCCTCCTTTTGTGGCCATGATACCAACAAGCCGCCTCATGTATCCTGCATCATCAACAAGGAGGATCCGCGCCATGTACTTTGTACTTTTTCTGCAGAAACGTTTAAGCGTTGTGATAGGTGAGGAGAGAATGAGGGGAGGGGTTATCCCCCTAGAATAGATTCGAAGAACCCTTTCTTTTCATTTCCGGATCCTCCCGGGTTTTTTTTACCTTCAAGTTCGAGGATCTTTTCGTAGAGTTCCTTTAGTTCTCCGCTTACATGTTTTGGGATGGTGACTTCGACCTCAACCAGAAGATCTCCAGGTCTGCCCCTTTTTCTGACTCCCTCTCCTGATATCCGAAGTTTTTTGCCTCCCTGAGTTCCTGCAGGGACCTTAACCTCCAGATGTCTGCGGTCTATGGTGGTAACCTCAACAGTGGTTCCAAGCACTGCCTGAGCCGGGGTTATCTGAATCTTCGTCAGGAGGGTATCGCCATCACGATGGAACCGGGGCTCTGGTTTGACATGTATTTCAATATACAGGTCACCATTTGGTGCTCCATGATCCCCGGCCTCTCCATATCCCTCAAGACGGAGACGCATGCCGGTATCTACTCCGGGGGGGATATGGACTGAAACCTTTCTTCTGACTTTCTCATGTCCGGACCCTTTACATTTGGAACATGGTTTTTCTGCAACCTTCCCCTTGCCATGACAGAAATCACAGGTGGATTGTCTGACAAAATTTCCGAACGGGGTCTGGGTTGCCTGCCGGATCTGTCCAGTTCCTCCGCATTTTGGACAATTCTTTGTCTTTTTCGTCTCTGAACCTGTACCGTCACAGGTTGTACAGGATTCAGCATGCATGACCTCTATCTCACGGTCTGCACCAAATACAGCATCCCGAAGGGAGACTTCGATCCGCATGAGAAGATCGTCTCCCCGTCTTGGGCCCCGCTGACGTCCGAATCCCCCGAAAATATCCCCTGCAAAGTCAAAGATATCACCAAAACCGGAGAAGTCGGCGTTGAATCCTCCGCCATATCCTCCACCGCCATACGATCCTTTTGAGGCGTTGGTAAAGGCTTCATGTCCCATCCGGTCATACTGCTGTCGCTTCTGTGCATCGGACAGGACACTGTATGCCTCGTTAATTTCTTTGAATTTGTCCTCTGCTCCCGGATCTTTATTCACATCCGGATGATATTTTCGGGCCAGGCCCCGGTATGCCTTTTTAATCTCGGTATCATCGGCATTGCGGGACACGCCAAGGATATCGTAGTAATCTCCCGCAGCCATTTTTTATACTCACTCCTTCTTTTCAGTGAAGTCTGCATCCACGACATTGTCATCAGAAGCAGAGGAGGAGCTGCCCTCTCCTTTCTGTGCTGCCTGCTCTGCCTGGACTTTCTGATATATCTTGGTGGTAACTTTAAAGACTGCCTCGGTCAGTTCTTCCATCTGTTTTTTAATGGCGTCAGAATCTGTTCCTTCAAGAGCAGTCTTCATCTTTGCGATCTGGTCCTGGATGTTTGTCTTGTCTTCCTCTTCGATCTTATCTTCACTCTCTTTCAGAAGCTTTTCTGCAGAGAAGACAGCCATATCTGCGTTATTGCGGATCTCAATCTCTTCTTTCTTCTTGTTGTCTTCCTCTTCAAACTTCTTGGCATCATCGACCATACGCTTGATCTCATCATCAGAGAGTTTCTTACTGCCTTTGATGGTGATCGCCTGTTCATTCCCGGTTCCAAGATCTTTTGCCGTGACATGGATGATACCATTGGCATCAATGTCAAAGGTGACTTCGATCTGCGGGATACCACGAGGTGCCGGAGGGATACCGGTCAACATGAACCGTCCCAGGGTAAAGTTGTCATTTGCAAGTTTTCGTTCTCCCTGCACGACATGGATCTCAACAGATGTCTGATTATCTGCTGCAGTTGAGAATATCTGACTCTTTTTGGTCGGGATTGTTGTGTTTCTGTCGATGATTGGGGTTGCAATGCCACCAAGTGTCTCAATGGACAAGGTCAGCGGAGTAACATCAAGGAGTACGATGTCACTCGTTTCACCGGCAAGTACGCCTCCCTGAATTGCAGCACCCACTGCAACACACTCATCAGGATTGATGCCTTTATCCGGTTCCTTTCCAAGAAGTTCCTTGACTTTCTGCTGGACAATTGGAACACGGGTTGAACCACCGACAAGCAGGACACGGTCAATCTCTGATGGCTTGAGTCCTGAGTCGGAGAGTGCCTGCTTCACCGGTCCAATAGTACTCTCGACAAGGTCGGAGATGAGCTGTTCAAACTGGGCACGGGTCAGGTCGATGTCAAGGAATTTTGGCCCTGATGAATCGGTGGTGATGTAGGGCAGGTTGACATTGGTCTTCTGTTTTTGTGAGAGTTCTATCTTGGCATTCTCTGCTGCATCACGAAGACGCTGCATTGCCATTGGATCTTTTGAAAGGTCAATACCCTCTTTCTTTTTGAATTCGGCAACGAGGTAATCGATGATTCGCTTGTCAAAGTCATCGCCACCAAGATGGTTATTTCCCGAAGTTGCCTTTACTTCAAAGACACCATCACCAAGGGTCAGGATAGAGACATCGAAGGTCCCACCACCAAGATCGTAGACGAGGACGGTGTGATCATCTTCTTTGTCAATACCATATGCCAGTGCCGATGCGGTCGGCTCGTTGATGATACGAAGAACTTCAAGCCCTGCAATCGTTCCTGCATCCTTGGTTGCCTGTCTTTGTGCATCGTTAAAGTATGCAGGGACAGTAATGACTGCCTTTTTGATCTCTTCCCCAAGGTATGCTTCTGCATCGGCTTTCATCTTCTGCAAAATCATTGCAGAGATCTCCTGAGGGGTAAAGCTCTTCCCGTTGAGTTCGATCTTTTTGGAAGTTCCCATATCACGTTTAACAGATATGACGGTGTTCTTGTGATTGGTGATCGCCTGACGTTTTGCAAGGCTTCCAACAAGCCGCTCACCCTCTTTTGTGAATGCAACAACAGACGGAGTGGTTCTGCCTCCTTCTGCATTGGGGATAACGACTGGTTTTCCACCCTCCATGATAGCCATACAGGAGTTCGTTGTTCCAAGATCGATACCGAGAATTTTTTCGCTTGCCATAATGAATTTCCTATATATGAATGATTACTTCTGTTCGACTGGTGCTGTACCCTGCGAGACAACAACCTGGGCAGGACGGATCACTTTGTCCTGCAGGCAGTATCCTTTGCAGACCTGATCGCAGATAGTTCCCTCATCAACATCTGATGGGATCATCGCGATCGCTTCATGGCGGGTTGGATCAAATTTTTCACCGACTGACTCGAATGATTCGATTCCCTGTCTCTTCATTACCTGAATCAGCAGCTTCTGTATCTGAGCAAGCCCTTCGTGTGCTCCGCCCTCTGCCTCTAAGGCACGGTCCAGACTGTCTGCCACTTCAAGCATGTCACGGGCAAATTGTCCGATAGACTGAGCAATCCGTTGTTCTGTATCCCGGACGGAACGTTTTCTGAAATTTTCAAAGTCAGCTGCAAGCCGCAAATATTTGTCATTGAGGTCATCATACTCTGACCGGAGTAGTTCAAGGGGACTTTTCTCCTCTTCCGGGGGTGATCCTTCCGGAATCAGGGCATCCTCTCCTTCCTGATTCATTTCTGATTTTTTCTCAAGATTGGTATCTGCGGAATCGTTCATAGAGGTTCACCATAATTGTTGTAATGTGGTTCTATATATATGTATCTCGTTCTACCTGATGTCTATGTATTAATGTATCATCACTGAAAATCTTAAATTCTCCAAATATCTCAATTAATCAAAATTTTAGCCATTAAAATCTAATAAAAATTATGCGAGAGTATTTACTTGAAGTTAGTGTAAAAGCATACTCATCTCCTTTGTATGAAACCCAAAAACGCGCCGGTAAAAAATCAAATAATAATGGTTTAAATTAGAAAATCTCTTTGCTATATATCTTATTGATATACTCCCCGTCAACTGCGGGGAGGTATCGCACCATCGTGTCACCCGCAGGAATAGTGGTAACCTGCCATAAACGATTCGGTTTGAAATTCACAGAAAAAGTGCATATTGGATTTAAAAATCTTAATCTCCTGCAAATTCTTTCGCGCTCCAGTGGAAATGAAGGGGTCAGTTAATTCATATGCCCGAAACCGTCTGCACCCCCTCTCGTGCTACCCTGACAGAATCCTCCCAATACATCCTGGGACATATGACCAGTTCGTATCCGCAGTCTTCTGGTGATTATGGTTTATTATATCATGAAAATCAGGCGTATCTGTATGGAGGAAATGAGTGAGCCTGATCTCTGATCTGCTTTGGGGATCTGCCGGAAGAATGATCTGATGGATAAAAGCATCCCATGTGGACCGGTTCAATATTCCGGATTCTCTTACTTTTGAAAACAGAATCATGGCGTAGAGCTGACCGACAGGATATATCCAGTACATTCCTGCAGTATCTCCAGTCAAATGCGGGGACTGAAGAAGATAACCCCCATGGTCAGTACTATGTATTCCAGTTATTTCTGTATATATTTCTGCGTATGCTTCTCCAAATGAAATGGAATCAGGGGATTTTGTAAACCGGTAATCAAGAATGCCTATTGCCATGTCTTTCCCCAGGTTCAACCGTCTTTCTGGAGAATATGGATCGGACATTATTGAATATTGCATAATTTTGTCTCCGTTCTGAGGTTCCAGGGGGGATTCCGGAGCCATGAGGATGCTTAGTATTTCCGGAGAAAATGCCAGATATTCAAAAAGATGTGATAAAGCTTCGGTCAGTTCTACGGGCATTATGGTTGGCACCGAAGATGTTTGATCAGAACTGGCAAGGATCCTGGTATAGAGATGACCCAGTTCATGGAATAGTAAGGAATATCCTTCTTTTTCGAGTCCATTTCGAACAGTATTGTGATCCAGAATGCCACTCACGATAAATACTGGTGCAGGAAGACCCCCTTCATCTTCTCTTCCATCCCCATCTCCGGCTATGAGTGCAGTCATCCACTCTTTGGTTTTCCCTGGCCTTTCTTCCAGATCAAGATAGAACCATCCTTTCGTATCATTTGTCTTTTCATCAGCAACCCGGAAGAGGAGAACATCTGGAGCGTACCCCCGGGCATCTGCCACGAGTTCAGTTCTGACACCAAACAGGCAGGAGAATAATGCGATGGTTCGGGATATCGTAACATGGAGTGGTAATGAAAAATCTCTCGTATTTGGGGAGTCATTTCTCTGTTGCGAGGTGATGAGCAGATCCGTCTCATAATCAAATACTTCTTTTGCCATTGGATCTCTGGTTCTCTTTCTTTGGAGAAGATCAGACGCCACCGGTTTTACCAGGTCTTTCACAAGGGGCGTGATCTCATCGAGCATGGATGAAATGTCTGTCCCGTTTATTCTCCATCCCTGTTCATCTGCTTTCAGGTCGGTCCAGGTTGTATACCCAAGAAGGGATGCGATAGAATTTCGAAGAATCGCAGTTTTTGTGAATATATTGAGATTTTCTGTAAGAGGGTGTTTTTCCCTGATATGCATCATGTACTGGTTCTGCAAGGATCCAAGTTCCTGATAGAGAGATGATAATCGTGTTTTCTCTTCTTCAGATCTGAGGGCACCACCACATCTGAAAAACCGGATTTCCTGATCATACAACCATCTCCCATACTCTGACTCCGGTTTTGTATCTAATATGGAGCGGTACAGTTCATCATGTGATGAAAGGTTCCTGATGTATGTATCCCGTTTCTCTGCTGCCATGAACGCTGTGTTCTGAAGATCCCGGTCCGGATACAAACTGGCAAGGGTCTGATATTTTAAAAGACGGTTATCAAGTCTGGTCAGAATCTCTTCAAGACGGAGTATTGTATTTGTTTCATTCCGTTCACAGGCAGGAAGAGAGAGAAGAGATGCAATTTCCTGGTCAGTCTGGGAGAGTGCACTATGTACTTCCTCCTCAATCGCCTGTGCAGTCGATGGAAAGGTAATGGCTGGCTTTTCTCCGGAAACAGAAAGGGAATTATCGATTCGATCTCCAGATACCTGGCTATAGAGAAGGGTAAGGAGTAATAAAAGAACAATTAAAAAGTCCTTTTTATTCAGATTCTCCACGGTTCTCCCTCTTGATCATTGAATGGATACTCTGAATCGATGGATACTTATAGCCTTAATGAGAATAGTCCATTCAGGGAAGATCTATGGGATCACAAGGACGTAAAATTGTCGGCATGGATGTTGATGAGTTGATCTCTCTCCTCAACAAGGCACTCGCTGATGAATGGCTTGCATATTACCAGTACTGGGTCGGTTCAAAGGTTGTGAAAGGACCAACCAAGGATGCTGTTATTGCCGAGCTGGTCCAGCATGCAACAGAAGAACTCTCACATGCTGATATGATAGCCCTCCGGATCGTTCAACTGGGAGGAACCCCGGTTCTTGAGCCGAAGGAATGGTACAATCTGACTAATTGCGGGTATGATGCACCGGTTGATCCCTATGTGAAGGCCGTGCTTGAGCAGAATATCAAAGGGGAACAGTGTGCTATTAAGACGTATGACAAACTGATGAAGATGGTTGAGGGCAAAGACCCGGTTACGTACAATATGATTCTCACCATCATCACTCAGGAAGTTGAGCATGAAGAGGATCTTCAAAGTCTCCTTGAAGATCTTGAAATGATAATGAAAAAATAAATTTTTTTTGATTATCTTTTCACCTTTTCAATATAGGTTTCTATTTGTTCACAAAAGACGTATAGATCTTCCAGGTGGTTTTTCAGAATATAGTATCCTGTTTCATCATCGATCTTCCCATTGCGATGGACAAGAATATTTCGATAACTCTTCATTTTTTCATCGTTTCTGAAAAATTCTGATCAATAATTCCTTTTGAGCACAGATTCTCTATGATGTCTTCATCATCTTCAGGCACTCCAAAACGTAAATCCCTGTTTATGATGGCGCAGATATCAAAAGCCGTCTTGATGGCATATTCCAATCTCTTGAGGATAGCTAAAACCCCCCTTTGGTGATCGCAAGTTTATAAAGTATTTGTAAACCCACATTTGTTGGAAGGGAGTTATTAGCTAATCTCTCTTATAAATACCCTCCTTTACAATGCCCATATTTGAAAATTGTTGATATTCACAGTCGGGAGGAAAATTCTCTTTTATTATCTCTATTGAATTCTCTATCTCACGTAAACGGATTCGAATTTCTTCCAATCTCATTTTTTTATTCAGGCTATGAATCGTTCTCCGGTATAGTCGTCAAGATGAGGTTTGAACAGATTGTATTCCCGGATGGTATCATATGCCAGGTCATACACTTCATCTTCATCCTGCATATACAAGAACACCCCTCCCAGTACTGACTTTCGGATATAAAGAGGCAGGTTTTCAAAGATGTTTAAAGCTATCTTTTCTGGTAGCTCGGACAACAATGATATTCGATACAATTCTGCTTCTAATCGCTCCATGGTACATGATATAGTGATATCGATGTCTGAGTGGATGGTACTCTCCCCGGTGGCGACTGATCCATAGAGTGCAATAAATCTTATCTTTGAAAAATCAGTTGAATTTTTCATTATTTCGAGGGCTTTTTGAATGACATCCTTGTTCGTATCTTTTATTGCAGGGTTCATGAGGATCTTGGATAATAATGATCACCGGTACTGAAGAATACATAATTCAATCTTCATGCCATGGTTTTTCATACCATAGGAGAACATATACCCTTGTAGGTGTAAGATCCTCGCACTTGGTATACCAATATCAAAATCATCATCTGGGGAGGGTACTATGAGGAAATATATCACACAAAAAGGAATTTTTCTGGCACTCATCTGTATTATATCTGGTATCAGTGGTGTCGGATATGCTGATCAGGGAGATAATTTGTATTATGACCAGCAGGGTTCAGGTAGTGCAGAACCCTTTTATCCGTCATATGTCCCCTCCCCTGATACAGATCTTACTCCGGACCAGGATATGCAGATTATCACTATCCAACCAGGAATGGAGTATGTGTATACCGACCCTTCACCATCCCCCGACTTTTCACCTCCTTCCTCGTCGATACCAAATCAGCCGGTCTTCTCACATGATCCGGTTGGGAGTTCATATCAGGATCCGGGAACTGCAGAGCCCTATTATCCGTCCTCTCCTCCTTCCCCAGGAAATACCTATGAAGATCCGGTGCAGGTTGTACCGGTGACGACCCAATACCCGGACCCCGGTATCGCGGTTCCGTATTATCCCGCATACCCGCCTGAACCAGAACCGACTCAGTATATCCCTCCACGTGAATACTCTTCCCCGGTGTATATCCCGTCTCCCCGATACCAGGAGCCAGTAGTTATCCACACATGGTATGATGACCGGTACTATCGCCCATCCTATTATGATCCATATGATCGAAAATGGGAGTATTACTCATACGCAGATGGTACTTTGAAAGTATCCAGTACTCCATATCAGGCTGAAATATATCTGGATAACCGGTTCAGAGGCTATACTCCGTATTCCGGCTACCGAACCATTGAAAATCTCCGCCCTGGCACCTATACCCTCCGTCTGAAAACTGCCGGCTACTATGATTATTCAGAAGATGTGTACGTGTCACGGGGCAGGACAACTTACGTTGATGCTGACATGGTAAGAATCGGGGAACGGTACCAGAAAGCAGGATCGATATCTGTTCAATCTGAACCCCCGGGTGCAGGTGTGTATCTGAATAATGAGTACCGGGGCTTTACACCGGTTGTCCTCACAGGAGTATCTCCAGATGAACACACCCTCCTTGTGCGAAAGGACGGGTTCATAGACTATGTCAGCAAGGTGCAGGTTATGGATAAACAGACGATCAGCATTTCTGCGATATTAAATCCGGCGCCGGTACCTGCAACCTTGACTCCTGTTGCCCCTCCAGTGGAGAGTCCTGTTCCAACTCCTACCAAATCCGGATTATTTGAGGGTATTGTCTGTATTTCAGTTCTTCTCAGTGCGCTTTTCATGGTCCGGCACCGGTCAGATCCATGAAGGCCCGGACACCTTTTTTCGAAAGCTTCTAGACCTTCAGACAGAGAAAGTACTAGGATAACAGCAGGAAGTCGGTGTAGAGTGAGTACAAACCCTGAAAAACATCCTAACCGTCCCCATTGTCTGTACCTGTGGTTTCTACACGGAATGCCGGTATGTTCTGAAGAGAAAAGCAATCGGCAGTGTCCGTATCCATTCTGGAAATGTCCGGTAAAGCAGATGCAGCCAGATCAGATTCATATGATGGCTGCGGATGTGGTATCTGATGTATCTGATAGTGCCAGAGTGTCCTTGAAAACATAGATCTACAGAACTCAATAATCCCGCCGAATCTTTGGGCCGGCCTACCGGGCTAAGGCCACCGTCTCTCCATATTGAACGACATGGCCCTTCATTGCCTGAATGAGTTCATCTTTTGTTGATCCGGCTGGCAGATCCAGCATGGTATCCAGACCATAAACTCTGAACTGATACCGGTGCATCTCACCTTCAGGCGGGCAGGGTCCCTGATATCCGATGGTGCCATAATCATTTCTTCCCTGCACGGCCTGTACCGGGTATGTTACCTGCGGCTCTTTTGGAATACCTTCCGGGATTCGGGAGAGGGGGGGAAGGTTCCAGACAATCCACGGAGTAAAGGAACAGCATGATTTGATGAACGGATTAAACACCATGATAGCGACAGAGGTGGCATTCAGGTTTTTAATATTCAATGCTGGAGTCCGGTCTTCTCCTTTGCAGGTATACGAATTTGGAAATTCCAGAAAATCAAGGGTTACAATTATTGAGGTTATGGTGGTCATGCTGGATCATACCTCATATCAGCGTGCCAGGAAAAAAACCTAAGCCTCCGGCGGTAATGAGATCCTTACGGTTTTCTGCCCTGATTATCTGCGGGATATCTCCCCATATGATACTTTGTTCTCCAAACACGGCGAATATTCCGTCGATATGAGAATCCACCCTGTCAAGGCATGACTGATCGGCAATTGTCAGGACATTGCAGACGGCTGTTGCAACGGCATCTGCGAGAAGAGGATCTCTTGAGAAGACCGTTACGCTGTCTGCCGTTCCAAATGAAAAGGAATGACCAACCGTTGCTGATGAGGTGCATATCCCGTATATCTCATTTTTAGGTGGGATAAAAAATGCATATTTGCCAGATAATGGAGAATTTCCCGCATACAGGCCCACCCGTACCGGCCGGTCTGTTATCATCGCAATATCTCCTCCATTATCAATGATACAAAAGGATGCTCCCTTTTTTTGTGCTGCGCTCACTCCGGCATGGGCAATCGCTCCGGCAACCGCTGCCATTGGCCCCACGCCCGCTTTCCATGCGGCAGCAGCCATGTTCTTAATAATATCCGGGCCCTGTGTGATAGTCAATGGTTCAAAACTGGAATTAAAAAAGGGATCCTGAATGATATACCGCTCAAGTTCGTATCTGGCCGTTCGGATTCCTTCACAAGCGGTTTCAATCACCAGCTCTTCATCGGCCAGAATTGTGGCAATTGTCTCCCTGAGCTCAAAATGATGACGGAGGGTCATTCAGGTTAGTAACTTAATGATAATGCTGCATGGGGACAACTGATAATACACCGTCCACAGAGGATACATCTCTTCGTTTCAACATGTAATTTCCATTCTTCATCAAAGGAGAAGACTCTTTTTGGGCAAATAGAAATACATGCCCCGCAGTCAACACACTCCTCCTCATCATGTCTGATACCTTCCTCGAGAATTCTGACCTCAGCACCAAGGCTTCTCATCCGCTCGCTGACCAGGATGCAGCTTTCGTCTGGGACATCCACAAGGGCTTCTTCTCCTTCATGCGCATCAGATCGTGCCCGGTCAACATTGATGAGAACGCCGGTTTCTTTGACCACCTGGGCAATAATCGGCTTACTCTCATGAATAAGCCTGACTAATAACTTCATGGTCTTCCTCCGCCGGGTTTGAACAGTTTCCCTAAGTCACTTGCATGAAGAATGGCAATACACTGGTTTTGTGCATCAACAACCGGTAATGCACTGATGCGGTGATGTTCCATCTTCTGAGCAGCAATATCAATCGGTTCATCGGCCAACGTGGTGATCACATTTCTGGTCATGACATCCTGGACTTTTACCTTTCGTTCAGGCCGTGCAACAGCCTTGGCAATATCAAAGGTGGTTACAACACCAGTGAGCCGTCCCTGTTCATTCAGAACCGGCAGGTGATTTGTCTCTCCCCTGAGGAGTTTCTTTGCTGCCTCTGTGATCTCCTGATCTTCCTTGATGGTGACCACTTTTCGTTGCATGATCTCCTGAACCAGGACTACCTTTCTTGTTTCCCTCATTGGTTTTGCCTGTTTTGAGGGATCAAGATACCGGGTAGGGAGGCAAAGGGTCATTTGTCCATCCTCAATCCATCGTTTTAAAGTGTTTGCAACCATCTTTGCCCGGCGGAATGATGACAGGGATGAAGTCTTAATCTCTTCATTATCGAGTTCGATGGTTCCTGACTTCAGTTCAGCATAACTGACCTGACCAAGAACCGGTCGGCTCCGTGAGGGGACTCCGTAATCCTTGATACTGACCATAATATCCTCATCACGAACCGCAGTGCGCCTGACAGTTTCGATATCAAGAACCGGCAGGGGAATACCGACACCAAGGTAGAGGGTCGGGCCGTACCGGTACATATATGCAGCCCTGAGAAAATCGGTGTTCATGTCATTCATATCGGCCGTGGTCATTAAAGTGGCAAAGTTCCCTGCCGAGGAGTGCTGAGTTCCTTCACCAATCACCATGCCCTGAGCTCCGCCAAGGAGGATTGGAACACCACTTCCGATTAGCCGGAGGTTTGGATCATTGCATATGGGATTTAATGTGCCGGCTCCGGAAAAGGTAACGTTTCCATTATGCGGAAGAAGGGTTCCCATGTAGGTATATAACGTATCTTCAGAGGTGTTGACTGCAGCATCATACCGCTGGTACGCATTCCGGGGATTGACCATAATGGCCTGGTTTAAATCTTCCAGTCGCACCTCGGTTGTGATACTCCGCCGTGGATAGCAGTCTGATCCTGAAGACTGGGCTCGAAGTTCGATGGCTTTCCCAGATATAAAATCCTCGATAACATGGGCTCCACCATAACTTTCCATTCTGGTTACTGACTTGTTTGTCGCACCGATGTAAGTATCCACAGCTGCAATACCGCCATATGCCTCGACATCGTTCAGCCAGAGTCGTTCCATCTTTATTGGAGGCTCTGCATGACCGAAATTCAAAAAGGCACCAGAGGAACACATAGCCCCAAAGGTTCCGGTGGTTACAACATCCACCTCCTGGAGTGCTCCTTCTTCTCCGAGTTCGCTGACGATGTCCGGCATCTCATCGGCAGTGACCACCCGGGCTGTTCCATCACGAATACGCCGGTTGATCTCATCGATGGACTTTTCCATAATGGTTACCTGATTGGAGATGAAAGGTGTTATAGGTTTAGTTTTGCTTCTGATGGGAAAAAACGGACTTCGTTCTTTTAAAGCCAGAAAAAATATTATTGGAGGACGGCACCAAGGTCAGCAGGGCCGACTGCAGCAGCATACCTGGCAAGGACGCCAGTAAGCGGTCTCTTGAGTGGTTTCCATCCCTTCTTCCGGTTCTCGATCTCATCAGCAGAAATATTCAGATTCACCGTCTTGGTAAACAGGTCAATAGAGATCTGGTCTCCATCCTTTACAAAGGCAATCGGACCGCCTGCCGCTGCTTCAGGTGCCACATGGCCGATACATGGTCCCCGTGTTCCGCCAGAGAACCGCCCGTCAGTGATAAGAGCGACCCTGCTGTATCCAAGTCCGACGAGTGCCGAAGTGGGTGACAGCATTTCAGGCATTCCTGGCCCGCCTTTCGGACCCTCATACCTGATGACGATGATATCCCCCTCTTTTATCTCACGTGCAAGGATTGCTTTCATTGCCAGCTCTTCCCCGTCAAAGACACGGGCCGGTCCGGTATGCTTCCACATCTCATCCTGAACTGCCCCGCTTTTAATGACCGCCCCGTCTGGTGCAAGGCTACCGGTTAGGATCATCAACCCTCCGCTTTGGTGGACTGGCGATTGTTCGGGTCGAATAACAGACTCATCTACATATTTGACTGAATCGGCGATAGTGTAGATATCCATGCCGGATACGGTCTGACAATTTTCAAGATGGCTCCTTATCTGCCTGAAGACTGCCGGAATTCCTCCTGCATGGTGGAGAGCTTGCATGGAGTGAGGACCAGCCGGCATCATTGATGCGATATGTGGTATCTGCTCTGATAACCGGTTAAATTCCTGCAGGTCAAAAGGTACTCCTGCTTCAGTTGCAATAGCCATCAGATGAAGGACGGTATTGGTTGAACCACCCAGGGCCATATCAACCCTGATAGCATTTCGAAGGCTTGCCGGGGTGATGATATCACGGGGAAGGATCTGTTTTCTTACCAGATCCACAATCCGTTTTCCGGTTCTGTATGCAAGCCGGATTTTATCTGCATAGACTGCCGGAGTTGCGGCACACCCGGGAAGTGACATGCCCAGGGCTTCAGTCATACATGCCATGGTATTTGCAGTATACAGGCCCTGACATGAACCACACCCTGGCATCGCAGCAGTTTCAAGTTCGGTGAGTTCCTCCTCCGTCATGGTCCCTCCTGCCACCTTTCCGACTCCTTCAAAGACATCAGTCAGTGAGAGTTCACAGCCGTGGAGATTTCCAGGAAGCATATTACCCCCGGTCAGGACAATGGCAGGGATATTACATCTTCCTGCAGCCATGAGCATACCAGGAACAATCTTGTCACACGTGCAGATGCAGACAATACCATCAAACTTGTGGGCCTGTATCATGAGTTCGACTGAATCTGCAATATTTTCCCGTGATGGGAGGGAGTACCGCATTCCTTCATGCCCCATGGCAATGCCGTCACAGATGCCGATGGTATTAAATTCAAAAGGAGTTCCTCCTCCGGCAGTTATCCCTTCTCTGACCCGTTCACCAAGAACCCGGAGATGGGTATGGCCGGGAACGATGGTGTTCCAAGAGTTTGCGATACCGATAAAGGGCTGGTGCATCTCACTCTCATCTATCCCGAGAGAACGGATGAGGGAACGATTGGGAGCCCGGGCATATCCTGCCTTGACATCATCACTCCGCATAATACTCATGAACAGATAGGAGATGTCACTAAATAAAGGAAAGGTAGGTGGTGCAAAATAGGGTGTCAAATGCACCACTTAGATCGGTGAGATTCAGATCACATGGTGCATATCAATCGAAAACCTATACTGAGTATGGTTTTTACCTGTGCTCAATGTGGTCAGTGCTGCATGTACCTGGGAGACTATATTGTCATTGATGCAAAGACCGGGCCATATACCTTTTCCTGTTCCTGTGTTTCAACAAACACTCCTTTTCATGCCGTCGTTGATGAGGATAAACGAAAATTTTTTGATAACGATGAGTTTCCCCGTGCTCATCCTCATGCCTGTCCTTTTCTCCGACCGACTAATGACGGGAGGATCGTCTGCACCATTCATGAGACCAGCCCTGCCCAGTGCAAGATATACCGGTGTGTGGTAGTGCGAATTTACTCCGGTGAAAAACAGGTGGGGTATATCACCGGTATGGGTGCACTTCATTCAGATGATCCGGATTTGCGTTCCCTCTATGAATTATGCGCCAAGCAAATTCCGCAGGGGGATGAGGAACGGGATGAATGGTTTGCCCGGTACTTTGAAAAACATGGGTACAGGACTGAATAGTGGTATCACCGCGAGTCAAGCCACGGACCTACATCTGCAGCATGGAGAATCTTTACTCCGATATTTTTCATGTCAAGCACGTTGGCTTCATGGATCTCTTTTGTCTGTGCCCCGGTTGCGTCATCGACGAGGATCGTTTCATAGTTAAAAGCCATTGCATCAAATACCGTAGTCCGGATACAGTTCGGTGTCTGGATTCCTCCCACAACAACGATGTTTACCCCGAGGGTCCGGAGCATCAGGTCAAGGGTAGTTCCAATAAAGGCACTCATCCGTACCTTCTCGATCAGGTGCTCACCTGGGACTGGTGTGAGTTCATCGATAACCGCAGCACTATGTGACCCCCTGACTGCAAATGGTTTGTCTTTAAACAGGTCAGCCCTGAACCATTCAACATCTGAACCATCCGGTTCATGAACCCTGACGATATGGAAAACCGGGAGATGTTTTCCGCGAAATAGAGAAAGCAATTGAGTAAGGGGGGTGATGACTGCCTGTGCTCCGGCAACAGGGAGAACTGCATGAGCTGAGGCAAAATCATTCTGCATATCGATGATGAGGAGTGCAGGTTTTTGTGCCATATATATGGATGGGATTATGGTTTCATCATAGTTGTGACTGGGTCACTGAGAAAGCGATTATCAAGATACGTCTTCAGGTGGAGAGTAAAAATAGTTTTTTTGGGCAGTATCATCCGGAAATTGTTCGAACCATAAGTTGGTTAAATACTAGGCAATGATGTGATATCCATGAGGTTTTTCGATATTGCCATATGGAAAAAATGATGAAGTATTACTATGAGTACAACCTCTCCCTCATCCCTTCCAATTGTTCTATCAGAATTGAATAGCCATATTGATAAGATAAGGGGGACGTATGGGGTGACAAGACTTGGAGTCTTTGGCTCTGTCAGCCGGAGAGAGGATACTCTGGATAGCGATATTGATATTCTGGTGGATTTTCCCCCTGAAAAAGGGATATACAGGAAATTTATTCATTTGGCAGATGAACTGGAAGAAATTTTTGGCCGGTCAGTTGATCTTGTAACCGTAAAATGATTATCCCCATTTATACGACCATATGTTGAACGAGAGGTGATTTGGGTTTATGGATGATATCATATTCCTTTCTCACATCCTGGAAGAGACTCGGGTTTTTCTCTCAAGGATGGCTCTGATCCTTTGTATCGTCCTTTGCATGATTGGACCCATTCAGGCAGAACGGGTATTCTTCTCTGATGGCACGTTGTACAATGGTTCTCTATCGAAAGATGATATTCTGAAACAGTTTGAAGAATACACCGGTGAGGGACCGGTGATTGTGTTTCATGATCTCATCTGTCAATCATGTCAGGATGCGATGGATTATTTCAGGGAATTTGAGCAGATTTACCCGGAAATCCCTATTGTATACTATGACCTTCATGGCAACACGACCAATAAACTGCTATTTGAAGAGTACATGACGATCTATCACCAAAAAAACCTCCTTGCACCAACCGTTTTTGTGGGTCCTGCAGGGATTGAAGGGAATGAGTCAATACGGCTGGTCTTTGAACCGTTTGCTCTATTATATGTAGATAATCAGTGAATTTTATAAAACAATATTTCGTGTGGCGTTTCAAATCGTCAGGAATTAGTCTCTTAAAAGCGCACCACGCTATAAGAATTGTGATACCATGTCCCCAATAAGCGAGAGAGTGACCAGGAAGAAGAAGATAGATCCACTCCTTCGCACATTCGGATGGGACATTTTTTTTACGATCATCTTGAGGTTGAACGGGCATTTGAAAGCGGTCTTAGTCAGATGATCACCGATTTCAATATGGCAATCTGTGCAGAAGGATGAGTTATGGGGTTAGGTAATATATACTGCCGCCAATATGTCTGTGGTTTAGATGAGATCAGAGGAATAACATGAAAATCTGTAGTCTTTCACTCAAGGGATTTCGTTCTTTTAAAGATATTTCATGGTCACCCGAAAGTCTTAACATAGTTATTGGACCGAATGGAAGCGGGAAATCAAACCTTCTCAAATTACTGGATATGATTCGTCTGTATGCTGATGGAGAATTCAGAGATTATGTCCTTCGTGAAGGAGGGAGGGATCAGATTCTTTGGGATAATCAGGCAGAGAAAATAGAGATTCATATCAACTTTTGCAGAGATGGGGACCATGAACAAATCGCCTCTTTCGATCTTGAATATTCTCTTCAGATTAGGAAAAAGGGATATGAGGGAGATTTTCAGATCGAACAAGAATTTTTACGTACTATACATGTTCCTTCTGAACTTCATGAATCTGTCACTTTTTAGAACGAAATCCTTCACTCTCATATTTCCGTAATAATGTCGACGCTGATTCAATCTCGATGGAAATTGAATCCACCGAGACACTTTTATCACAATTAAAAACTCCATTTACAAAAGATTCTAGAGGGTGTTGCATGACTAAAATTTGGAAAATTTTTGGTAAGTACTTTTTCTTATCAACATCTTTAGAAAATTGTCTCCGATCATTCTGCCCAAAGATGATAATGCATCGGACAATATTGAATAAGGTATTCTAATACCCACTCCCTTATTACAGATAATATGCCGCTTCTTTTGCAGGATCAGTTCTCTGAATTTCTTCAACTCCCCTCTTGAACAGACCTTCCGAAGATTCTGTGTTAAACAAATCAAACTCCATTCATCCTGACAATGTGATATTCCCCTTCTCTGCAATTTTCTTAAATTGCGATTTTCTTTAATCCATCCAAATGCGGGTTCAACAATCGTTTTTCGTTGTGAATATGTCTTTTTGGCACCATACGGAGTCATTGTCACTTCCATAATCCCTTTAGCAATAGAAGCGGGTGTTGGAATATTATCATCTTGAATGAGATTTCTCGTACACCAATCACCAATAGATGCTAACGTTGGAATACTGCAAATGCCATCAAAAAGTTGATCGGAAATTCGTTCAAGTTCAAGTAAACTTCTCTCGAGGCCTCTAATACTGAAAATATCTGGTTCATGGCATGTAGAACAGAGAAATCCAATATCCTGCTGTTTCATATACAGATAGTTTTCATAGCTCCAATAACCAGCATCAGTAAGTAAATTAAGATATTCAAGCGATAAGCCGGTTAATTGAGCAATTTCCTCTAATCTTTCATAACATGGTTGAAGTAATCTGTAATCAACGGGTGAATTACTTAAAAACGGAACCAGAATATAGCCATCCTGGTTTACAATTATCTGGCCATTATATCCTTGAATACAACCAGGCCCACTTTTCATTATTGAACTATCAGGATCTGTAGTGTTTGCAAGACTTTGTTCATCAGGGTTTTTTGCAGGCTTTTTAGGTTTTCTACCTCGTTTCCTTTTTCCAGACTCTCTCTCCTCTTCCTCCCTTTGGGCAATCTTCTCTTCCTTTTTTTGGGATTTCTCCTTATGTTCAGCCTCAAGTCGTTCTTTTGCTTGAATGAATCGTTTTATCCTTTTTGAGTGAGTCTTAAAATCATCGGGAACCTCGTTACCTGATTTATCCGGGCCATAAAGACGATCCTCGACATCATCTTTTTCTTGGACTTCCTTTAGATATTTTTGAATTTCTCCCTCAATCTTTTCATATGGCATGTTCGATCCAAGTGAAGCATTCGCCTTTAGTTTTGTTCCATCCAAGGCGAGAAGGACGTTATTGATTAATCCTGCTTCATTAAGGAGAGTCAATACTGGAATGAAAAGTTGTCCAATAAAAGAACTGTTTTTCTTGATAAATCGCGAGATTGTGGAATGGTCTGGGAGAGAATTGCGGGTTACTATTCTAAATCCTACATCGTATCTGCATTTATTCTCTATTTGACGGCTTGAACGAACTCCATTAAAATATGAGTAAATGATCAAACCAGTCATTATTTCTGGATGATAAAATGCCGCACCTTGGCCGTCTTCCCGGTATTCCTTATATAATGGGGATAGGTCGAGAATTGAGATTAAATCAATTAATATATGACAGAAATCATCACTCGGAACCCAGTCTCTAATATCCTCAGGGAGAAGGTAAAGTTGTTCAAAATCCCGACCTATCGTATTATACATTGAGTATATGTTGGACGTACTAAGGTAAAGTACTTTTGATTGACCTTAGTTAAAAAATTATGGGGGGATCTGAGTTGTGCAACACCCTCTCTATTCCCTCAAAATTACAGAAGTTAATTTCTTCCTGGAGAATTTTTCAGTCATAGATACTTCTCCCCATTCACCGATTCGCAAACCGACGATATCAAGATGTGATACTGCCCTTTTCTTAGATGGAAGTAACCTCATCTCAGTGCGTCACACTCTCTATACAACCAACCGTGAATTTGAACGATCAATAGACCTTGCAATGGTTGCAGCATTTGGAGAAGATTACGATAAACTTGTTTTTCCCCCAGCTGCGGATAAACAGATCCAGCTCAGGATCAGGTGGAAGACTCTTAAACAGGAGCGATCTGCATCAGATATTTCAGATGGAACCCTCCGGTACCTGTTTCTGCTCACAATTCTGGCTCACCCTGATTCTGGTTCTTTGATAGCAATTGACGAACCGGAAACCGGCCTTCATCCTGCTATGATGCGGATAGTTGCAGAATACGCAAAAGAGATGTCACAACGAACACAGGTTATTATTCGCACTCATTCATCTGAATTTTTTACGGCCTGTGGGGGGTTTATTCCGAGCACTTTAATTATTGAATGGAAAGAGGGTGCATCTGTGATGCGACAAGTTTCCGAAGAGAAGCTTAAATATTGGCTTGAATATTATACGCTTGGGTCCCTCTTTTTCTCAGGTGAGCTTGAGGGGATGGAATGAGATTTATCCTGATTGTTGAAGGCGATACTGAAAAAAGGTCAATTGAGGGGCTGATCAGAAAGCATCTTGCAGAAAAGACCAGGCAGAATATCCGGGTAACAGCGATTTATATCAACGGGTATGGGAATTAAGTCCTGATGGGAAGGGTGGATCCACAGAAGGTATACGAAAAATGTCCGAATTATCGTGCGATGATTGATTTTTTGTTTCACTTGTTTGAACTGGTTGTGTGATTGATTTTTATGACCGACGTTGTCGGCAAACTCTGGGGTTTTTATAATGCGCCCGGATAAAATCACTCCTTCAGTCTTACTTTCAAAAAAAAGGATTTTTTCGCTATCTCACTCCTCTCTCACACACCCACATTTCCGTGCCATCTCTGCAACCGCCGCTGCCACCACCTGGGCAACCCCCCGGTCCAGGGGATCCGGAAGGATTTTTTCCGGTGTCGGATCTTTCACATACAGGGCAATAGCATGAGCTGCAGCAATCTTCATCTCCTCACTTATTTTCGTTGCACCTGCATCAAGAGCCCCTCTGAACACACCCGGAAACACAAGGACATTATTTACCTGGTTTGGGAAGTCCGACCGGCCGGTACCGATAATTGCAGCTCCCCCTGCTCGGGCTTCATCAGGCATGATCTCCGGAGTCGGGTTTGCAAGAGCCAGGACAATCGGATCCGGATTCATCTGCCGCACCATATCAGCCGTCACCAGGTTTCCTGATGAAACTCCGACAAAGACATCAGCCCCCCGTAATGCATCGGAGAGCGTTCCGGTCCTGAGCATCTTGTTCGTTTCATCACCGAGCAGGTATTTGTAGATATTATGATAGAGCCCGTGACGTCCCCGGTAGATGATCCCTTCTCGGTCACAAACGATGAGTTCTTTTACTGCTGTACATGTCTCCCCTTCATATCCGATACATTTCAGCAGCCGGCAGATGGCATATCCTGCAGCTCCAGCACCTGATACCACGACGGTGAGGTCTTTGAATTTTTTTCCGGTCACCTTACAGGCATTTATGAGGGCTGCAAGAACTGCAATGGCAGCACCATGCTGATCATCATGCATCACCGGAATACCGAGATTTTGAAGTTCCTCTTCAATCTCGAAACACCGGGGAGCCGCGATATCTTCGAGGTTAATTCCCCCGAATACCGGTGCAATGCTGCGTATATGACCGATCAGATCATCATGGTCTCCGTTAATACAGATGGGAAAGGCATCAATCCCGGCAAACTCCTTGAAGAGAATTGCCTTCCCTTCCATAACTGGAATTGCCGCTGTCGGACCAATATTTCCAAGTCCCAGGACGGCAGTTCCATCGGTGATGATAGCGATGGTATTACGTTTTAATGTACAGGAAAATGCCCGTGTTTCATCCTCGGCAATGTACCGGCAGACATGAGCAACACCGGGAGTATAGGCAAGTGAGAGGTCCTCTCTGGTCTGCACCGGGACTTTAGACTGAACAGCAAGTTTTCCCTGATGTTCCAGGTGCAGTGCCAGTGATTTCTGTGCGATCTCCTCACGGTCAATATCCATGAAATGAGAGTCTCATCGGTTGGATATCAATGTTTGGAAATGTCAAAGAAAGAAAAAAAAGGATCAGGGTTCGCGGTAGGGATTGACAATTCGTATTGTTGGTTTTGCACTCTGACCGTTCTGCCGTGGTGCTGCGGTCTGGAATGTCTGCTCTTCAGACATAATACTTGACTTACTGACAACCATGTATCCCCGTGAATCAAGGGCATACTGAACCCCTTCCTGCAGCGTTGCGCGGGTTACGATATCCTTCAGGTCGATACCAAGTTTTACCATCATCATGGCTACTTCAGGTTTTACACCGGTCATGATAACCTGGGAGCCCAGAAGTTTGACTGCCGTGGTTGCCTTGATGATATGAGTTGCCACCATCTCGTCGATGTGGGTGATTCCTGTCCCGTCCATGATAATTGATCTGGCCCGTTCACGGCTGATGGCATCCAAGAGTTGCTCGATCATCTTATTTGCCCGTTCGGCATCGAGCGTTCCAATCATGGGGAGGACAAGGATCTCATCCCATATCTTGGTAATCGGAGTGGAGAGTTCAAGAATTGCAGCATTCTTTTCACGGATGGATATCTCGGCTGCCAGCTGATCACTGATATCTTCAAACCTAACCAGGATCTGATCCTCATTTGAGGAGCCGTACCGTCTCATCACCCCGGCCTTTACAATGAAGGTCTTTTTCCCCTGCGGGATGGGGATCTCGACCTCAAAGTGTTTGACCTCATTACCAGCATTTTTCAGGCTTTCCAGGGTCTGTCTGATCACCGGAATATTCAGGATTCCATTTCCGATTTCATAGACTGATCTGCCTTCGATATCTGCCCTATTCACCCCGAACGTCTGATCAAAAGCACGGTTACCAAAGACAACTGCATATTTTTCATTTAATACAAAAAGAGGTTCATCAATCGACTGAATTATCTCAAATGGATCAACATTGAGGGTCCTGGTTGACATATAGATGATCTATTCTCACCGGTTGATGTTATTACTTTTCATTAGATATCTACATCACAGATACAACGGAGATCCTGATTACGTATGACAGAAAATAATCGGAACGAATTTACGTAAAAACCGGGGGTTGCCCCGGTCCGGAGGAGGATAGCGATAATGAACGCTGTAAGTTCGGAGCATAGGTTATCCGGCGACCAAACCGGAAATCTCTCCTGCCACCCGGGGGGATGGCGGTGTGATAAGTAATACTACTCACCACAAGGTTATATAATTAACGTAAGTTCCATCGACATATCACGAACGTGCCTATATGTGGGAGGTATGGACAATACTGAAAAAAGAGAAAAAAAGGTAATACGGGGGTTAAATGATTAAGCCGGGACAAATTTCGTCCCATAGAAGATTGCGCCGCTGGATCCGTCTTCTCCCAGTTTTCTGAAGACCCGTCTGACTGGCATACCAATATACACCTGGTCGATATCACAGACAAGGTGAGAGGTAAGCCGGGTTCCTTCATCCAGCTCGATGATGGCAAGCACATACGGAGTCAGGAGTTTGAAATTACCTGATGAACTCCGGATGATAGAGTATGTGACTACCTTTCCGGTTCCTTTAAACTGGTGGTCTACGATCTTACCTTCACGTCTGCAATCCGGACAAAATCCCCGGGGCGGGTAGAAATATTTTCCACAGGTCGTACATCGGGTTCCAATTAGATTATACCGGTTCTGCTGTTTTCTCCAGAATCGTGCGACTGACATCTTATACCCTCCCAAAGATATGACAGACAACGGTGGCTCCGGTACCACCCACGTTATGGGTCATTCCGATTTCAGTATCGATCTGTCTTCCCTTTGCATCGCCACGAAGTTGTTTGACCGTCTCATAAACCTGTTTAACGCCGGTTGCTCCGACCGGGTGACCACATGCCTTCAGACCGCCACTTGGGTTGATCGGTATCTTTCCACCAATTGCAGTCTGTCCCTCTTCGGTCAGTTTGCCTGCTTCACCTTTCTTACAGAATCCAAGATCCTCAATTGCACAGATCTCAGCAATGGTGAAACAGTCATGTACTTCAACAAATCCGATATCTTTCCGTTCAACTCCGGCCATCTGAAATGCCCGGTTACCAGCAGCAACGGTTGCATCGAGGGTACAGATATCTTTCCGGTCATGCAGGGCGATGGTACTTGATGCCTGTCCAGCTCCAAGGACCTTGATCGGAGTGTCGGTAAATTCCCGTGCCCGTTCCAGGGGAGCAAGGATGACTGCTGCAGCTCCGTCGGTCACCGGTGAACAATCAAAGAGCCGGAGCGGATCTGCGACAAGTGTTGAATTGATAACGGTATCAAGGGTGATCGGTTTTCTGAACTGGGCATTTGGATTCTTTGCACCGTTATCATGGTTTTTAACGGCGACCTGGGCGAGTTGCTCTCTTGTCAGGCCGTACCGGTGCATATACTCCGTTGCAATCATTGCATACAGGCCGGGGAATGTAATACCTGCTATTCCTTCCCATTCCCGGTCTGCTGCTGCGGCAAGAACATCAGTCGTAACTTCGGTTCCTACGTCAGTCATCTTCTCAACACCGGCCGCGACCACGATATCTGACATACCTGATGCAACGGCGGTGTATGCCTGTCTGAATGAGAGACCTCCTGATGCACAGGCTGCCTCAACACGGGTTGCCGGGATATTATCTGTTGCGAGACCTGCATAATCTGCAATCAAAGCCCCGATATGTTCCTGCTCAACAAACCTGCCGGCACTCATGTTTCCGACAAATATTTCGTCTATCTGTTCACCGGAGAGGTTTGCATCCTCAAGGGCAAGAGCTCCTGCCTCGACAAAGAGGTTACGGAATGACGATTCCCACTTCTCTCCAAACTTTGTACAGCCTACGCCGATTACTGCAACTTCTCTCATTCCATCATCACCACTTTGCCTTTGTGTTTTGCATAGACTGCATAGTCTACGATCTTCTTGTCTGCGAGGAGAGCAGAGACCGATGGTGCAGCATCACGGTTAAAGAGGTCAGAATTGATAACATCAGTGACGGTGATGTCAAACGAGTCACTCCCGGAGCCAGACCCGTATGAAGTCATGAAGATCCGGTCTCCTGGTTTTGCGATATCCAGAACCGATGAAAGACCGACCATGGAGGCACCGGAGTAGGTATTTCCAAGATAGGTGACCGCAAGACCAGGTTTTATCTGCTCCATGGTAAATCCGAGCATTGATGCTGCCTGGACCGGGAATTTACCGTTTGGCTGGTGGAAAACTGCATAGGTATAGTCAGATGGCTTTGTTCCCATCTTTTCAAGCATCATCTTTGAAGCACCAATGACATGCTTAAAGTATGCAGGCTCTCCGGTAAACCGTCCTCCATGACGTGGATAAGGCTTGTTTTCACGTCTCCAGAAGTCAGGGGTGTCGGTGGTAAATGAACAGGTATGATTGATTTCGGCGATGGGATCGTCGTTTCCGATGATCATCGCTGCTCCACCGGCTGCAGCGGTATATTCGAGTGCATCTCCCGGTTCTCCCTGGGCAACATCTGCACCGACTGCAACAGAATAAGTAACCATGCCGGATTTCACGAGACCCATCGAGGTCTGAATTGCGGCTGTTCCTGCCTTACAGGCAAATTCGTAATCTGCAGCGGTCATGACGGGGGTTGCCCCGATTGCTTCTCCGACGGTAACAGCCGTAGGTTTCACCGCGTAAGGATGCGACTCTGATCCAACATATACCGCTCCAATGTCTGCAGGGTTGATTACTCTCCGCGCCATTGCTGCACGGGCAGCTTCAACGGAGATGGTGATCGTGTCTTCATCCATATCTGGCAGTGCCTTTTCAAAGACACCAAGGCCACGGGAGATTTCAGTGCCATTTGCACCCCATACCCGGGCAATCTCTTCTACTTTGATACGGTACCGTGGGATATATGCACCGTACGAGATGATTCCTACCATTTTTCTTCCCTCAGTCTCTCCACGATATCTTCGATGCCCTGTGTGGTACACATAAGGGTGATATTATCCTTCTCGGCCATTTTTGGCACAATCGGATGCACATCACCAAGGCTGATACCGTGAAGCACTACGCACCGGGGCTTGAAGGGAGTAACCCGGATAGCCACCATCGGTGACTTTCCATTAGAAACTCCGGTAAAAATGAGCGCCCGCTCAGTACTCCAGCCGTATATCCGGTTAAATTCGCTTGCGGTCAGGTTCATTATCGCCCGGAGACTGTCAATTACCGTGTATCCATAAATGCTCAGATGCACCGGACCGGTAATGATATCAGCACCAATGACACTGGCGAATGTTGACAGATTAATGGGACTTTTATAATCATGGAGATCATAAATTACACCGTCCCCCATCTCTGCAAAGAGGAGGGATGCATATTTATGGATATACTTCCCGCCCTTTCCTTCATCAATGGCTAGAATACTGTCAACAATTCGTCCGATAATGGCAGTGCCCGGACTTTTTCTCCTTCCGCTTTCATAGTCACTAATGACTGATGGCGATACACCAAGGTACTCGGAGAGTTGTCCCTGAGATATGTCAAAACTCAGTCGCCATTTCTTCAGGGTTTTTCCCGGAGAATCAGAGAGTGTTATCTCCCCCGCCATCTTCTCCGCGAGTCGATGACGAAGTCCCGATTCCATGCCAGTACACTATGATGGAGAGTGGTTATATAATTAACGAAGATCAGTTCGACAAAGAGCGATAATAGATGAATTATTAGGTTTCCTCATATGCTCTCTTTCTCTTCATTAAATTCTCTTTCTGCTTCTCAAGCATCTTCGCTGCCTCCTCTTCAGAAACATCAGGATCGCGGAATCTGAAGTATTTTTCACAGGGCATCTCATTACAAAATCCGCAATGTGCGAACTTTTTTTCATTTGCACAACATTCATGAACCGGGCAGACATCAGTGTCTGCAAATTCTGTCCAGAAGACGCTCCCGTCTGACTCATCACATCCCGGACAGTCTCTCTCAAAATGATCACACTCATCACAGTACATCCCACAGACAGTAGGTATCTCCCTGGTCATGTATGATGTCTCTGTTTTTCCTGGTAATGAAGAGTAGGTTCAGAATAAAAACGATTCGTATAATGATTTATTTCGACAAATGCATGAAATGATTCCAAACCAGGGACCTGAAAAAATTTATTTTTTGGTACATCTATATACGATTTTGTCTGGTATCCAGACAAGAGGAGATGTACATGGCAATCATCAAACGTGATCCGTTCCACATGTTCAGGGGTGAACTGGATAATATGTTTGCCGAGATGGAAAACAGATTTCAGTCACTCCTTCCCTCTTATCCTGCATATTCACAGAGAGGGCGTGAACTTTCTCCTGTTTTCTCCGGTGGATTCACCGTGGATGTAAAACAACAGGATGATCAGGTTATTGCAAAAGCTGATCTTCCGGGTTGTAATAAAGAGGATGTTAAAATCCGCCTGGTCAGACCAAACCTCCTTCAGATCTCCTGTCAACGGACCGATGAGAAAGAACAGGAAGATAAGGACTTTTTTATTCGGGAGCGGTTCTATGGTTCGGTCAGCCGGAGTGTTCCCCTCCCTGTTGAGGTTTTAGAAGAAGGAGCACAGGCCAAGTTTGAAAACGGGGTATTAGAGGTTATTTTCAAACGGGCAGAGAAAGAGAGTGGCGGGGATATCCCGATTCAATAATTTTTTTCACGGATGGATATAAGTAAACCCGGTTACCGGCTGGATTGATATTGTCACGTTCTCAATTGTATAATTCAGGGCATGCCCGCCGGATGTGTTATCAGCGGATATAAAGTGTTGATGGAAACCGGCCACATTTACACCTGCCATCCAGTCCGGGAACCAGAACCCGGTCAATGTCCCGATAACCGGGCCAAGGTCAAAGACTGATTGATTTTGAATTACTTCTGATAATGGCGGGTAAGGAGGACTCTGTGAGGGAACACTGCGTGCCTGCATATCTGCAAAATCTCCGGTAACTTTCACGGCATAGATAGTATCATCATCAGGGAATAAGTCGGTGATGACTGTATAGACCTCTGCTTTATCCAGGGTTTCATTCACCTGGTGAGTGATGGTTGGGTTGAAGTGGATGATGTTTGCAAAACAGACTTTTGTGTCATCTGATGGCTCATATACTACTCCGTCGTGGGTTATCTGCCAAACCGTCCCGTCAAGCATGAGTAGTTCTCCATCCATGTGTTCATACCCTCCGATCCCGAATGTTCCGTTATTTTTAAGGTCACCAACCGTTACGACTCCGTCATACTGACCGTCAGCTAGGAGTGAGTACGCTGATACATGGAAGAGGTTCGAGGATGGAGTATCATTAATTACTGCTGATCCAGGGACCATGAAAAAGAGAGCTATACAAAGTATGACTGCTACCTGATGGGGATGTACCATACTAAGTACCTTATCACTCGGGATACTTCTCTTTTTTTAACACTTATTCCGATGATGTATCTATAAATGTAACACCCGGAGCAGTCACCTCATGTGCAAAAATGTCAATCCTGGTAATATCCAGGCCAGACTCCAATGTCTGGGATATTGAAAAATGACACCTTTTTTATTTCAATACTACCGATGAACCCCTTATGGTAAAAATGTCGATGAGGACCAGAATGAGAAGATTAGAGGCTCAATTCTTAAATAGTATCCCTCTGATCACTCAACTTACTTTTTTTATGCTTCACCTACATTCGTTCCAGAAGAGGATGTGCGTTGTTTATGACATGATCCCCGGTAATGGTTGTCGTATCGGCAAGGATAACTACTCCTGACTGCAGGTCAGAGTTTAAAGCAATAGCTGCCTGGTGTGCGTTGGTTTCTCCTGATTTAGAGAGGATGATGGTCCCGTCACGGTTATAGAGAATATCCCAGAATAATCCTTGTTTCATAAGTGGCGGTCCTTCTGTAATGATTGCATACGGTTTGTAAGTCATCACAATTGCGTCAGATAACGATGTGTCAATAAAGCCAAGTTCAGCAGCGAGAAGTATCGCCATATCATCTGCGTTTGAATGGAATCCGCCGGTTGCAGTCCAGAAGTCATTGAACCTGATGAGAATTGCTTCATCGGTTGGATACTCATAACCCGGTCATTACCTTAGAAATCGACCCAATATCAAAAATTTTTCCATTACCGGGGATGTTTCCCGCCCTCGTCCGTAGGTTTCCATATGTATATGTGGTATACTCCCTTTTTTGCTCAGTACCAGTTTTGTCACCAGGTATATGAATCTTAAATAGCAGGGTGAAAGTGAAAAGTGAATTTTTTATTGAAAATATGCGTATTTATGTGTATAATGGGCATTATTTTCAAAAATCTCTGCACCTGTTACGTGAAGACAATCCGGTGGATAATGACGATACCAATTAGCCAGACAAGATATGCTCCAGCAATTCCCATAAAAAAAGAAACGTGTTCCAAGAGGATATAGAGGGAGAGGATAAATACAAGGGTTGGAATTGCAAAATAGAATGATCCCAGGGTTAATTCTCTGGTTACGTCCTGACCAGATTCAAAGGTGGTAAAGAGAAATGCGATGGTGGTAGTAATTGGTGCTGCAGCAAGTATCCCCCCATATTTTGGGTCCATATGCTGGACTATCAGAGTCACTCCGACTATGATGAACCCGGCGGTTAGGAATTTGATGATGGTATACAGATAATCCATGGTACTGGTACCATGTGAATACATAGTATATAAGGAGAAAAACCGGGATTGACATCACATCACCAGAACCCCACCTCATACCAATACATGCGCAAACAGATAATAATGGGAAAAAACGTACCTGATCCGGTTCATGGATGAACTTTTTGTCTTCGGAGCGGCATTTTTAGCCGGACTGATCAATGCACTCGCAGGGGGAGGCACTCTCGTGAGTTTTCCGGCGTTGCTTGCTTTAGGTATTCCCCCGGTTACAGCAAACATTACCAATACCCTGTCGCTCTGCCCTGGATATTGTGGCGGGATGATTGCCCAGCGGAAAGAATTTGCCTTTCAGAAGAGCAGAATTCATCAGATCCTTCCAATCTGTATTGCAGGTGGTCTTATTGGCGGTTTTCTCCTCATCCATTCTGATGAATCATCGTTTCGGACACTCATACCATATCTTATTCTCTTCGCTACAGTTCTGCTTGCAGTGCAGGATCGGACAAAAAATTTTTTGATACATGGTTCATATCACATAGACCACCCCCGGCTCGTGTCCGGCGGGGGATTCCTTCTCTTGTTTCTTGCGGCATTATATGGGGGGTATTTTGGTGCCGGAGTAAGTGTTATCATCATTGCCGTCCTGGGTCTCCTTTATGACGACTCGCTTGTCAGTCTGAATATTCTCAAACTTATCATTTCATTCAGTGTGAACCTGGTGGCTTCACTCTACTTCATCTTCACCGGCAGTATTTTGTGGGCACTTGTGGTTATCATGAGTATTGGGTCAGTTTTCGGCGGTCTAGTCGGAGGCACGTTTGTTGAAATGGTTCATCCTGAAATTTTCAGATGGATAATTGTCGGTCTAGGCCTGTGTATTTCTCTTTGGTATTTTATATGTGGGTAAATTTCTACTCAATCATGCCTGACTCTCATCATCAGAGGATATATCTATAGCTCTGCACCAGACTGTATATAGAAGGGATCAGATGACTGATGCATTGAAAATCCTCGTTGTTGATGATCATCCTGACATTTGTCTGGCAGTACAGGCAATACTGGAGGAAGAATCCTGGACTGTCCTTACGGCAAATGGCGGGGAGGAGTGTATAAAAATATTGGAGGATGGTTTCTCCGGATTGATTCTCCTTGATATCATGATGCCTGACATGGACGGATGGGAAACAATACGAGAGATTGAGTCACGTGACTTGTACCATAAGATCATCATCTGTATGCTTACTGCTAAGGATAACCCGGATGAAGGAATGATTGGCATTGAAAAGTATGTGTCTGATTACATTACCAAGCCAATTGTCCCCGAACTTCTGGTAGAACTTGTTGCGATGTGGATGCAAAATATTCCTGAAACCTGAAAAAGATCATTTAATTTTATGATCCCCTCCCTCTTTGCGCTATCCTTCTCATCAGATCCAATCTTCCAGTCAAAATTGCATTCATATCTGGAGCATGAAGGGATTCATGTCGATACTCTCCTCATGAGAAGCGAAGCCCTGAAAAATATTCCATTTCATCGGTATGATGTGCTCATCGTAAATACGGAGAGTAGTGACCGATGTGATGATGGGTTTGATGAAATCCGAAGAAATAATCCAGATATTATTATAATTACATTTTCATCTGATAATGTCGTGGTAGAAAAAAATCCAGGGAATTTTAAGAATTCCTGGTATTTTCATATTAAAACAGATAAAAACCAGCTTCTTTTTGAAGATCTTATTCACACCATCTACCATGGTGTTATTCAGCGGGGATTTATGCACCTGCAGGGAGAGGTATCTGATCTATTTTCTCTCGTACAAGGCATTTCTGACCCATTTTTTATAATGGACAATAAAAGGGAGGTTCACATCTGGAATAAAGGGATGGTGAATCTGACGGGGTATTCTGCTTTTCAGATTCTCGGCAAAGACCAAAATGTGCATTCACTTCCGTTTTTCAAAAATTATGAACCAATTCTGATAGACTTATTGGTGGATTATCATAATGCCGTCAGGAATCAGTATGAACCTCTCATCTCCATCGGAAATATTTGGGTCATCAATGATTATTTTCCGCATCTTAACGATGGAAAGGGCGCTCATCTCCGGCTGTATGCTTCACCATTGTATGATCAGTCGGGAGGGTTGCGTGGAGCGATTATGTCTGCACAAGATATTTCATTCGTTATCGGCTTTCCTGGGTATTCGTCTGGAGCCCCTCATCACAGATCCCCGCTTCAAAAAGAGATTACTCCCTGTAATTATTCAAATATGATTATAAATGGTTTTGTTCGGAAAAATATTGAGAAGAAGACGTTATCACCCGTATATGATCTGTCAGAGAACAATAATGACAGAATCAATTCATTCGATGATACAGAAATATCTGATTTTATATTCTTTTTTTACCGGTTTGTGGAGACTGCACATATTCCTATCATTGGCTGGGATGCATCATATGCAATAACGCTCTTTAATCTTGGTGCTGCCAGACTTACCGGAATTTCTTCTGATAAAGTACTCGGCCAGAAAATCTTTACGTTGTTTCCTGACAGTCAGAGAGATCGATCACTGAGCCTGATTCAGCAGGTCCATGGACCTGAACCGGCTCTTCTCAGTGCCATGATTCCCATAGTCCAGAAATCAGGAGATATTCGGTCTGTTGTATGGAATTTTGAGCGTTTTAACGGACCAGACGGGGGGCCATTATTAATCATTGGGATTGGACAGGATATCACCGAACAAGTCTGGGCGGTCGAATATCTGAAAAAATATATTTCAGAACTGACTGAGAAGAATGATGAGTTAAACCGGGTGAAAAGCCAGCTCTCTGAAATTAATAAGCATCTGGATGATATTGTTGAAAAACGGACGAAAGAGATTGAAGATCTATTAAAACAGAAGGATGAGTTCATCACCCAGATAGGTCATGATCTGAAAACTTCCCTGACTCCGGTAATTGCAATTCTTCCGGTATTAAGAAGAAAAGAGAGTGACCCAAAAAAGATTCAATATCTTGATATGGCGATTCGGAATGCTGCACAAATGCATGATCTGCTGATCAGTATTCTTCAGATGGCTCGTCTGAATAAATCATATCTCCCCGGTATCGGGACCTCTCTTCCGATTCGTGAGATGATTCATGAGTTGACTGTAAATTTCGAATATGAGATATTAAAAAAACGTCTGATCATCACGAATGATATTCCTGCGGATCTTGAAATCAGAATGAGCCCGATCGATTTTGATACTATCTTTGGAAATCTCCTGGATAATGCGATAAAATTTTCAAATACCGGGGGGAGTATTACTTTTCAGGGAGAACGAACTGAAAAGGGAATTATTATCACAATCAGGGACCATGGTATTGGGCTGCTTCCTGGAGAAGAAGAACACATCTTCGAAAAATTCTATAAAGCTGACAGTTCACGACATGATGGAAAATCATACGGGCTTGGTCTTTCGATTACCCAGAAGATCGTTGAACGGAACGGAGGAATAATTCAGGTAAAAAGCGATGGACGGAATACCGGGACGACATTTACCCTGATATTCCCTCGTTTAAAAACCCTCCACTCATAAATAATTGACTCATTGTATCATTTTTAGAATACTAGCAGATAGTTACACAATATATGGTTTGGATAAAAAGGACATTTTTTCTAATTTTCAAAAAATCAGTCTTCTTAAAATAGCATAAAGGACAATAGGTAACACCAAAACATTACTGAGAAATATGGTCCGGGTCCTAATTGTTGAACGTGTTCCATTTATGCGAAATATTACTCGTTTTGCGCTTGAATGTAGTGGTCACGAAGTAATTGGTGAGGCAGTTGACGGTCAGCAGGCCCTTGATTTATACTATCTTTACACACCAGATCTCGTAATTTTAGCTCTTGTCCTGCAAAAGGTACAGGGTATTCAGGTATTACGTCGAATAAAAGAGACACATCCCGATTCAAAGATAGTCATCTGTTCTGCTATAAAAACACAGCGAATGATCGATCAGGCGATGGAATATGGGGCTGACTCATATGTAATTAAACCTTTTCAGATCTATAATTTTATCTCTGAAGTGAACCGGGTAATGGGAATAAAAACCACACCTCAGGGGCTGGCTCAGGAACAACTCCTCTCACAACGTGAAGAACTTGAGCAGATAGCTGCAAAAGTACTTACAAGGACGATATCCAGAGAGGAACTCCAGAGTTTTATTCAGAAAGTTCAGGGTTCCTCGCATCAGTGATAATGGAAAATCCATCTTTTTTGGTCAGAATTCATCAGGATCGAATCTGAAGAAATGAGAAAGATCTGACTGATGAAAATGGTGTTGTAATCTGTGCTGAAAAGATCATGGCCACTGATAATGGCGGGGTTTCTTTTATTATCTCTTTCATAATCCTGCTGCAGACAATACACCAGAATTCAAGATCTCATATGAAAAACCCGCATCTTCCAGCCTTGTGGTCGGAACCGGTATCTATCTCCCTGATGTTTCGGTTTCTTTTGCAGAGGAGAAGCGGGAAAAAATGAAAAAATGGATGGAGAAGCTGTTCACTATGTTTATGAGCAGGGGAGGGATGCGGGCATTCGTGAATTCAATGATCCGAGCGGGACCTTTTCAGATCCAGAGATGTTCATCTTTGCCTTTGATATGAATGGGACACTCCTTGCAAATCCGTATTTCCCAGGTCTGGTCGGACAAAACCGCCTGAATGATCGCGATCCGTACGGGAAATACCCGGTGCAGATCTTATGGCCAATGGAGAACAAGGCGTTGGATATACCTACTATTTCTTTGCCGATCCGGATTCTGACTATGAAATCCGTCTGAAACTTGGATATACCGAAAAGACAGAGGAAGAATTGATCATTGGTGCAGGCATATTTCCTAAATCCTGATGAATTATTATTCACATTTTAAGTGTATCAAAAAATGGATGGAGAGGTCTCAATACCCCAGTTGTGCAGGTATCTCTCTTGCTTTTTTCTCTTCACCCTTTGGAACCGGAACAGTTATGGTAAAAGGATCATAAATCTTTGCCCCGGTGATCTGGTAGAATCTGAAGAGAAGGGCAGGTTCATCCCCTTCCTGGTATGATACGCCGGTAAAACCATATAAAAATCCGGAATATGGGTATACTGCACCTTCATAGATGAGCCCTTTCGTACTAATCCATGCCTCTGCCGGCATTTTAGCTTTTCTATCTCTGAAAAACCCGGGAGTAATTTTCGCAACGACAAACATAAATGCCGCTATCCCCAGAAGAACAAAGCCGGTCTCTACTCCCCCTTCCGGTACAAAAAGTATGAAAAAGAGGGCAAACAACAGAAACATACCATCTATAATAACCAGGAGGGCTGCATTCCTCTCTTTATGCTCCTCATATTCACGTTTCAGAATACGGTCATACCAGGCAGGATCATAGGTCCAGTGTGCCAGGAGATTCGCATCGGTCACCACGGCATCAAATGCCCGGGACATCGGATAGAATATGAGGCCTGCGACAGCCAGCGAGGAGAAAAACAGGAAGATACTCAGAAACATCAGGGCACACCCGCCATCAAAGCAGGGAATGACGGTGAGTCCGACAAGAAATAGGAAGATAGAAAATCCGGCGAATAAAAAGCACTGTATTATCCGTTTTTTACTGATGTTTTCCATGTCTGGTGATGAAAAATTGGAGATGTGAGTATTTATGAATTTACCTTACCGGGACCAGTCGGGGTGCATGAAAGAACAGGAAATCAACATGTACTCCGTTTTAATGGATAATATAGCCATTCTCCTTATGTGTGAATGAATTGAAGCTCTTATTAACTGTGTTTCATGTAGAAATGGGGAACATGATGCCCTTACTGATATAAATACTTCTATTACACTTGAATTGAAAGATATCGGACGGATGGATGCCTTGTCATCGAATCACCGGATCCTGTCTCCAAGAGCATGGATACGAAGGCCCTTATCACCGGATATCTCCCTTATGAAGCCGACTGGCCCCCCGACGTGCGGGTTATTGCCGATACTCCTTCGCAACAGACATCAAAAGGGCAGACCATCAGGCCTATTCCATACGATGGTGACTCCTCTGACTGACTTAAAAACAGGTTTAAAGGGTGAATCATGAGAGTAATAAAAACTTTACAGGTTGCATAGCAGATCATATTTTTTATGGGGTATCTTTCAGAGTATGTATAAACGAGGTATGCATATGCAGGATGTGAAGATTTCTGGAAGAACAGGTTTTATAATTGTGTTCCTTCTCCTCTCCTCATACGGAGTCTGTGCAGCAGAATCAGGAGATCTATTGGGTGGATCCGGATACGCATATCTGGTTCAGGAAGATCCCTATTTTACCTTTGGGTACCCTGCCGGTATGACGCTTCAGGTAACTGCTGAAGATGGACGAAACACATATCATCTTCAGACAAAAAAAGACCCGCCGGTTACGTTCGTGGTGACCTCAATGGAGAACCCTGAATGGCTTGTCTTACCGACAGAAACGCTGCTGAACTATGAAGAGTCAGCACGAATGAAATTTATCGTCAATGAATCGCACAATCTCACCTGGGGGAAGGATCAATACAGCCAGGATGAGAACCGCTCAACCTGCTTTCGGTCATATCTTGATGAAGACATGGGAGAACTTGTCTTTTCTTCCATCATGAGTACACAGGACGATGTCATCTATGCCCTTCTCCGCGAGCCTGTTGGGTTATATCAGACAGAATATGGGAATTTCACTCTGAAATCTCTTTTAAGTGTCAGGCCACGGGACCCACACCAGAGTTATAATTTCACTCCGGTTGATCTGGATGCTGATCCAAGTGTTTTTCTAAACGCGATAAATTCTTCATCAGGGACGAAGGATTTTGCGTATGATCCGTATACCGGTCTCTATAGGGATACTGATACCGGGTATTATTATATCCCGAATCTGGGAGTTTTTTTCGATCCCACGACGAATAAATTCTATTATCCGTCAGAATTTGGAAATTATAGTGAAAACTTTTTCCAGAACTATGAAGGGCAGTATATTCCGTCAGGGACGCTTGGCGGGTATTATGATGGCCTGTATGCAGGATATGATGCATCTGATATCATTCATGATACGTATCAGAACCGTCAGAACGTATATGATGCGGCAAATGCCATGTGGCGCGATTATATTCGTGACGACCAGTACTATGGGGTGGATGACTCCGGATATGCAGAGCCTATCGATACCGTTCAGGAATACCAGGATTATGGGTTATCCTAATCACTTTTTTGGATCTTTGACCTGCGAAAAAAGGGAGTAGTATAAGAGATCCAGAGTTCAGGCTATCTTTTCTGCAGCCATTTCAATATCTTCTTCTTTGAGAGTTTTTCTTCCCGCGTGTGCGGCAAGTTTGACTGCCTCTTTTACCAGTTTTCCTAAGTACTCTTCAGTCTTTGCCACAAGAATCTCTGATGCATCGCTTCCGACACGCTCAGCACCACTGCTCTTTGCAACCCGTACAACTGCTGCAATCGGTAAGTCTGCCATAGTTTTTACCTGGATATAAATATTGTAGCACTCATATAAAAAAAATTGCATCGAAAAGCCATTTCAGCCCAGGAACCGTGATGAAACCGTGGTCTTTGGTTCCCTGACTCATATGTCAGATCACTTTCACCCTGTTTACCTGAACTTCTTATAGTTGTGAAAATAAGGGCATAAGAATAAGATATGAACAAGAAGTTTATAAGTATTCCAAATGATTCTTTCACGATTCTGGTTGGATTCAGTGATTTTCTGAGTAGAATGCTCGCCGATGTTCCAGTGAAATTCAGGCAGGGCACCATTGTGTACATTCACTCCGGCGGTGGAAACCTGTACCTGCAATCGTCTGCCGGTGACAAGAGCCGGATTGTATTCAGGCAGGAGCGCAATATCATCGATATAATCACGATGCTTGAGAGTGACCCCGCCAGATTTATCATCCTTGCGTATGATCCTGCATGGTTTCGTCATAATGAGGAGTATATCGGACCATTTGGCTATGTGTGCCGGAAACGTTCCGGGAACCGTCAGGAGGTTCTCCTAATTTCAGAAACATTTGATTCAACCATCTCGGACCTTGAATCAATTGCTGACAAGCTGGTCTGCGTTCAGGAACGTCTCACCTGGTCATATCGTGGTTCCGGCGATCCATTCCAATGTGTACATGACAGTTCCCCTGCGGGAAGTATTTCAAATACGGAGGTGAAAAAGAGCGGGCAACAATGCCTGATATGGTGATTCGGCTATCTGCTTTTGAGGGTATTTCGTGAATTCTGGGAAATGAAATCCAAACTTTTTTCTATTTTATTGTATTACATTACCTAAGGTGGGGGTATGAAGGTAAAGGATGTTCTTCTGGAACAAAAAAAAGAACTGATTCTTCGGCTTCAAAGTCAATACATACCCCGTTCTGTAGAAATTAAAAATCCAGATAGCAATTTGATTAAAATTATCATTGGTCCCCGAAGAGCGGGAAAGTCATTTTTTGTAATGAGATACCTGCTTGATACCGTTCCTTTTGGGTATGTGAATTTTGACGATGAACAACTTACTGATCTGGAAAAAATTCCTGATATTCTGACGGCTATCAATGATATTTATGCAGGCTCGAGAACAATCCTGATGGATGAGATACAGAATATTTCCGGTTGGGAACTTCTTGTGAACCGTCTGGCCCGTCAGGGGTATAATCTATTTATTACCGGAAGTAATGCTCATCTCCTCAGTAAAGAGCTTGCAACGCACCTGACCGGAAGACATTCGGTCACAACAATATTTCCGTTTTCATTTCAAGAATTTCTGCAAATGAAAAATAAAGACCTGACAGAGGCAGAATATCGTGAATCCCTGGAGGAGTATTCCCTTACGGGGGGTTTTCCAGAACCTCTTTTAGCCTTTATTGACAAAAAAGATTATCTCATCCGCCTTTTTGATGCGATAATCTACAAAGATATTATCAGAAGATACAATATCGGCTATCCTCAGGGTTTGGGTGACCTTGCCCATTATCTGTGTAGTACAATCTCGAATGAATACTCTGTTCACAGCCTTACAAAAATTTCCGGGTGTAAAAGTGATAAGACAGTAAAAAAATATCTGGATTATCTGGAACAGACGTTCTTATTTTTTTCTGTACCCCGGTTCTCCTTTAAATTTAAAGAACAGGTTTCTTCTCATAAGAAAATTTACTGCATTGATAATGGTTTTATTACAGCGAAAGGGTTTTCCTCCTCGAGAAATAGTGGACGACTTCTGGAGAATATTGTTGCAGTCTCACTCAAGAAAGATGAGTTATCCGGCCTGATTAATTTTTATTATTGGAAAAATGCTCAACAGGAAGAGATAGATTTTGTAGTCCGTGTATATCACAAAATTATCGCTCTTGTTCAGGTATGTACAAAAATGGATGATACAAACACGAAAGAAAGAGAGGTACGTGCCCTTCTAAAGGGAGCACATGATCTAAAATGCTCCAACCTTGTCATGTTGACCATGTATGAAGAGGGTGAACAACAGGAGGAGTGGTTTGGCTATTCTGGTGTTATCAGATATATTCCTCTATGGAAATGGTTATTGTTACCGGCTCATGAGAAACTCGGATACTCTCTTTCCTCATAACCACCAACAATACCTGAGATCATGGATTTGATTTTCACCTCTGTTCTCATCGGTATCGGCCTTGCAATGGACTGTCTTGCTGTTTCCTTTGCGGTTGGTGCACATCAGAAGACGTCCCGGATACGAGCGGCTTTCATCCTGGCACTTTTCTTTGGGGGATTTCAGGGTGGCATGACTCTGCTTGGGTGGCTCCTCGGCTCTGGATTTGCTGATGCCATTGCTGCGTATGATCACTGGGTTGCAGCCGGGCTTCTTTTCATCATCGGCGGTAAAATGGTCCTTGACGGGATTAAAGACGGGCATGAAGAAGAAGCGCCGGATGTTTTTAACTTTGTTGCAGTATTCATTCTTGCAGTGGCAACCAGTATTGATGCTCTTGCGGTCGGTCTGAGTTTTTCACTGCTGCATATTGTCCCGCTCATTCCGGCACTCATCATCGGTCTGATATCTGCGATTTTCTCTGTCGGCGGTGTATATTCCGGGGGAAAGATAGGACATATACTTGGAAAGCGGGTTGATATTCTTGGAGGTGTTATTCTGACTCTTATCGGGATCAGAATCCTCCTTGAACACCTGGTCTGGAACGGGGCCGGAGCATAACCCATCCATTCTGACTACAGATATCCGGAGAGGATTTGGATAATAACTCCTGAAAACCCGATAATGAGACCGATTCCAGCCAGAGGGAGGGTATAATTATTAATAACACCGGTTGTTTCATCTCCGGTGAATCGTTTCACCAGCCAGAAGTAGGGATCGCTTACAAACGACACCATACATGATCCCCCGGCGATCATCAGGACCAGGGCTGCCGGCTGAATATCAGGAAAATCTGAAGCTTTTGCCAGGATCTCTGCCGTTGTTGCAGCCGATACAACCCGTGATCCGGACGCTGCCTGGAGCGCTGCAGCAAGAATAAAAGGAAGGAAAAGTGCAGGAATAGATCCGGATACGAACCAATAGATCTCCTGTGGGAAGGATCCGGCGGCGATAACCGCTCCAAATGCTCCGGCACCACAGAGATCAAACATGATCAGCCCGGCATATTTTGTCCCGTCATGAATACCGATATCCCGTGCCTCTTTCCCGACTGATACCATGGCCACAAGCAGACCACAAAAGAGGGCTATGGAGATTATGGAAAAGAATGAGATGGCTGGAATCAGAAGTCCGAGTCCTGCCAGGAGAAAAGGGGTTATCACCGGAGCCCATGCTTTCACCCGTGAGTGCTTTTTTAGTGGGATTCTTACCTCTGATTCAAGACCCCCTGTCTTTTTTCGTGCATACAAAAGCAGCAATACAAGCATAATCACGGCAACAGGAATAAGGACCAGATCCAGAGCCCAGGGATCTGCAAGAGAGGGCAACAGGGTCACCATGACCGGGACCACTGCCGGAGAAGGGTATATGAGAACAAAGGATATTATCGAAGCAATTGCTGCAATATACAAGTATGGTGACGCTGATTTTTTACCGACTGTCTGCTCAATGACCGGCGCGATGAGAACAAAGGCAGTATTACAGCACATGAGCGGAAGAGACAGGATCCATCCCCCTATCCCTGCCGTATTCTCCGGGCTTTTCATGAATCGGGAGATATCATCCACAATGGTGTCGATGTACCCTGACCGCCTGAGCATATGGGCGATACAGACTCCACAAAAGACCATGATCGCAAGAACCTGAAATATTTTCGCAGCCCCTGATACGATCCCCAGATACAAAACAACCGGGTCATTCCCATCAAGGATTCCATAGATGAATGCTGCAGAGATAAGGGTAATAAATGGAGAGATCCTGAATCTGACAGTCAGAATGAGAATATATACAAGGATTCCTCCAAAGATGAGAATTGAGTTCATTCGAGCCGGTTGATAGAGGCATGTGTTCTAGAAGTCCTGGCCTGGTTATTACCTTGGATCAGGATATCTTTTTTATCCGGAACACTCCCCGGGGGATGGATATCAAAAACCGGGCTCCCTTTCCCGGTTCTCCATTTTCACAGATTTTCATATCGGTAATTGACAAAATCTCCCGCACCAGAAACAGTCCGATTCCTCCAACAAGCCCAGTTCTCCGCTCAAATATTTTTTCTTTCCGATCAGATTCGACCCCAATCCCGTTGTCCTCAAGGATCAGGGATACTTCGTTTTCAGAGGCTTTAAAATAAAACTGATACTTGGTTGCATGAACGCTGTGATATTTGATATTTTCCAGCAGGTAAAAAAATGCATCTTCAAGTAATGGATCTGCGAAAATTTCCAGTCCTTCAAGCGTAATGCTTCGTTCATACTCCGACATGTCAAGATGAGAAACGGCAAAAACATAGACTTCCATGACATTCTGCCATTTTGGCGGATGAATACCCATGTTCAGGTACTGCTTTGCCAGGTGTAAAATCCGCTCAATTTTCTGCATCTGGGAGAGGGATTTCTCAAGATACATCTGGACCGGCTCATCGGATACTGCTTCTTTTGTCAGGGTCAGATACCCGCTTAAAGAGAAAAGAGCGTTTTGGATATCCTGAAAGGTGAGGGAGTTTAAAAGGTTTAATTTTTTCCTTGCAAGATCAAGAGCAGACTGGATATTTCTCAGTTCATCATAATTCTCTCTCAGTTCCTCTTCCTTCTGCTGTATCTCTTCAATAGCATCAAGGAGGTCTGCATTGGTCTGCTCAAGCTCATGAAGACGCTGCTGAAGTTCGGGATAGTAACTTTTCCGAATCGACGACTCGCCAAGGCCGATGATCTTCATCCGCTGGTCATCCCAGTCGGGTGATTCTTCAGAGTGCTCCTTCATATATGTGTTCCAGGTCGCTTACAGTCGGTTTTCGTGGATTTGTCGCCAGACAGGGATCCCGAATGGCGGATTTTGCAAGGTCTGCAATATCCTCTCTTGATACTCCAAGATCTCCAAGCCGTTCTGTAATACCTAGCTCAGTTCTCAGTGCCTGAAGAGCTGATAATAGCTTCTGTTTTATCTCCTGTGGATCATGGGATGAGCAGTCAACATTCATCGTCTGCGCAATGGTTTCGTACCGTTCAGGACAGACCTCAAAGTTGTAATCTATGACCGATTCAAGGAGCAGGGCATTGCATTCTCCATGGGGAAGATCAGAGAGTCCGCCCAGGCTGTGTGCCATGGCATGGACTGCACCAAGGCTTGCATTAGAGAACGCAAGTCCGGCAAGCAGGCTGCCAAGCATTGTTTTATACCGGTACCCGATATGGTCAGGATTATGATATGCAAGGGGCAGGTATGCACTGATGAGACGGATCGATTCAAGAGCCTGAATGTCTGTAACCGGTGAAGATGCATTTGAAACATATGCCTCGATGCTGTGAACCAGGGCATCCATCCCGGTATGTGCCGTCAGATCCGAGGTGAGAGACGTGAGGGGGACCGGATCACATAGTGAGATATCGGGAACGATTTTTTTACTGATGATTGCGATCTTTACTTTTCTTTTGGTATCATTGATAATTGCAAACTGTGAGACATCAGCAGCAGATCCGGATGTTGTCGGTATGCAGATAAGGGGAGGGGCCGGGATACTGACATTGTCCACTCCTTCAAATTCAAGGATGTGTTGTTCATTGGATACGACAATCCCGATACCCTTGGCACAATCAATCGGACTTCCCCCGCCCACTGCAATAACGGCATCACATCCTTTCTTTTTATAGAGTTCTGCCCCGTTCATGACCTCATAATCACGAGGGTTCGGGGAGACATCAGGGAAGATTGTATATTGTATTCCCTCACTCTCAAGGCTTTCTGTTACATCACCGACCCAGCCGGCTTTGATGAGTTTTGGTCCGGTAACGAGAAATACATGATTTGCACCAAAATTCTTTGCATACCGTCCTGCCAGTCTGCGGGCATCAACACCAATGATGAATTCAGGAGCTACAAATTTTCTCAGTTCAAATAAGGTATCTGTTATGTTCCTCCCCCCCCCCTGTACTTTTTTCCTAGTAGCAGTAATGCACATGCAGCTATTTATAGTCCACTGTACTGGTTTTCTCTGCTCAATGGTATCTTAACCTTTCTGAAACAGATGCCTCCATCAATCCGTAGGCAAATTTCTAGTAGTCCCGGTTAACGGAGATCAGGGATTCAAGTTCTCACAGCACGTGCACATTCCCGGGGTCAGGGTACCTGGATGGTGCGATATCTGAATCATGGAATTTGTCTTCCGGATCTTCTGATGGTTTCTCCACGAAAGCTTCTCTTCATATGGAAAGTTAAAGACTTCCACAGATCGGTATTGATAAGGTGACTGACACGATGGGACAGGAAATGGTGTTCATACTTTTTCGATATGACTGCCCAAATTCTGTATCTGAAAAAACCAGAATCATCATGTATGAGAACAATATCGAATCATAGAGATATTTGCGGATTAGAAGCCAAACCGGGATTGATCGATTAACATCTTTGTCTCTCCTCAAAACCCTTATAGCAGTAAATTTTATGTTTAGAAATTCCTCAATTGACTTCCTGATCCGGATTATTCTCCACCGAGTTATGGTCTTTTCAATCTCTTCCATACGAATGGGAACCATGTTTAGGACTTTTATTATCGATGGATTTCTGCCCAAAAGACTCTTTTTGGAGGAATGCCATATTCTGGTTTTTCGATAATTACGCGATCTTTACAACCAATGTCGGGCACATACGTGACTCCTTTGTTCTCAATGCGGGGTAATAACCAAGGGTGTTTTCCATAAAAAAATCCATTGCGACAAAAGAAAACTTGATCTTGGCTTCAATCACCTGACAGATTAATTCATATACCAACTCGGCTTTGGTTTTAAAACATTGAAACTCTGGGGGAATGCCAGCAGCATCACAACGGCTGGGGTTTTTTGTCCGGATACCAGGAAGATACTGACGGAAGTCAGGCAATAACCGAAAACCATTCGTGACATAGGCCATAAAGACATCAGCCTGATAGTTCTCAACCGTACTCGAATTCCCACAATATTGGCTATTAACACCAATGGAGTAATTCCCAGCCTTTGGGTTTCCACATTCATCGATAACTAATGCACCGTTTTTTCCTATAAGACGCCATCCATTCGTGATAATCCAATCTATGAGCCGTCGGTGATCCCAAGGAGATTGAGAGAGGAAATGATTGAATGATTGATTATTTACCGAGCTGAAATTGTCCGAAATTACTGATATATGACATCTTGATGGGTTTTCTAAAAGCCCTTTATCATATTCCAGGGCGATTGCCCATCCGTTAAGGTTTTTTGCAGAAAACAGTTTTTAGGGCTTTAATTCTAATAAATGCACAATTAAGGCAATATGAGTTACTATGGTCTTGCTGAGAGTTTCAGTCTCGTTTTCTCATCGTGATTTTGCACAGTCAAAATATTGTCCCTTTATATATAAAGATCAATCGATATAATTTTGGATATGAGCCTTTCAAACTTGACATTTTAGCGATTTTCGGACATTTCAGGAGAAGATGGACAGAGAGAAGTTACAAAAGAACGCTGAATCTGATATGCCGGGATAATGTGAATGGACTGTGGATGGATGAGAACGGAGAGCCGGGCGAACGTGCATGGTTTGAGATTCGGGTAACTTACGGAAGATGGAGACGGACTATTACACCTTAATATGTAATCAGATCCATATAAGAGGCATTTCACCTGTTCAGGCGTAACTCCATTCATGAGGAATAATGATCTTTGAATTAGAAAGACTCGTGCAGCTGTGTGACGGTGTTGCAGTACTCTCTCTTATTGCATATTTTCTCACCAGAACCAGGTATTCATCGGTTTTTGTATCAAAGACATTCTCTCCTTTTTCCGCTCTTTTCATGGCCCTGATTGGAGGTTTTTTTTATCTGTATGGGATGATGACTGGTGTTCAGATTGGACCCTATGATATCAGTATCCAGATGCTCGGACCGGTGATTGCAGGGCTTGTTGCCGGGACGATCAGTGGTCTACTCGCCGGATCGCTTGGAATCCTGTTACATATCGGACTCGGAGAACCCATCGGGCCATTTACTCTCATCATAACATTTCTCTCGGGAATAATGGGCGGGTTGTTCTGGTACCTGCACAAAGATGCCATAATCCGGATGTCACATGCCTTTCTCCTGGGATTTTTGGTGGCATCAGTTCAGTTTATTATTGGAAAAGATGGGATTAATCAGGATATTCTGCTACCCGGTGAGGTTATCGAAGGGACTATTGACATTTTCCTCCCCACAATCCTCGGATTATGCATCTTTGTCTTTATCATTAACAATCTCCGGCTGGAAGAAGAAAATAACCGGAAATCTTTTCAGATTGAGGGGGAGCTTACAGCAGCCCGTCAGATCCAGATCGGCTCTCTCCCTGAACAGAACCAGGAATGGGATCATGTATCCCTTTCAGCATCCCTTCTTCCCGCTTCATACATCGGAGGTGACCTGTATGATTACCTGAAACTCGATGATGAGGATCTGTATTTTGCATTAGGTGATGTATCTGGAAAAGGTGTCCCTGCAGCTCTTCTGATGTCATCCACCCGGATGATACTCAGATCAAAAATCCGTGAAACACGTGATCCCTGTGCCCTCGTTCGTGAGATTAATCGTTCATTTCTGGAAGATGGTGACAGCAGACAGTTCATCACCCTGATTGTTGGAATAGTACATCTACAGACAGGTGAGGTCTGTTATTGTAATGCCGGCCATCCTCCGCCATATCTGATAACCCGTTCAGCAACAATCGAACTTGAATCAGACGGGAATCTCCCGGCTGGAGTTTTGGAAGATGAACAATACATCCCGCATTTCGTCTCACTAAAACAGGGTGATCTGCTTGTACTCGTCAGTGATGGCGTTACTGAGGCAGAACGAGGTGAGGAATTGTATGGATCAGAACGGGTAGTCCGGATTTTATCAGAGCAATCTCCGAAAACACCCCTGGAGGTTGTCGATTTACTCAATCATGAAGTGAAAACCTGGACTGGTGACAATCCCCAGAGTGATGACTGCACAATACTTGCGTTACGGTATTATTCCGCCTCTCCTTCGGAAAATTAATGTATATGGTATTCCGGGTGTTTATGCTTGCCCACACTCCTGTATCGCTATTCCCGGGGGGTTTTACTCTCTCATGAGCACTCATACGAATACTATTGCATTATTACCTCCAATAATTACTGATAACCATGAACGAGCAGTATGGAAAACCTTTGAAAATACCCCGAACGATGAGTACCCAGCACCCGGATAATGTCCATACTCCGTTTTTCACTGAGAATATTGAGCTCACCGGTGAAGATGAGGTAAAGGAAGCGTATTACGTGTATTCACACCTGGGATGCACTGAGCAGATGTGGGACTGTGAAGGGAAAGAAGTTGATAATTACGTTGTGAAGAAACTACTTTCCCGGTATGGCGATTATTTTAAAGAGCATCATCTGGGCCGTGATCTCTTCCTCACGCTTCGGGTACCAAACCCGGAGATAGAACGGACAGAAGCGAAGATCCTACTGGAAACACTGGGGTCAATTCCCCGGTCCTATGATGTTGCACATCATTTCTATAACGACACCTATGCCCCGATCTTTGAGATTATCCTCCCGATGACAACTTCATTTGCATCAATTGACAACATCTACCAGTACTATTGTGACTTTGTCATCGGTCAGCAATATAAACGGTTAGGTGGCCGTGATCTTACGATTGCAGAGTGGATTGGGCCGTTCCATCCAGACAAGATCCGTGTCATTCCGCTCTTTGAGGATAAGGATGGTATGCTTGCCGCTGATACGATCCTCCGGCGGTATTTTCAGGATAAGGATCTTGATTACCAGCGGGTGTTCCTTGCACGATCTGATCCGGCGGTGAATTATGGACAGATTGGGGCAGTACTCCTGAATAAAATTGCCCTCTGGCGTCTTCACCTTCTGTCGGAAGATACCGGGATTCCCGTCTATCCGATCATCGGGGCAGGATCAGCCCCTTTTAGAGGGAATTTACGGCCGGATACCGTTCGAAGGGTGACTGATGAGTATGCTGGGGCGTATACCTTTACTATCCAGTCGGCATTTAAGTACGATACCAATCTGGAAGAAGCGGTGTCTGCAATCCGGTATCTTGAGGAACGGGAGATCACTCCTGCACGGGAGATTGATGATACGTATGCGATATCACTCATCGAGCGATATGCTGCCGGGTATCAGAAACAGATACGGTCATTGGCTCCTCTTATTAATCGTGTGGCGGCATATATTCCAAGCCGACGGAAACGAAAGCTCCATGTGGGCTTATTCGGGTATTCCCGGAACATGGGTGGTGTTTCACTTCCCCGTGCGATTACCGTGACCGCTGCATTGTATTCAATCGGGATACCTCCGGAGGTCCTGGGATTATCTGCACTGACTGAGAACGATCGGGAGTTTGTCCTTGAGAATTACCGGTATGTGACTGAAGATCTCAGTGATGCATGCCGATATCTCAATCCTGACTCTTCATTTCTGCCGGATGAGATCAAGAAGATCCTCCCTGACTGGATTGAGATTGATCCCCATTCTGAGCATAGAGTCCTCTCTGGTCAGATAGAGAAGGCCGTGACTGCCTGTCAGATAGATAGTGTACAGGATATGATCATCAGGGCTGGAGCAATCCGAAAGTTTCTCGGGTAAACCCCGTTCCTTTTCTCTTACATCCGCGATTCAAGGTTGATTTTTTACCTTATGTGGTAAAATTGGAGATTTATTGGTTTTTTAGCTCCAGATCACGGGCTTCACCAGAGCCCTGCTATTGTCAGATCGGAAATCAGCCAATACATTGTGTGGGTGGGTTTGACTGATGAATAGCGAGGCGCTATAAGAGTGTATTTTAGGGATATTTTCTGAATCAAAAGTTAATTTAGAACTTATTTTGATACGAGGATTACGGGGAGTGCCTGGTACATCAGTTCTCTCTTATTTCTCAAAAATACCTTCACATTGTTGATATTTTTTTCGGGGATTGGTCTATATCCACACATCAATATATATAATTGTATTATAGGTGGACACATTCTCTATGGTTAATTTTCAAATAAAGACTTCTCAATACGGAATATCCGAAAGATCATGCACTTCATATCCTGCTTTGCGAATTTCATCCTTCCCTGATATTTTTTTTCCAACCAGAGCACAGATGGTCTTTCGGTTCTCATTCCTCCACCATATGTTCCGGCTCTTTTCTTCTAGTTTTTTGAGTATGCTCATCGCCTCATTCTTGGATAAATCTGTCCATTTACATTCTACACAGATCATCAGGTCTTCATCTTCACAGATGCTCACGAGGTCTATCTCCATCTCATTATGCCACCATCTTCCCAGCTGGTTTATGTGGATGTGTGGAAAAAGGACTCTTTCCCTGATGAGATGTTCTGTCAGAAGTTCAAAAAGTGCTCCGGAATAGAGAGAAAAATTCTTCTGGACCCTTGTGAGCACCTCTGGCGTCTGCCGAGCTTCAATAGCCGTCATCTCCGGATAGATGAATCTGAACCAGAAGGAGAGATAGGGATCTGAAATCCGGTATCGTCGTTTCCTGGATCCCGGAGAAGCAGTAACTGGCAGTTCTTCATGCACAATATGAAGTTTCATCAGAACAGAAAGATATTTTGAGACCATACTCCGGTCAAGACCTGTCTGCTGAATGATCTCACCAAGTGAGGTATTTCGCTCAGCTATTGCCTTCAGAATTGTCAGATAATTTGCAGGTTCTCTGAATTCATACTGGAGTAATAATTCAGCCTCCATCGTGAGGTAAGCACCTTTGGTAAGAAAGAGTCTGGTAATATTAGACCAGAAGTCAGTGGTGGGATCAAAGAGTTCAAGATATGCAGGAATCCCTCCGGTTGTAAACCATACCTGAGCCAGATCAACACATGACCAGGGAAGGAATTCTTTCATATGAAGAAAAGACAATGGTTCCACCTGCCATTGACCTGTTCTTCTCCCATACAGGGGGCTTTTATATCCAAGGACCTCCTGTTCCATAATGCTGATACTTGAACCGGAGAGGACGAGCATCACCGGATTATCCCGCATATGCAGGTCCCAGATTCGCTGGAATTGGGATGGAACTGATCGGTCTCTCTCGATAAGATATGGAAATTCATCAATAACGATAGGAATTTTCTGTTGTATCCTGACAATTTTCTGAACCTGATGGTGTGATAGGAAACTGGTCCAGAGTGCTTCGAATGACGGATACGATACACGTGCAAAATTGGGATCATTCAGGAAATCAGATATTTCTTGTGCAAAGATCCCGATATTGGTCTTTTCAGATTCTGTTGTTGCCAGAATGTAAATCCCTTGTTTATCCTTTAAAAACCGAATTAGCAGTTCAGTCTTCCCAACCCGACGCCTGCCATAGAGTATGATAAGTTCAGACTTGTGTGAGCGATACCGGTCTTCAAGAAATGCGAGTTCATGAGTGCGGTTGATGAAGTTAATGTGAGACATAAGTATATTACTTATCTCTCACGAAATGATGAATATATGGATCACATCTCTTCCTATTCAGGGTATTATGGGTCTGTATTTGAAATTTTCTGACTCCGGTTTATATTTTCACTTTTCTGAATACATGGATCGCAAGAGTGACAACACCGATACAAAGCAGGGATAATACACTGATCTGGGTCACTGGAATCTCACCGGTCTGGAGTATTCGGATGCCATCGATTGCAAAACTGAGTGGATTCACTCTGGCGATGGGTTCCAGCCATGCGGGCATGACATCATAGGGCATCATAGCCGATGAGGTAAAGAAGAGTGGCATTGAGATCATGGCATTTGCTGCTGCATACTGGTCATGATCATCCAGATAGATGGCAATTGTTGTTGCCGCAGCGGAGAGGAGTGCTCCGAAGATGAAGAGAATAATGTACGTTCCGATAAGCTGGGTCAGGGAGTATAACCTGGCTCCCAGAAGAAATGCAAAGATGAGAATGATTGTTGACTGGATGACTCCCCGGATGGTAATGACCAGTATCTTCCCAAACAGGATACTCTCCCGGGGAGGGGGGAGGGCAAGGAATTTATTGAAAAATCCCAGCATACGGTCAAGGATAAGAAGACCTCCACCGGCTAGTGATGCAGAGAGGACGGTCATGGCCAGAATGCCCGGTGTTACAAAATCAATGTAATGTTCAGTGAACCGTATGGGAAGAGCAAGACCTACGAAGATTAGCCAGGCAGCCGGCATGGCCATTGCTGCAATAAACCCCCATTTTCCTCTAAACCACCGGACAAGGTCACGTTTACAGTACACCAGTATCGGATTCATCGTTTCCCCATCATATTCCGGAAGGTGCTTGATTTAAACGGACTTTTATCCTCCCCTGGTCCTACAAGATGAAGAAATACATCATCAAGGGACGGCTGCCTGACTGACATGGATAAAACCTGATTTCCGGCATCGCTTAGGGCATCTTTCACCAGGGGGAGTGCTGCTGCTCCGTTTTCACAATGAAATATGAGGGTATCTTCCTCCTGATGTGCAAAGCTCACTCCCGGCACATCAATACCGGTGAATTTCCCTGATATAGAAACTGATATGATATCCTGAGAAATTATCCCTTTTAATCTTGCCGGGGTATCAACCGCCTGAATTCTGCCATGGTCAATGATGGCAACCCGGTCACAGTACCGGTCTGCTTCATCCATGTAATGGGTTGTGACAAAGACCGTCATCCCATCATTTCGAAGCGTTCTGATGTGCTCCCAGATCTTTTTCCTGGCAGCAACATCAAGGCCGACGGTTGGTTCATCAAGAAACAGGATCTTCGGGTTATGCACCAGAGCCTGGGCAAGTTCAAGACGTCTTCTCATCCCTCCCGAATACACCTTTGCCCGTTCATCTGCCCGGTCCAAAAGATCAAGAATTTTCAGAACCTCATTGGATCGTTCAACGGGATTTTTCACGCCATAGAGTTCGGCAAACATGATGACATTCTCCCTCCCACTCAGTCTGACATCGACTGCCATATCCTGCGGAACATAACTAATGGACTCCCGAACCCTTCGGGGGTTTTTCCGGATGTCATATCCACAGATGGTCGCATCTCCGCTGTCTGGGTCAAGAAGGGTTGTCAGCATCAGAACGGTTGTTGTTTTTCCGGAGCCGTTCGGCCCGACAAGACCGAATATTTCGGTTCCGACTGAAAGGGTCAGGTTATCTACTGCCAGAAGATCACCAAATCCTTTGGTGAGGGAATGGGTTACCAGTGGGTATTCATGAACGGATTGATTGTGACGGTATGTGGTTGCCATAGGGTATAAGGATTTCAGGGTTCTTTCCCTGTTTCGTATTACATTATATTCGAGTGAAAATAAAAAAGCGTTGAATTGTATTCATATCATTCACCGATACCGTTGGAAGTAATCAAGGGTGGTTCTGCACACACTCCTAATATTCCGGATTCTGATACCGTGATCATTATGAAATTATTATTTTTATATTATGGCTTTTTATCAGGTTCAGGGATGATTACATACATTTCATCTCATGATAATCTGCAATATATCTTCTCAAACTCTCGTATTTTTTTTGCGATTATTTTTTGAATCTGGGCATCATTCAATTCATCCGTATATTTTTCTTCTTCCCTGATCATATCATCGATCTTCTGTAACTCATAATGATGCAACATCCAGATATATTCTTCACGAAGGGTTGGATTTTTCAGGACCGTATATGCAAGATTGACATCCGGTGTCCGTTCCAGTGTCCGGTACCGGGAACGAAGAAGAGATTCAATCTCACTTTTTGGAAGTGAGCTGATATGTTCATCGACACCAAAGATTGAAAAGAATGTTCTATCAGAGGGGGGGAGGAATTCTTTCCAGTCATGATTTGAGGATAAATTATTTCCTATCCGGTCAAAAATATCCAATATCTGCTCTGATACTGTAAGCGACATATACATAACTTTGCTGACGAATTGCGGATCAAAAACTTCCCATCTTTTTCGCAGTTTTTTTATCAGTTCCTTTGCATCTTCATTTGGACTATCCTGAATGAAATTCTTGCAGTTTATGAACTGTTCCCGCTTTATCGGGTCCTGCATTATCGCTGATATTAAAACTGATAATTCATCACCGGATGACGCATATGCTATTGCCTCCTCCTCACTGCAATCCTGATTCAGTCCAGAAAATTCAAAAATATCTGGCATTCCTTTTGAGATAAGGAACATGTAATCGTGGTGATTTTGAGTAAAAGCTCCTAATTTTCGAATAGTAAGAGCATTTTTTAAATACTCATCATGGGCTTTTTTGAGATTCTCGATCAAATGAGCCGGGCTATATCTGGTAGCATGCTCAAACCTGATAAGAAATTCATCATATTTCACCCGGAGTTGCAGGTCTGAAAGCACCCTGTAGGCCTCTTCGATAGAATCATCCGGATAGACCGATAATGTGCACTCCCGTTCATATGCTTTTTGAAGCGTCTCTTTTGAAAACCCTTTCAGTACTCCCAGAACAGCATAATAGGATGGAATACCTGAACTGATGTCTTCAACCCATTGAGGATACCGCGACTTGTAATTGAAAAACCGTTCAATATATTGCACTCCTTTTCGTGGATCGATATTCTCCGACGAGACTTTCCAGTACGGATCATCGTCAGGATTCAATGGTGGGGGCGATTGTTTTGGGCTTTTCTGTATTTGTGCTCTCTTTTTATTCCCCATTGTTCCCCCGGATGGTAATAATACACCCGTCTTCCAGGTTTAAATCAGATATCCGCAGGTCATCACCCGGTGTCATCTCTCCGATCTCAATCATTTCATCTCCTGTCATAATCTGCCGGTCAATCAGCTCACGTTTCAGTGATTCGATAGAGGTTGCAGGATTGAGGTACATATCCAGGGTCGTCTTCCCTGACTCATCTCCGATGACGACATGAACACTCCTCTTCCCGACAAGTTTTTTCATCCACTTGCTCTTCTCTTTCTTTGAAAGACGGGAGCGTGATTCAAATTTTACCGTCCGCTCGTTTCCTGAGTCAGTGTCATAGGCCCGGACATTGAGGATTCCGAACTCTTCACCTACCGCGAATGTGACTTCAATTTTATTTTCTTCGGCTGGCATAGGTTCGACGCTGATATAAAACTGCCCAAGATATTCATTATCCTCCGCCATCTCCTCCTCTCCCTGATATACTGCGATGATGACTTCAGGAACATAATCCCATGAATTTGTGTAAAGCCTTGTCCGGGAGATTGGGATTTTTGTGTTTCGTTCGATTACCCTGGACAGAGTTCCGTTCGTGATTTTTACACCAAGAGAAGAAGATATTACATCACTGATCTCCACATTCTTCGCCATCCTGGATTTTTCTGGAACATAGGTACTTCCTGCCAGTGCTGCCCCTTCTGCAACTGCAGTGTATGGATCTCCTTCCAGCGGTTCTTTTCCAAAATATTCCGTAACAAACCTTCTGACCGCTGGTATCAGGGTTGTTCCCCCAACAAGGAGGATATCATCGATCTCATCTTTTTCAAGGGATGCATCGTGAAGGGCACGTTCCATTGGTGCACGGGTGCGTTCAATCAGATCCTGAATCAGGGATTCGAGTGTTTGCCTGGTCAGTTCCATCGTGAATGGAGGACGGTTCTCTGCAACAAACGGAATGGTAATTTGTGTACTCTCTTCTGTAGAAAGGGCTATCTTTGCCTCCTCGGCAGCCTCCTTGAGTGTAGCCTGCAATGCCAGGTCAATTTTATCGCTTTTTCCGAGTTCCTTTTGTAATGCTTTCGTGACATAAGCAATGATCCGCGTATCCAAATCGTCTCCGCCAAGCCGGTGTTCTCCGGTACTTGCATCGACATCAAAAAAGCCGGATGAGACAGAAAGGATGGACACATCAAATGTTCCCCCACCAAAATCGTAAACCAGAACTTTTCGGTCCCTATCTTCCCTGATTCCATAGGCAAGTGCGGCAGCGGTCGGTTCGTTTATCAGCCGGACAACATTAATTCCTGCAATCTCTGCTGCATCCATGATCGCCTGCCTTTGGCTGTCAGAATAGTTTGCAGGGACGGATACGACGGCATCGTAGAAGGTTTTTCCTGTCCGTTCCCTGGCATCCTGGATGAGTTTTTGAAAGATGAGGGCCCCGATATATTCAGGGGGAAATTTGAACCTCCCCACCTGTTTCTTATAATCAGTTCCCATTTCACGCTTGATGGAACTGACAACTTTATCAGGGTGGATAATCTGATTATGCTTGGCCTGCTCCCCGATGGAGAACTCCTTTTCGTTTTTGAAATATACAACCGATGGGGTAATTTTGCTGCCCTGGTCGTTCTCGATGACCACTGGTTCATCCAGAAGCATATATGCCATCTTGGAATTTGTTGTGCCAAAGTCTATGCCGATTATATCTTTGTTCATTGTAGTGTCCAGTTTAAAATTTTCATTCACTCACCGGGCTGGTATGGATCCTGGTATCGTGGCATCTGTTCAACCAGATTCAGCGAGTTATTATGTAACCTTATCGAAATACATCTCTCAAATTCTCTGACATGGGTAGTTAATGTGCGAAGATCATCTTTCAGTTTTTGCATATCATCTTCCAGTTGTCCCTGAATGTCAGCCTGTTCGGTAATAATCTGACTCAAATCATGAATCTCCTCTTCATTCTGTTCAATCTTCTTCTCCAGTTCTGCTATCTCCTTTTCAAGCCTGGTGATATGTTCACTCTCTTTATGGGCCAGCTGGTCGATATCATGAGTGATTGCATCAAATTTCTGCCGGTTTGGAAATATCCGGTTAAAGATTGAAGTGACCATGCCTGGCTTTTGTAATGGTAGAGGCTCCCTTGGCTTTTTCGAGATGATGACTTCTGCCGGTCTGATAAGTTGAGACTCCCGCAGGTATCCGCGTCTTACTACTGAAAATATAGTGTCTTCCGGGTATTTGCTATTATATTCAAGTCCGACTGCCATATGCAGGGTATCATCAAATATGGCTCCGGGTTGTGGGTCGATGGGTGTCAGTTTGCCTGATGAGAGTACCTGCTGATACATCCCTTCAATATTGAGATGATAATTTTCATGGACCTCCCGCACGGCATCACAGGTGGGATTTTTTGAGCTGTGCATCATGCGACATAACGAATCTGCAATAACCAGTAATTTTTTTGCTTGATCTGCCTGAAGGTCTTTCTTTTTCAATTCCTCATTTTTTCGTGTTGTCTCAATGAAATCTTTGAATTCTTTTTTAATGGCGTTATATTGAGATTCAAAATGTTCTGCTTTTTTCTGAAGATCGGTGATATCCGGATCAACCATTGGTGACATGTTTGTCTTTGGGAGAATATAGCTTTTATTATATTGTCCCCCCTCATTGGTACAGGATGTACCTGGCAGGGAATGAGTCAGGTTTAAAAGATTTTGCGTCTGCCTTATCTTTAGATAATCCGCGATTGCTGCATTCAAGACCAGGATTCATCCTTCTTTCCCTGAAGCTGTTCCAGCAGATCAAGGATTAGTCCATATTGTTCAGATCCGATTCTGAAACCTTCACGGATCATTACCTGGAGAATCTTTTTTACTTTCTCTTTGGATATGATTCTGTTTTTCACAAGAGTAAAAAGAATAAATGCAGATCCTCTCACTTCAATCTGAAACATTTCTCCGATCTCACGACTTATCCGGTCATCAACTATGGCGATGCCTTGTAGTTCGTCCGAGAGAGCCAGAACCTCCATCTCCCCTGGGTGAAGATCACGGTGCAAACCAGAGAATTTCTCTAAAAAATGCTCTTCTGGCGGTTTCAGGGTAAGAGATTCCTGCGTAATGAGATGAGCGGTAACTTCAGCATCAGGATGTCCCTGTACCCTCCCGATCGTAACAACCTCTGCATATACCGCAGGGGGGATGTAATTTTCTGAATGTACCTCTAAAGCGAGATGGAGAGCTCCGGCCCTTGCAAAATAGATCAGTGGTGATGAATCAAATACCCGAATCATATCTTCATTGCTGCCTGATAATCATCCTGAATATCCTGAACTGATACATTAAGGATTACATTGTTCTTCTTCAGGAGATCTATCATTTCTCTCACAGATATCTCACATATCTCTGCGGCTTTTCCGAGTGAAATACGTCCCTGCCTGTACTGATCCAAAGCATTTTTTCTGAGTTCTTCATCAAGACCTGAGGACAAGGCCATTCGAATCAGGGAAGAGCGATCTAATGCAGTAAGAAGAGACAGTGCTTCAATCTTTCGTGATATTTATGAGGTAGGGCGTATTGAAATGACAGAAACCATGTATACACAATAAATATTTATATACATGAACTTTTCTGCTCATTAAATACTCCTTAACCGGAATTAAACGCCCATATATATTCGTTTTATTCTGATGAATTTGACAGGATGATCTCCAACATGACTTTTAAGGATAGGTGGGGGATTATGACATGAATCCTGTGAATCTTAAGAGATTGAAATCTTAACGAAATGATAATTCCCATGAGGATGACGAGAGGAGATAATCAATTCGATTAGAAATTGGGACGATAATGTTTAAAAAAGAGGTTTAGTCATGTCCATGGCAGCAGTTCTCATGAAAGTGATGGTGTTCACTATCGTGGATATGCTCATGGGTGTGTACTTTTCCATTATGCTCATGTGCATGTTCATGCTTATCTGAATCGTGACAACACATTCTTTTTGCCTCCACCTCATATTATTGAATAGCCATAGATAAGGTTTCTGTCGGTGTTACGAATTTTAAGTGTGTATTAAGCCATATATCCAGAAAACATCTCAAATCATTGTTTTTTGTGTGGTAATAAAAAAAGTGTTACGTTTTTTCACTGATACATATGTAGCAGTTCATCGTTTATGAGTGGAATTTTTTAATAGGAAACTTTTCTCGCCATGAGATCTGATATTTTAAAAAAATATTCTTAATTTGACCACCTTAATTTTGTTGCATGTTCTCATTGAATGGTCTGAAGTATGGTTGATAATGAATTTAAGTTAATAATTTCATCATATTCAGGTAAGATCCTTTTTTATGGAATTCTGTTTGTTACAAGAGGGTGTTGCACCAATGATCAATATCATGCAGGATCACAAATGATCGATCTCTACCCCTTAAGCTATCAACCAAAATAGACTAATTGATGTATGAACCTGCATGTATCAATTCCCACTTTACATACTGTGTTTGCAAAAATATAGGAAAAACCTGAACCTCTTGACGGTTTTATAATATTCGTAGCAAATTCTTTAATTTTAACTATACCCTCAAATCTGATAAGTTTTTTTATATTATGCACTAATGCAGCTAAAAAGAATTCTCCCTCGCAATTCTCTTTCCCTTTTTGAGAGAAACTCCTAAACCTCATATTATGTTTCATATTACCAAAAACTGGTTCGACCATGTATTTTCGTTTTCGATATAACTCTCTACCAGTGGGGGATTTCACACGTACTTCCATAACTCGTTTACAAATTTCCTGAGTTGTTGCTTGTTTCTCTCTGTTCATAAAAGATTGCCAAACAAACGTCCCGATACTTTGCAATTCCGGAAATGTGATTATTTCTCCCATACAAATCGCCCGACATATCATTTCCATTCGTGAGATATACCCATCATTATCTGAATATTCTGGAATTTTTCTTTCTTTAGAAGGAGGGATGATGAGTTGAATGCCATAATCCAATTCTGCTAAAGAATTCGGGTATGAGAAATAACCTGCATCAGATAGTAGTATATTAGGCGAAATTGATGGATGAATACCCGTAAAAAGGTCTTCGAGTTCATTTAGCATAGGTATTAATAATTTTTTATCGTTTTGCTCATCTGATATCATTGCAGCGAGGATAAATTGATTTTCAGAAACGATAATCTGCCCATTATACCCTTGAATCCAGCCATTGGTGGTTGACATTATCTGACTTTCAGGATCAGTGAGATTTACTTTTGAATCTGAAGATGGCTCTTTTTTAGGCTCTAAAGGCTTTCTACCTCGTTTCTTTTTACCCGATTCTAATTCTTCTTTTTCGCGGTCCAGAATCTTTTCTTCTTGTTTTTTAGATTCGATATCATGTCGTTCAATTAATTTCTCTTTAGCCCGATTAAGAACTTCCTTTCGTTTTTCTTTTGTTGAAAGATGCTCAGGTAGTCGGTTAATCTCCATATCCTGAATATTTATATCATCGTTTTCTAACTCATCAATTTCCTGTGATTCATCAAAAAGCCGACCTAGCTCTGCTTCAAGGTATTTTAATTTTTTATTGGCTGATAAAGAGGCATTACAGCCAAATTTTGATCCATCGAGGGCTAGGACACCGATTCTTGCTATCCCGGATTCTACGATAATTTGAGATAATTGTTTAAAAAGGGATTTGATTTCTTTTGAATTATTCTTCTTGAAACGATAGATCGTTGTATGGTCAGGTGTAAGATTATTGGCGACGATCCGATATCCAATATCATAATGGCAGCACATCTCAATTTTTCTGCTAGATTTTTCTCCACGAATCATTGAATAAATTATTATTCCAAGCATTGAACGAGGATCAAAAAAGGCAGAACCGCGACCATCGTCACGATATTTATTAATAAATGGACTAATATCGAGAATCGAAAGAATTTCTAATATGCCATAAGTAATATCATTTTCAGATAGCCAGTCCATCGCATTGACAGGGAGTAAAAATTGTTGTTCATTACCATATCCTCTAATCATGTTATAGCGATGAGACATATAATATATTGATCTTAATAATATATATAATTAAGCTTTAATAATTTATATTAAGCTTTTTTTGTGTTTGTGCAACAGCCTCACAAATATTTCATAATTATCGGGTATTGGTACCACATGTATGTGGTGGGTTTTCATTATCAGAATGTGAATAGATCTCCAACGCGGACTGTAACCTGCAGTGATATGTCGGAAAGAAGAGATATGTTCTCCGTATATGGGATACGTTCATCTGAATACAGATGCCTTGCTCCAGCGGAGATAATAGGATACCATTTTTGTGATGATCATGAGCAATACGTTCATTCAGGTAGGTCAGCATCCCTGCCTCGTATCCTTCTCTGATCCGGGTATCTGATGAACAACGCAAGAATCGGCGATAATGCGGTTGGAATTATCATGAGAAACATCGCATCCGGAAGGGAACCCATATTATCAGCAGCCCAGCCGATGATCGCGGCTCCGATACCCCCAACCCCCACACAAAGACCTAAGGTAAGACCTGAAGCAAACCCTACGGATTCGGGCAGAAGTTCCTGCATCATAGTGACCGAGGTGACATAACAGAAACACGCAAAGAAGGAGTACATAAAGATACCACTATACATAAGCCATCCCTGACTTAGAAAGATAAGACAAAAAAAGGGAACTGCAGCTGCAAAGCCGAACACCAGCATATTTTTCCGCCCATATCTGTCTGAAAGATATCCTCCGGCAATCTGGCCGGCAACACCTATAAAAAGCATTATTGTGACGATAAGTGATGTGGTTATAGTGTCCATACCATGCTGTCCGAGCATTAAGAGAGCCGGGAGGTAGGTAATTATTCCAACATAAGTCCAGGCTCGAAGAGAACAGAGAAATACCACAAGACCGGCAGGAACCCACCAGTATCTCTCCTTTTTCTGCTTTGATACTGGCTTTTTCCTCTCATAATGAGCAGATACTAAAGTATTGAATTTTTTATCAACAGAATAGATCCAAACTGCTCCCAATATCCCAGGAATTACCAGCCATGCGATGCTGGATAGCCCGAAGAAGGTTATCATTACTCCAGCGATGAGTGGGCCTATTGAGTAACTGATACTTCCACTTGTTGTAAAGATCGAGTTAAATATACCTCTCTTCTCTATTGGACTGAGCCGATATACTGATTCCATCGCTGCCGGGTGGAACAGTGCATTCCCAAGTGCTGCACCTGAAACCAGGGCCAGCATAAGAAGATAGTTATTTGTCAGGACTGCGAGAGATATCCCGGCACTTGATAGCAGTACGCATATCCATATGGGTACCTTTTTTCCAGTCCTGTCGCTGAACAGCCCTGCAACCGGCTGAACTAATGATGATGTCACATTATAGGCAGTTACCATAAATCCTGCCAGAAAAAATGAGAGATTCATATTAGTAATCAGGACCGGAAGAATGATGGGCAGAAATGGTGAGTAGAGATCTACCAGGAAATGCCCCCCGATACTAGAATAAATCTTCTTTTTAGATTCTGTTACCATGGATGAAATCTCTCAAAAAAATAAGGGAAAAAGGAGATTATGAGATTTGTGGGTAGATGAATATCCCGTCCTTCTTTACATCAAGACCCGGCACTTTCAGGAACCGATCTACATACTCCTGATGGATTGCATAAGGATCAATATCAGAAAGTTGATCCGGATAGAGAGCTTTTGCCATGTATAAGGCTCCAAGACAGTTGCTGTGTGAGACGATATTCACATCAAGGAGATAGACTTTGTTATTCTTGACCGCATCAAGTTTATCAAATCCAGGTCTGCTCTTTATGCGATCAAGTTCTGCCTGGGCCGCATTCTTGTCAGTATACCCATATCCGAGTGCTTCATCAAAGTCTTCCATAACAATAGCTTCCGGATTCTTCGCTATGACCACTTCTGGATCAATCTCGAAGTAGGACGCAGTATCCATGATCTTTCCAGCGGTATCTTTCGTATTCTGGGTCATGGTATCTGCTCCGAGGAACTGTAATGTCTTGATTGTCGGACAATCATTGCCACCACTTCCAAGAGCTCCGTTCTTTCGTGGGTACAGATAAATGACTTTTGTCTTCTCATCTTCAGATAATCCTGCTACCTTGTCATGAATGCTTCCGAGAGTTCCTCCCATCCAGTTGACATACTCTTCTGCAGTTGATGGAGAACCGGTCAGATATCCAAGCATCTTCGAATAACCAAGGCTGTTCTGAATATCACCATGGTAAATCATAGCCAACGGAGTCAGGCCTGATTCCTGTAATTTTTTCATCAGTCCTTCATCAAAATACTGATTATTCACAATCAGGTCAGGCTTGAGAGCAATAAGTGCTTCCATGTCCGGTTCTTCTGCAGAACCCAGATTCTTTTGCTTGCTGATAGTTGGAAGAATAATATCCCGGTTTACGGTATTCTCATCAATTCCTACGATCTTGTCCCCGACTCCGATAACCTGTGCATTTTCTGCGATCATCCGGTCAAGAGTAATGAGCCTTTGTACCGGGGTCTTTACTTTTACTGGTTGTTTGAAGGCATCCTGTACCCACATTTCTGTCGCAGTTCCATCGATGATCTTCTGTACCTGCTCAGCGTCTGCACTATCTACTTTTCCATCCTGATTGGCATCTGCAAGTGGAGTGGATGCTGTTTTTCCAGCGGCAATTTCGTTGATAAGATCAATATCCTGCTGATCAATGTTCATATCTGAATTCGCATTTCCAAAAATATACAGGGTAAATTCCATCCCTGATGCAGATCCTGTAGTCGTCAGACAACAAAGAGTGAGGAGTGTTAAGAGCACTCCTCCATAGATACACCATTTTTTCATACTAAATCACTACCTATCAATTTATGTTATGATCAAATTTAAATATAGCACAATCATTCATACCTTATTTCAAAATAGTAATATTGCATCCCAACACATTTCTATGAACGATCATCAGGGGGTATCCCTGAGGTATTGTGAGGTCATGAGTCAACATAACCCGGAAAATTCTCAAAGTAATGCTTCAATGTCTGAAATACAATCCTCGTATTATCGGTATCATTCTCGAAAGGTCCTGTTTCTTCTCTCCGTTTCATTTGGAATTCTATTTTTGGTTGGGATAGCGGCATCTTTTGGATCCTATGAGCTGGATCTTGTTTCGGTATACACCACAATATTTGCAGGCATTTTTCCCGGGATGGGAATACCAGAATCTGTTGCGAATACGATAATATGGGATATCCGACTCCCAAGAATATCCATGGCCATTGTATGCGGGGCAAGTCTTGGTGTAGCTGGTGCAATACTGCAGGGAGTGCTTCGAAACCCGCTTGCTGAACCATTTACCTTAGGGATATCTTCAGCTGCCGCGATGGGCGCATCCCTTGCAATCATCGGGGGGCTTAAATTATTTGGAGCATACAGTGTGGTCCTCAATGCATTCATAAGTGCATTTCTTGCTACCATGGTCATTTACTCCATTGCAAAAAGTAAAGGAATGACCCCGGAAGCGATAATCCTTGCTGGTATTGCTATCATGTTCCTTTTGGATGCGGTTACGTCATTTATGCAATACCTCGGAACAGCCGAACAGGTACAGGCCGTGGTCTTCTGGATGATGGGAAGTGTATCGGTAGCCAATTGGGAGACTGTTTTTATTGTTTTTTGCATTGCAGTCATAGCCATCCCGTATCTCATCTACAAGGCATCAGATCTCACCATTATAGGAGCCGGAGATGAAACCGCTCACAGCCTGGGAATAAATGTGGAGCATGTACGGATGCGAACACTTATATTTGCTGCTCTTCTCACCGCTTCAGTCACTGCTTTTTGTGGAATCATCGGATTTGTAGGGCTGGTTTCCCCGCATATCACAAGGATGGCTATCGGGGGAGATAACCGGTATGTGATTCCAGGATCTGCCCTTGTCGGAGGAATTCTCCTCCTGGGTGCTGATACCGTTGCTCGAACGATCCTTGCCCCTATGATTTTACCAGTGGGTATTATGACCGCCCTTGTGGGTGTTCCCTTCTTTATGTTTCTTTTTATGCGAAAGAGGAAAGAATTATGGTAAACCTAGAAATTAACGATGTCAGTTTCAGTTATCCGGGTGCTGATATTCTCCACAATATCACCTTTTCTATCGGACCTGGAGAGATGACCGGATTAATCGGACCAAATGGATCAGGGAAAAGTACCCTCATTAAATGCATTGATACCATATTAAAACCCAAAGGCTCGATTCTATTAAGCGGGAAGGACATTCTGACTATGCCCCGGGTTGATCTGGCAAAAAGTATCGGACTGGTTCCGCAGCATGGTACCAGTGCAATGGACTCAACTGTCTTTGAAACTGTTCTGATGGGCAGAAGGCCTCATGCTGCCTGGAGAATCAGTGAAGAGGACATTAACAAGGTTGCACATGCTCTCGAACGTCTGGGTATAGGGGATATGGCAATGAGGGATTTTTCAAGTTTGTCCGGAGGACAGAAACAGATGGTCCTTCTGGCCCGGGCAATATGCCAGGAACCGGAAGTGCTCCTTCTTGATGAACCAACATCAGCCCTAGATATCAGACACCAGCTCGAAGTTCTGGAAATTGTCAATCATCTCGTAAAAGAACGGAATATGTCAGCGATCATTGCGTTACATGACCTGAATCTTGGTGCCCGGTATACTGATTCAATGGTAATGCTTCGACAGGGTGTTATCTTTTCTGCTGGAAGCCCGGTGGACCTGTATACTCCGGAAATGATTGAAGAGGTGTATGGAGTAAAAGCAGAGATCATTTCAGTTCTTGGAAAACCTCACGTGGTTCCGATTCGACCGGTGGAATACGGGCATTTTCGTCCGGATGATTTCAAAGCAGAAGTCAGCATGGAGATACCGGCCTGAATGTCTCATGCAGAAAACCTCTGTCCCCGGGACATCGGGGATGAGTCACTCCTTTATCAGGTTGCATCACTCTGTATTGATTTCAGGTTTATCCGTCTGATACCCGGCCTGAAGATTCGGGTAGTCCGGACCTTCATTGCTGCTCTTTTGAGCTCTGTAGCCTCGATTCTGTTGCTGTTTTACGTAAGTATTTTCATTTCCGGACTTATTGAGGGGCAATCACCCGGTACCATGTCACCTGTTATCGTTGCAATGGGAGGTATGCTCCTGCTCCGGGTCATATCTGAGGTCTATCGGGAACGTTCAGCTCACGATACCGCCGGTCTGATGAAGCGATCATTGCGATCACTGCTCTATCAGAAAATTCTCTCCTTAGGTCCAGCATACACAGATCAGAAAGATTCCGGATCAATAGCGGCTGTTTTTGTAGATGGAACAGAGCAGCTGGAGCAGTATGTTGCATATTATATACCTTACATCCTGCTTTGCATGCTGGTCCCACTCTCCCTTTTTATTGCATTTGCATTGTTAATCGATACCATAACGGCATGTATTCTACTCGTCTTTGTACCTCTGGTTCCTCTCGCAATCATGATATCAAACCGGGAAAGCAGAGTGAAAAGAACCGATGTCTGGCAGGATTACAAGGCACTCAGTTCCTATTATACCGAAAGCCTGCAGGGATTACCAACCCTGAAATTATTCAACCAGCATATTTCCCGTGCCGGTGAGATACGAAAAAAGGCAGAGCAGTTAAGCAGTACCTATGTCAGGCGTCTTCGTATTGGTCTGCTGGTTAGTCTGGTAGCAGATATGATCCCGTATCTTGGGTATGGTGCTGCCATGCTCTATGTCTGCATACAATTGAGTAGTGGATATATGCAGACCGGACAGGTCATGCTTGTTCTCTTACTCGGTCCGGTTTTTTATGAGCATGTCATTCATCTGGGCCAGTATTATCATATCAGTGTGAATGCGAAAAGTACCATTCAATCCATCCTTTCACTCATCACAACCGACCCGACTATCGAAGAACCAGAGAATACAACGATACCATCCCTTCCCCGTCCCTGGTCGGTCCGGTTTTCTGATGTATCTTTTGCATATGAACCGGGCCGTCCGGTCCTGAATCACTGTTCGTTTTCCATACAGGAGGGTGAAATGGTTGCCCTGGTCGGCGCCTCCGGAGCAGGAAAAAGTACGATTGTTGATTTACTCTTCCGGTATTATGATGCAGAACAGGGTGAGATCGAGATATGTGGTCTGCCGATTCGTTCAATTCCTCTTGATCTGCTCCGGAGTCATCTCTCCCTGGTCTCACAGGATACGTATTTGTTCCATGATACCGTGAGAAACAACCTTCTCTTTGGAAACCCTGATGCGAATGATGCTGATATTGAGAAGGCAGTCCAAATCTCCCGCCTTGATGATTTTATCCAATCGTTGCCCCAGGGGTTAGATACTATTGCCGGGGAGCGTGGATTACGTTTTTCCGGAGGTGAGAGACAACGGATTGCAATCGGGCGGGCTATACTCAAAGATGCACCGATTCTGATTCTTGATGAACCCACTGCAAGTGTGGATGCAGAGAGTGAACGGCATATCAGGGATGGTATCCGAACCCTCCAGTCAGGACGGACGATCCTGGTCATCGCTCACCGCCTGTCCACGATACGGGATGCAAACCGGATTCTGGTCATGGAAGGCGGAAGTATTGTTGAGTCAGGAACCCATGAGGAACTGATACAGCACCATGGCAGATATGCAGAACTGGTAAAGGCCCAAGATCTTGCCGGGGGAACAGCGATTTCACATCAGGGAGGGAGTGTATCATGAGGGGAAGAACCGCATTTTTCCGGCTCTTCAAAGTTATTATCCCACAGATACCGATCATAAGTCTGGGAGTTCTCGCTGATATTCTGAAATACGGGGTAACCCTTCTTATCGGGTTATTGGGTGTCGATCTGTTACGGATGGCACGGGAAGGAGCGGATGCTTCAGTTCTTATCCCCTGTGGGGTGCTCATCTGTATTCTGGCGGTTTCCAGAGGAGTGTTTGGATACTTGAGCCCATATCTCTGCCATATCGGTGCATACCGGCTGCTTGCAGATCTTCGGGACCAGTTCTACCGCATCCTAGAACCACTTGCTCCTGCAATACTGATGCATCGCCGAACCGGTGATATGGTTTCTGTTGCCGGGAATAATATTGAAACGCTTGAACTCTTCTTTGCTCATACTATCGCTCCGCTGATAACTGCAATCGTCATCCCCATCCTGGTCTTTGTATCGCTCTTTTCTATCCATCCACATATCGCAGTAATATATGGAATCTTCACGATCCTGATACTTACTCTTCCAAGTCTTGCAATGTCTTTGAATAACGAACGGGGGGAGTGGCTTCGTGTGCTGGTTGGCGATATCCATGCATTTCTCATTGACAGTGTGCAGGGGATTCGGGAGATCCTTGCATTCTCACGTTCATCATTCAGATATAATCAGGTAATGGACCTGAATGATGCCTACCAGGAAGAGTACGGCGTATATGTTCAAAAGAATTCGATTATTACCGCGATATACATTCTGCTCCTTTCCGGAGGAATAATTTCACTCCTGGCAGACTCGTCACTCCTGACTGTTGCAGGATCTATCGATCCACTTTACCTTCCGATTGTAGTCTTATTTGCTTCAGTAGGGTTCAGCTCGATGGCGAATGTCATTGAAATATCAAAACAACTCAGTCTGACCCTTGCCGGGGCAAAACGACTCTATGACCTGATGGACTTAAAGCCCCATGTTACTGAACCTGAACAGCCTGTCTGTCCACACGAGTTTCAACCGTCTATCTCGGTTGATGGTGTTTCATTCCGGTATTCTGATACAGATGTTGATGTTTTACAGGATATCTCATTTGATGTTCCCATGGGAAAGACCGTTGCTCTCGTAGGCATGACAGGAGCAGGGAAGACAACGATTGCACATCTTATCATGCGATTCTGGGATCCTGTTCAGGGAATTATCCGGGTTGGAGGGTATGATATCCGTACCCTCTCCCTTTCATATCTCCTGAATATGGTGGCGATGGTTACGCAGGATATTTTCCTCCTCAACACTTCTATCATGGAAAATATCAGGCTTGGCCGGGCTGATGCATCAGACGGAGAAGTGATGGCAGCCGCTTTGTTTGCCCGGATTCATGAGTTTATCTGTTCTCTTCCGAATGGATACCATACGATAGTCGGTGAACGGGGAATCAGACTATCCGGAGGTGAACGACAACGAATCGCCATAGCACGGGCTGTTTTGAAAAATGCACCCATATTGATCATGGATGAAGCAACTTCCGCCCTAGATACCTGTACAGAACTTGAGATACGAGAGGCTATGAAGGAATTAAGTATGGGAAGAACGGTGCTCATTATCGCCCACCGTCTTTCCACTATCATGCATGCCGACCAGATTCTGGTCCTCAGGGAAGGAAAGATAGTTGAACGAGGAACACATGAGGAATTAATCCGATTAAACCAGGTATATACCTCTTTGATCAAGGCACAGGAGATCTGACATGATGCTTTTGTTTGAAACATACACCTGGTGCAATGGACGACCAAATGAGGGAGATGTGTGAGAATTGGGTATTCTGAAAAATGCGTTCAGCGATGTCTCATCACTGGAATATCCATTATGAGAAAGGAAAAGATGAAAAGAAATTGTAAATCTGATAACCAGGATCGGCATTCTGAAAAATTAATCCGAAATATTAGATATTGTCACCGGGACTGGCCTTTTCTTCTTTCATTATCCTTAAATGGAAACGAATGGAATTGCAGGTAAAATTTTTAAAGGAATTATTTAATTATGGTAGAATTACTGAAAGATGATAATATCTCATTGATATCTTGGCTCACCACTGCTCTTTTTGACCGGAGAATTTTCCATCTGGCAGAAGGGATGAGTCAGAGTATGGCAGTTACAACCTTTGCCGGACTAATCAGTTCAGGAACGAATATTGGCATGCTCTTTCTGGTAAGTATGCTCATCGCCGGGGTTATGAATGGAGATCCTTTGATGAGCCTTGCTCCGGTCATCGGTGGTATGATCCTTCTTTTCATGATACGGGGCGGTGCAGAAGCCCTCCGGGATATTTCTGCACAAAGAACATCGGACCTGATGAAACTCTCGGTTCGCACACGAGTCTATGAACACCTGCTCAGGCTCGGGCCGGCATACACAGAACATAAAAGTTCCGGCTCTGTTGCTGCAACAATAGCCGACGGGGTTGATACCCTTGAGCAATATGTCGGGTTTTTTATTCCCTGTCTGGTCCTGTGTTTTGTCGTGCCAGGTATTCTTTTTGTTGCATTCTCCGTTATGCTGGACCTTCCGGTAGCACTCATCCTTCTCGTATTTGTTCCGCTTGTTCCCTTTTCGGTAGCCATGTCATATAAACTCTCATGGAATGAAAAACTGGACATCTGGCGGGATTACCATGACCTGAGTTCATATTATGCAGAAAGTCTGCAGGGACTGACCACTCTGAAGATGTTTGGTCTCAGTGACCATCGTGCCGGATTACTGCATAAAAAAGCACAAAAATTGCAGGAAACATACATTAAAGCCCTTAAAATATTTTTTGGGGTTCATTATGTCTGTGATGTTGTTCCATACCTGGGGTATGGGCTTGCCCTTTTGTATGCCTGTATTCAGTTTTCATATGGAAAATTCGGCATTGAAGGGGTCATGACCGTACTCCTTGTCGGACCAATCTTTTATGAACATGTAATCGCACTTAGCCAGCATTTCCATAACAGCCTGTATGGAAAACGGGCACTTGATACCCTGGAGAAAATAATGGAAGAAGAACCAGTGGTATCAGCTCCGGTTATCCCGGTTTCTGTTCACCGGACACCACCTCCGGCTGTCAGGTTCAATGACGTTTCGTTCTCATATGAAACGGGCCGTGAGGTTTTAAAAAATCTGACATTTGACGTAAAATCCGGTGAAACTGTTGCCCTGGTCGGAACTTCAGGAGTTGGGAAAAGTACGGTTATCGATCTTCTCTACCGGTTTCATGATCCCCAGAAAGGGAGCATATATCTTGATGACACTCCGATTCATTCATTTCCACTTACCCAGCTTCGGGAACAGTTCTCCCTGGTATCACAGGAGACGTACCTTTTTTATGATACTATCCGGAATAATCTCCTTATCGGAAATCCTGCAGCGGGGGAATCTGATATTATTGCAGCAGCAAATGCAGCCAATATTCATGATTGGATAACCGGGCTTCCTGAAGGATATGATACCATAACCGGTGAGCGGGGAACCCGGCTCTCAGGTGGAGAAAAGCAACGGATTGCAATAGCACGGGCAATTCTGAAGAATTCACCTGTTCTTCTCCTTGATGAGCCCACTTCCAGCATTGATGCCGGGAGCGAGAAACTAATCCAGAATGCTTTGGATAAACTATGCAAAGACCGGACTGTTCTTGTCATTGCTCACCGGTTATCCACAATAAAAAGGGCAGATCGGATCATGGTTATGGATGAAGGACGAATTGTTGAGACCGGAACCCATGAAGAACTGCTCAAGTCTGGCGGTCATTATGCCCGACTGGTTCAGGCCCAGCTGCGAATGCTTGAATCTGCTCCTGTAGGGGGAGATATTGTAGGGGGTGCAGAATGACTCAAGCAACACCACTTCAGCAATTAATCAGGCTGAGCGGCCTTGTGAAATCCCATCTCCGCCTTCTTGCAGCGGGAATGATCTGTGATGCGACAAAGCAACTGATTACGATCGGGATTGGTCTTTTGGGTGTTTTTCTCATCTATACTGCAAAAGAACAGAGCAACGCTTCCGCTCTTCTTCCAATAGGAGGAGCGATCCTGATTCTTGCCCTTGCACGGGGAGTTTGCGGGTACTTCGGGCCATATCTTAATCATATTGCAGCATTTCAGGTATTATCAGATCTCCGGAATCAGTTATACCGGAAAGTAGATCCACTTGCTCCTGCTATCTTTATCTCCCGGAGAACCGGCGATCTTGTTTCGGTAGCGATTAATAATATCGAAATACTGGAACTCTTTTTTGCTCATACGCTGACCCAGATTGTTGTTGCAGTTCTGGTGCCGTTGATTGTTCTCTGTGGCCTTTTGTTTATTCATCCGTCACTTGCAGGAATTCTTCTGATATTCCTTATTATGACGGCTCTTATTCCGACTCTTGCTATCAGGATGAATGAAAAGAAAGGAGATCATCTCAGGCTGTTCCTTGCCAACATGGGGAGTTTTCTCATCGACAGTGTCCAGGGTATATGGGAAATCCTTGCATTTGGAAGAGGAAAAGACAGGCTTGAGGCAATAATCCGAATGGTTCTGGAATACCGGAAAGAACAACGGTCATATGTCCAGGTAAATGCCTGTGCATCAGCTTCATACGCGGTTCTCGTATCCGGTGGTATTGTCATTGTTCTTGTGGCGGCTACTATTCTTACTCAGAATGGAGAGATCAATCCATTCTATCTTCCTATTACTGTCATATTGTCAGCCGGAGCATTTAGTGCTACACGGGAAGTTGTTGAGGTGTCAAAACAACTGAGCATGACCATTGCCGGCGCAAAACGGTTCTTTGAAATCATGGATGACATTCCGGTAGTTCAGGAAAATGGCTCACCGGCAGTAGCATTGTCAGCAGTTCCAGAAATTGAGGTATCTAATGTCTGGTTCAGATATGGAGAATCGGAGCCCTATGTTCTCAAAGGAGTATCATTTACCATCCCTTCAGGATGCACAGCAGCAATAGTCGGCCTTACCGGAGCTGGGAAAACAACACTTACTCATCTTCTCATGCGGTTTTGGGATCCGGAGAAGGGCTCTATCAGGATTGACGGACATGATATCAGGGATCTGAACCTTAATTATCTCAGAAATACGGTTTCTATCGTTACCCAGGATATCTTTCTCTTTAATACCTCTATCCGGGAAAATATCCGGGTGGGGAAGGCATCAGCTACTGATCAGGAAGTGGAACAGGCTGCACGATTTGCCCGGATTCACGAGTTTATCTCCGGACTTCCGGATGGATACGAAACAATTGTCGGAGAACGGGGGATTCGTCTTTCCGGTGGTGAACGTCAGAGGGTTGCAATTGCCAGGGCAATTCTTAAAAATTCTCCGGTCCTTATCATGGACGAGGCGACCAGTAATCTGGATACCGGAACTGAAATGATGATCCGGGATACCATTCGTGAACTGATGAAAGGAAAGACGGTATTTATGATCGCACACCGGCTCAGTACAGTGGTTCATGCTGATACGATCCTCGTGCTCAACCAGGGAGAGATAATTGAGCAGGGTACTCACCATGAATTGTTACAGCATGATGGATTGTACGCTTCACTTATTGCAGCTCAGGAGATATAAGGTATCTCCTCTTTGAATTCTTTGATTTTTTCTGGATTCATCAGATCTCATGAGATCGTTCATTATCTTGGGATTGTTCGTTTACTGATTCAATGGATATTCTTTAATGGGTAGTAAATTCTTTTCTCTTACCACTATTTAATTAACATTATGTATTACGAAATACAATAATTACATATTCATCATGCTTCAGGTATCCAATTTAAAAACTTCATTCAGAACACCAGAAGGGATTGTAAAGGCTGTTGATTCTATTGATTTATCCCTTCGGAAAGGAGAGAAAGTTGGCCTGATTGGTGAGACTGGTTGCGGAAAAACGGTATTTGGCATGTCTGTTGTTCGTCTGCTTCCTCATAACACTTCAATCTCTGGAAAGGTATCATATAAAGGAAAGGATCTCATGACCGTTCCGGAGAGTCACATGCAGAATATCCGGGGGAGTGAAATCTCATTTATTCTTCAGAATCCAAGTGTCTCATTAAATCCGCTCATGCGAGTCGGCGGGCAGATTGAGGAAGCAGTCCGGAAAGGAAAGAATCTTTCAGCTCAGGAATCCAGGAAAGAGACGTTACGCCTGCTCAAAGAAGTAAACTTTCAGGATCCTGAATATATCATGAACCGGTATCCTCATGAACTAAGTGGCGGAATGAAGCAGAGGGTGATGATAGCTATTGGCATTGCAAGTGAGCCAGATCTGATCATTGCAGATGAACCGACAAAAGCCCTTGATAAGGGGAATAAGAAGGAGATACTAAGTCTCCTCTCAGATACTGCAGAGAGAAGTTCCATGATCATGATCACCCATGATCTGGCTGCTGCCTCAGAGTTATGTGACCGGATCCTCGTTATGTATGCCGGTGAGATTGTTGAGGATGGCCCCTGTGATGAGATACTCTCTGATCCCCTGCATCCGTATACGATAGCATTCATAAAGGCTCATCCAAAAAACGGGTGCAAGGCAATTCCTGGAAGTAGTCCTTCACTCATTGATCTCCCCTCCGGATGCAGGTTTCACCCACGATGCCCTGATGCCTGCGCCAAATGCAGAACGAATCATCCCGATCTCTCAAATGGTCACTCACATCACAGGAAGAACAGATGTCATTGCCATTAATCGAAGTGAAGAACCTGACCAAGGTATATCATTCCGGGTTATTTAAAAGGGAAGTTAAAGTTGCAGTCCATGATGTCTCATTCACGCTTCATACGGGGGAGACTCTTGGTCTTATTGGTGAATCCGGGAGTGGAAAGACAACAATCGGAAGGCTTGTACTCAGATTAATCGACCCGACTTCAGGGAGAATCAGCTACAAGGGTCGGGATATCACCCATGTAAGCAGGAAGGAGATGCGACCACTGCGAAGGGAAATGCAGATAATCTTTCAGGATCCTGAAAGTTCGTTAAATCCGAAGATGCGGATCTATCAGATAATTGAAGAACCTCTCCTATTGTATACGGAGTTATCCCCGAAAGAGAGGGATGAAAAGATTCGATCCATGGTATCCTATATCGGGCTCACTGAAGAGTACTTAAGCAGATATCCGTATCAGCTCAGTGGGGGGCAGAACCAGCGTATTGTTCTGGCAAGAATTCTGATTCTGGAACCTGAGTTTTTGGTGGCTGATGAGCCGACAGCATCACTTGATGTATCAGTTCAGGCTCAGATTATTGAAATATTGAAGCGATGGAAACAGGAGCATACTCTTAGCATTCTCTTTATATCTCATGATGAAGATCTGATCAAAACCCTGTGTGATCGGGTTATTCAGATTCATGATGGTCGTATTCAGGATCTGCAAGACCGAAACACATCCTGATTCTGAAGGTCAAAAAAGGGACAATCTATTTTTTTCACCAATATGATAAGAAACGACATTCGGCGGTAATTTTTTACAATATTTCATACATAATTAAAAATATTCATAACTTATCTGATCATACAATTATTATGGCTCCTGATCCGTCTGGTATCAAAGAAATGATCCAATCTGCATGGGATGAGTCTGCAGAGCGGTACGACATGCAACATGCCCATGGAGTCCAGTCAGAAGAGGAGCATACAGCATGGGTAAACCTGTTTAAACAGTTTACCTCTGATACCCCGATCACGGTCCTTGACATTGGTTGTGGAACCGGTGAGATGAGTCTTCTTCTTGCAGAGATGGGGCATTCGGTTCATGCAATCGATCTCTCTGAGAACATGCTGAAGAGAGCAGAGGATAAAGCCAGGAAAAAAGGCTACTCTATTTCGTTTTCAATTGACGATGCAGAATCTCTCTCATATGATGATGAATCATTTGACTTGGTTATAAACCGCCACCTGCTCTGGACGTTACCGGATCCTGAAAAAGCGCTGAGAGAGTGGAACCGGGTCCTGAAACCCCGTGGGATGATAGCAGTTATCGATGGACTCTGGTTCCCTGAATCACTCTCTGGTAAATCCCGAAGGTTCCTCTCGAAACTTGGGATTCTTATTTCTGAACGCAGAAACCCGTTCAAGTCATATTATCCGGATGAACTGATCGATAACCTCCCTCATCCGAAAGGGATGGAGGCCTTCGAAGCAGTGAAATATGTAGAACGTGCAGGATTCCATAATGTCACCCTGCATTCCCTGGATGAAATTATGACCATTCAGAGGAAGTACATGCCTCTTTCAAACCGGATAGGGTATCAGATGCCTTATTATCTCGTACATGGTGTGAAATAGGTTAATGGGATAAGTAATTTTACATTTTGGTAGTTAGTATGATAAAAAAAATTATTGCAGGAGTATTTCTCGTTCTCCTCCTTATCGGAACGTGCGGTCTGGTATATGCGGATGGGAAGACCGTGGTAATTGGGCTGAGTGAAGAACCAACGGATTTAAATCCAATCCGTTCTGCAGGTAATGCAGTCTTTTATGATGTAATTAAGGTTTTTAATGGACTTATCAAGTCAGATAACAACCTTGAGATGATAGGAGATCTTGCAAGTTCATGGGAACAGCCGGATCCTACGACTATCATCTTTCATCTGAGAGATGGTGTAAAATGGCATGATGGGACTGAATTCACCGCTGATGACGTCAAGTTCACGTATGATCTTATGACCAGCGGTGAAAATGTGGCAGTCTTTCCAACTTCGGGCGAATACAGTATAATCTCTTCAGTTGATGTGGTCGATAAAAAAACCGTTAAGTTCACACTCAAGGAGGCAAGTGTCCCCTTTATGGAATGGCTTGCACTTCCCATTCTGCCAAAACATATCCTTGCCGGGCAGGATCTGAGTTCAACTGAATTCTGGCAAAAGCCTGTTGGAACCGGGCCTTATGTTTTTGACAGTTGGAATAAGGGAGAGGAGATCATCTTCAAAGCAAATCCTAATTACTTTGGAGATAAACCAAAGATTGAGACAGTTCGGTATATCATCCTTCCAGATGAGAATTCACGAATTAACCTTCTGAAAAGCGGTGATGTCCAGGCAATTAAGATACTCCCCAAATCTTCAAAGGCACTTGAAGGTCAGGCAGGAGTAAAAATCATTTCAAACCCGTCAGCAAACTGGTATGGTATTAATCTTCCCTATATTCTTCCCCAGTTCAAGGATACTGCCGTTCACCAGGCTATTGCCTATGCTTTAAACAAAAAACTTATGGTTGATACGATCTTCGCTGGTCATGCAGTGCCTGCCTATGGACCATATCGGAAAGAGAGCTGGGTGTATAATCCTGCAATAGAGTTTAACCAGGATGTAGAAAAAGCTAAAAAGCTTCTTGATGATGCCGGGTGGAAACCAGGAAAAGATGGTATAAGAGAAAAAGATGGTGTAAAATTAGAATTTGAACTTTTATATGTTGCAACATCAGAGGAAAGGAAAGATTTAGCGGTTGCTGTTGCATCTGATCTTGAAAAGATCGGTATCAGGGCGATCCCAACATCCAAAGCCAACTGGGATGAGTTAAATCAGAATGTTTTCCATAATAATGCGGTGATTATGGCTTTTGGTTCACCCTTTGATCCTGACAATAACAATTACCAGATCTATCATAGTTCATACATCGGTAATGGTTGGAATAATCCGGCTGGATATTGTAATCCAGAAGTTGACCGGCTTTTAGAACAGGGGCGAACCACTTCAGATAGGGAGGAACGTAAAAAGATCTATGGTCAGTATCAGAAGATTCTCTCCGAAGATCAGCCAACTCCGCAGATTCTCTTCTCAAACTACGTCTTTGCAGTGAGTGACAAACTTACTGGATTAGTTCCCCGGATGGGTCCACATGGATCTATGGGTGGAATTAACGGAGAATTATGGTGGAATATTGAAGAGTGGGATATAAGGAGTTAAATACTCATGGATCAGGCTCTCCTTGGATATATTAGCCGGAGAGTTCTTCAAATCCCACTTCTTTTAGTTGGAATCAGCATCCTTACTTTTTTACTCATGTTTCTCTCTCCTGTTGACCCGGTAGTTGCTCATTTTGGCCTGCCGATCGTTCAGAAGATGTCAGATGAGGATATAATGAAAGTAAAGGATGAGTGGGGCTTGAATGAACCACTTCATGTCAGATATTTTTCATGGATTTCCCATCTCTTCCAGGGGGACTTTGGTCGTTCGCATATTTATAAACGCCCCATAATTGACATTATTATTGAAAAGCTCCCTGCTACTTTGTATCTGAGCTTTGTTGCATATGGAGTTGCGATTGTTCTTGCAATCCTTGCTGCGTTGATAGTCATCAGCCGGGAGGGAGGATTGATCGATCGAATTATTACAAACACCAGTTTTCTCCTGTATGCAGCACCGAGTTTTTTCATTGCCCTGATTCTTATACTGGTCTTTTCAGTCTGGCTTGGATGGTTGCCTTCATCGAGAATGGTCTCAATTTCAGTGCCACCGGGTTTTTTTGCAGAATTAGCAGACCGAATCCGCCATATTATTCTCCCTGCTGCAGCTCTTGGGATGAGTCATTTTGCCCTGTTTTATGGATATCTTCGTTCCAGTCTTTCTGAATCAATAAAACAGGATTATATCATCACTGCACGTGCCAAAGGGATAGACGAGCGTACGATTCTTATCAGACATGCATTTCGAAACTCCCTGCTTCCTTTTGTCACTCAGTTAGGTTTGGCAATTCCCTGGCTAATATCTGGAAGTGTTGTTATTGAGACTATTTTTGCATGGCCGGGAATTGGAAGACTGACATATGATGCAGCAATGAAGTCTGATTTTATGCTCCTTATAGGTCTGACACTCTTTACCAGTATTCTCGTGATTATCGGCAATCTTCTGGCAGATATTGCATACGCAATTATCGATCCACGTGTCAGATACGAGTGAACATAATGAAAGTAAGTACGATACTCTGCATTCCTGGAATTAAAGTTCTCATAATCATCATATTGATCGCAGTTGCGGTTCCGTTTCTCCTTCCTCATGACCCAAACCGGGCTAACCTGGAAGAGGCTGAACAGCCACCTTCTCTTGATCACTGGTGTGGAACTGATAAACTTGGCCGGGATGTCTTTACCCGGACGATATATGGCACAAGAATATCACTTATTGTTGGTTTGACTGCAGCCGTTTTGGCCGTCTCAATGGGAGCCGGTATAGGAATTACCGCAGGATTTATCGGGGGAAAAGTTGATGGTCTGCTTATGAGAATTGTAGATACGATAAACTCTCCTCCTGAGGTTATCCTGCTTATTGTCCTTGCAACCATATTTCCCCGGAGTATATTGACTATAATTCTCATTATTTCCCTGACTCACTGGATGAGTACTTCACGATTGATTCGGGGAGAGACATTATCCATTAAAGAGCGACCCTTTGTTGAGGCTGCGATAGCTCTTGGGGCAGATGACCGGTATATCATGAAAAGGCATATTCTTCCGAATCTGTATTCTATCCTGGTCATTTCAGTTACGCTTATGGCTGCTCATGCGATCATGATGGAGGCCATGCTGAGTTTTCTGGGGCTGGGGATTCCTGCACACATGGCCAGCTGGGGGAATATGCTCAACCAGGCACAAAGTGACGTCATGAGAGGAATATGGTGGACTTCTATATTCCCTGGGATAATGCTTGTTGCTACGGTATGGTCAATATACCGCTTAGGTGAAGGATTAAAAGAGTATCTGACACCACACAGGGATTTTTTATCCAGAATTTAATATTTTTTATGGAACAGAATCAAGAAGATTAAGATACACGTGAGTTTAATATGGAGATATCTCGAGAAAATCAGGATCCGGTCAAGAAAAATGTCCGGATATATTGGAACGAACGAAGCAAAACTTTTGACCAGGATGTTGGTCATGGTGCAGATCATCACGAATGCCAGTTATGGAAAAATCAGCTGAGAACAATCATAGGCGACGACAAAAAAGATGTCCTTGATTTTGGGACCGGAACGGGTATGATTGCTATCAACCTTGCTGAACTCGGTCATTCTGTCACGGGTATCGATTTGTGTGAAGAGATGCTTGATATTGCGAATAGGAAAGCAGAATCAAAAGACCTATCAATACGGTTTTTACTTGGTGATGCTGAAAACCCGGAGTTTCCTGATCGGATGTTTGACGTGGTAATTTGCCGTCATCTGCTTTGGACACTTCCTCATCCAGATGTGGCTATCCGAGAATGGTCAAGGATTTGCAGACCTGGCGGGGTGATTATCGCGATAGATGGACACCAGGAGCCAAAAGACTACTTTCATCACTCAGATGAGAAGGATGAATCAGAGAAATCAGATCAGGAAAAACTATGGGAACAGACTTACTCAAAGGAGATTACTATGCAACTTCCAAATGGGGATCAGCTTACAATTGAGTCGTTAAAGGAACTCTTCACAACAAATGGCCTTGGAGATGTTCAGTCAAAGAACCTAAAGGATATTGCTGAGTATCACCAGCGCCTGCATTCTGCGAGTGACCATGAACGCCAGCACGAAGTAAATATCATCTGGGGCACAGTTCAGTAAATCACCACACATCCATGCTTTTCACTAAGCCCGTTTTTGATACTGCCAGAAGAATGGGTGCATATTACTGTGGTTTTGCAGATATATCAGCCCTTACCTCATCCATTCCAGACCTTGAAGGATACCGGGTCCATGATTATCCTGCAGCAGTCTCGGTTGGAATTGCGCTCTCGGATCAGATAATCAACTCCCTTCCAAATCGTGACGATGTATCTGTATATCAGGCATACTGCCGTCATTATGACGAGACAAACCATCACCTTGATTCCATTGCTACAGAGATATGTTCTATTATTGAGGATTTTGGATACAAGACTTATCACGTCCCAGCCTCATCACCACGAGGACCGGATGGACTGACTTCAGAGTTCTCCCATAAGATAGCCGCTCACCAGGCAGGCCATGGATGGATTGGAAAGAGTGCTCTTCTTATCACCCCGGAACATGGTCCACGGGTCAGATGGGTTACCGTTCTAATATCAGCCCCAATACCACAGGAGAAAGAGCCGATGGATGAGCAGTGCGGACGATGTAAGGCTTGCACACAGATCTGCCCGGTGCATGCGATATCAGGAGATCCCTTCGGTACAAAGGAACCAGGATCATTCCGGTTCGATAGAGCTGCCTGTAGTAAAGGGTTTTCAGATAGGAAAAAGATGGGACTTTTGGCAATCTGTGGCCTCTGTGTATATGTCTGTCCATATGGAAAAAGAACTACTAATAATGAGGCGTACACAAGCAAGTAAGGAATATATCATTACACTGCCAATAAACTCATACTATGGATGTTGTTACTCTCTCATCTAATGGAAAGATAACTCTTCCTTCAAAAAGATGTGAGACGTTCTCTTTGTCTGATGGTGATTCTCTAGTAATAGTTGAGGAGAAGGATAGCATACACCTAAAACCCCTCATAAATATCTCACATCTCTGGGGAGTAGATTCTATGGTAGATACGAAAAGTGCGCTAAAAGAATTTAGAGACGAATGGAATAAAGATCTTGTAGAATAAGTTCTCTTTGACACTCATGCATTTCTTGCATTTTTCAACCGTGAATATGGGTCTGAAATAATCAAAACATTAATGGATGAGATTCAGAATGATGATAATGAGGGGTATGTTGCGACTATTACCCAGACCGAACTTGTATGTCTCTATAAAAGAAATATAAATGATTCTATCGCCTGACTACGAGTTACACAGATTCAACATTCTAAACTTATTATTCTCCCCCTGAATGATGAAATTGCAATTAATGCAGGTTTTTTGTAACTTCATGGGATTTCTGTTGCTGATACCCTAATTGCTGGATCGGCACTTGCAATTGATGCCCCTGTTGTCTCTAACGGTCCCCACTTTTTGAATATGGGGGTTCCCGTGATCGTGTACCAGTCCTGACCCTCATATCTTAACCGAATCGCTCATCGGATCCATCAGATCCCGTATCTCTGACCCGATAAGATTTGTTGCCAGCACAAACGCCATGATCAGAGCACCTGCTGAGAGGGCTATTAAGGGTGCTTTATAGAGGAGCGGAAGCCCCTGGTTCAGTATATTCCCCCATTCAGGGGTTGGTACCTGAATACCAAGACCTAAAAACCCAAGTCCGGCAATCATGATGATCTTACTCCCAAGCCCTAGCGTTGCGATCTCCATAACCGGAGCAAGGACGTCTGGTAAGATGTGTCTGAAGAGAATATACCTGTTTTTTGCGCCAAGAGCCCGTGCACTCTCAACAAATCCTCTGTTTTTGATTGACATGGTTGAGGAGCGTACAACCCGTGCATATTTGGCCCAGCCGGGAAGTGCCAATGCCAGGATAATTGAGGGAACTCCCGGCCCCATAATCCCTACGAGAGCCAACGTCACCACCATACTCGGGAATGCAAGCATAATGTCGGTGATCCTCATCAGTAATCCATCTACTCTTCGGTAATATCCCGCACATAAGCCGACCAGTAATCCGATGATAACTACCAGTATGGTAGAGACGACAGCGATTATAAGCGAAGGCTGAGAACCATAGATCGCCCGGCTTAGCACACATCTCCCGAACTGGTCGGTTCCAAGTGGGTATTCGGTCGATGGAGGCAGAAACCGGTTCTCAAGCGATTGCTCGTAGGGATCATGCGGAGCGATATATGGAGCGAATACTGCCATCAGACACATAAGGATAAGAATTATCAGTCCGAAAACCAATAGCGGTCGTTTTTTCAGAACCCTCATCCCTAAGGCACAAAACCCCTGATCTGATATCGGGATATACACCGTACTACTCATGAGTATCCCTCATCCTCGGGTCAAGCAGGTAGTATGAGATATCGATACAGAGATTGATTATGATGAAAATAATAGCAAAAACCATGATACACGCCTGCATCACCATGATGTCCCGGGAAGCAGCTGCATCAACAAATAGACGTCCCATTCCGGGCAATGCAAAGAGTGATTCGATGATCATCGCTCCCCCAAACAGCCATCCGTACTGCGTTCCCATGTAGGTCAGGACCGGGACAATGGCGTTTTTCAATGCATGACGCCTGATTATTGTGCCCCGGTCCAGACCCTTCGAGATCGCCGTCGTGATATACTCCTGTTCCAGCTCCTCAGCCATACTCGTCCTCATAAGTCGCATGGTAACAGCAAAGAGACTGATAGAGAGGGCAAAGGCAGGCAGGATAAGGTATTCAGGGCCTTTGTAACCGGCTACCGGCAGGATCTTCAATGTTATCGAGAAGATGAGAATGTCAAGGATACCAAGAAAGAAATCAGGAATAGACAGGCCAATGATAGATATCGCCCGTGAGAGATGATCCAGTCTTCCATTCGGATGTATCCCTGCAAGAATACCTATCGGGATTGCGATGATAATCGAAAAAAGCATTGCAATAGATGAGAGCAGGAAGGTCACTGGAAAGGCCCGTAGTATCTCATCCGTAGTGCTCTTTCGAGTCTGGTACGAGTACCCGAGATCCCCCTTTAGAACCCTTGACAGCCAGGAGAAGTACTGGATATACCAGGGCTTGTCAAGATCCATCTGCTCCCGCATGATTGCAACAGCCTCTTTTGGGGGGAAATCGGTGTTCATCATCGCCCGCAGGTTAATCTCAGCCGGGTCACCCGGGGTTACCATCATGAGCAGAAACGCGATGAAGGTGATACCAATCAGTACCGGGATGGTCTGCAGGAGTCTGACCAGAATGAACTGCTTCATTGGATTCACGGATTAAGTATGTGAAAAAAGTTAGGAGAGGGATACCTCTTCCAGGTGATACGAGAGTTCGGTCGGATGCATCCGGTACCCTTTCACCTTGTCAGAGTAGATATCCTGGTTGACATAATAGTTCAGGAACGAGACCGGTGCTTCATCAACAACGATCTGCTGTACCCGGTCATAGAGTGACTTACGTGCAGACGGATCAATGATACCTCGTGCCTTCTCAATCAGTTCATCAACCTCTGCATTACTCCACCGGTATGCACCCCATCCCTCGCCAGAGGTCCCTGATGAATGGTAGTCGGTCATCATAACCTCGTCTGGATCCGGTACAAACAAGAGACCTCTTCCGATAAGGTTGATATCAAACTCTCCCTTGTTACGGCGAGCATTGGATGAGTCGGTATCGATTACAACCAGCTCTACCTCGATTCCAACCTTCTTCAGCTGGTTCTGGATAACCTCAGCCGTTGGTGGCAACTCTGCTCGTTCCGGATAGGTTAAGAGGGTTATCGAGAACTTCTCCCCATTCTTGTCAAGGATACCATCATTATTACTGTCGGTCCATCCTGCCTGTGCCAGGAGTGACTTTGCTTGGTCAGGGTTGTATGGGAACGGCTGAATATCCTTGTTTGCCCAGTAAAACTCCGGTGGGAATATGCTGGCTGCGGGAGATCCGACCCCTTCCATTACATAGGTGACGAGTGCCTACCGGTCAATGGCGTAGTTCATCGCCTGCCTGATAAGCTTATCGGTAAATGGTCCTTCATCACAGTTATAGGCCAGGATTCTCACCCGGTGAATCGGCTGATCCTTCACGGTAAATCCGCCCATAGCCTGGAACTTTTCTGTAATCTCCGGGGGGTTGATAAGACTGATGTCGATCTCTCCACTCTGGAGCATCATGGATCTGGTCACCGCATCAGGAATTGAGGTATATACTACTCCATCCACCGATGGAACCTTTCCCCAATAATTTGGATTTTTAACCGTCCGAATCTCTTCTTTTGGTGTAAATGATTCAAAAATGAAAGGTCCGGTACCGATTGGCCGGGTTATATCTCCCTGGTCGATACAGTCAGGTGACAGGGCGCCGCTCTCTCCCTTGGCCATATATGCAGGAAGTCCTGAAAACGGGGTTGAAAGTACAATCTCAAGGACGTTATCACTGGGTGCTTTTATCTCTTTTATTGGAACATTAGCGAACGTTTTGGATTTCACTAAGGAGTCTTCAAGTGATTTCTTCATCGCAGCTGCGCTAAATGGAGTTTTGTCATGGAATACCACCCCGTCACGGAGGGTAAATGTCCAGGTGAGTTGATCTCCGGATACCTGCCAGTTGGTTGCAAGCCCGGGAATAAGCGCTGCATCCTGGTTAACATCAACTAATGTATTTTCCCTAACAATGGTATGAGTACCTGTCTATATGCGGGTCTGTTGTCTTTGGACTCCATAGCCCGCCTACGTTCAGAATGTTCGAACTCACTGCAGTAAAGGATGTGAGACTAATCAGAAGAAGAAGTCTCCTTTAATAAATTTATTCATATCTTTTATTTAATTATTTTAATATGTGTTACATAATTGTATCTAATCATACTTAAATGGATGATGACATCGTATTTTTCTTCCTGAGCAATCTGTTACAGACGGAATTGTTTGGCATTTTTCTGTTTTATTCGGACATTGTAGGACAAATGGGCAGGATTCATGAGATGGTATTGACTGATCGGGTCTTTGATGTTTGTGTCCGCGAACGATAGACTGTGAATAGGGGTGCATAGGGGATTTGAGTATGCCACTTCCTTCCTCTATAATATGTCCATTATACATTACTCCGACTCGGTCTGCAATATGGTCTGCAAGTTTTAAATCATGGGTGATGAAAAGGAGAGAGATGGTACTTCTCTTCTGAAGTGAAAGGAGGAGCTGGATTATTGCCGCCTGCACAGAAACATCAAGCATCGAGGTAGGTTCATCACAGAGGATAAAGTCCGGCTTTAATGCAAGGGCACGTGCAATGGCTGCCCGCTGAAGTTCACCGCCTGAGAGTTGATGTGGATACCGCTCTGCATAATCTGGGTTCAAACCGGTTTCGGCAAGAAGCTCTAAGAGAACATTCTTTAATCCCCCCTTTTCCTGAGCCTGACCATGTATTAAAAAAGGCTCCATTATTGACCGTGATAATCTCCACCGTGGATTAAATGCATCCTCAGGGTGCTGTGGTATTATCTGCATCTTTCGTCGGATTGGAATGAGTTCTGGACCTTGAAGATCAGTAATATCCTCGTTATGATAGAAAATTCTGCCAGTGGTAGGTGAGATTAGTTTGAGCAGAATTTTTCCCAGAGTGGTTTTTCCACTCCCGCTCTCTCCAACAAGAGCATAGGTCTCTCCGGCTTTAATCTCAATATCTACATCCTGCACTGCGAAAGTCTTCTGGTGACTGAAAAACCCGGATTGGTAGATTTTACCAAGCCCAGTTCCGGTTATGATACTGGATACACCTGACATTGTCATACCCAACAGGGAAAAGGGGGATCTCTTCTGAGCAGACCCTACTACAGAGAGAGCATCGTGACTTGAATCTGCATCCCGCCTGTTTTTCATGCATTGCCGGAGAAGTACCGGGAATCGGTGATAATCCCCGCTGAGGAAGTGAGTTTACTAGCCCTACTGAATAGGGGTGAAGTGGAGTAGTAAAAAACCTTTCAACACTGGTGAGCTCCACTATCTGCCCGCAGTACATCACCGCTATCCGGTCAGCAACCTCTGAAGCAAAATCAAGATCATGGGTGATGATAATCTGGGTGATGCCCCTCTCTTTCTGTGTGTTAAACATCTCAATGACATCTTTTTTGTTAATCGCATCAATCCCTTTTGTTGGTTCGTCAGCTATTAACACCGATGGAATGGTCGAGGTTCCCATGGCAAGCATCGCCCGCTGGAGCATTCCACCACTATATGCAACGGGGTACTCCTCGGCCCACTTCTCCGGAGGTACGATACTGTACTGACGAAGAAGTCTAATCGCCTGTTTCTTTGCTTCTGACCATGAACTATCTGTGTGGAGAACTATCGGTTCAGAAACCTGTTTCCAGATCTTCATCGAGGGATTAAACCCAAGTTTTGGATTTTGCGGGATCCAAGCAATTTTCCCTCCCCTGATCTTTTCCATCATCCCTTCACTGAGTGTGAGGATGTCCTGGGTCTGAAAAATAATTGAACCTGAAATGGCAGCAGTATCAGGCAGTAGTCTTAGTATAGCAAGACCAAGGACGGACTTTCCACTCCCGCTCTCCCCAATGATAGCAAGGGTCTCACCATGTATCACGGAGAGCGAAAGATTATCAACTGCAGTGAGCAGATATCCCTCGCCTTTAAATGATACAGTAAGATCAGAGATCTCAATAATGTTATTCATCTTCATATTCTAATTAGTGCTACAAAATAAATAAAAGTATTATTAAATTTATTGCAGTGAATATTTAATAATCAAATGTAGGGCGAGAGACGGGCCCTTGTACATGAGGTATAGTATGACAGTATCAATAAACTGGGAAGAGATATGGGAGAGAAATATTCAGGATATTGCCTCCAGGACAACGGTGGATTACTGGGAATCCAGGGCAGAGGATTACTCGGATATGGTCCTGAACAGTGCGTTTCATCATGGAGAACAGATACGGCAGTTCTGCTTTTCAGAGGGCCTTGCAGATTCGGAATCTCAGGTCATAGATATCGGATCTGGTCCTGGTGCTCTGACGATTCCCTTTGCACGAAATGTTCAGTCGGTAACTGCAATAGAGCCTGCAGCACAGATGATTCAGAAACTGGAAGAGAATGCAAAAGGGGAGAATCTGAAGAATATTTATCCGCTTCAGAAGACATGGCAGGAAGTTAATACGAGGCAATTTGAAAAATCCTTTGATCTTGTCCTCTGTTGCCACTCGCTCTGGCATTTTCCTGATATTATGGTCCAGTTAAAGCGTATGGATATGGTCTCCCGTGGATACTGCTGTATTGCAGGGGGATTTGGAACTAGTGAGGACTCTGCCTATCTTTATAAAACGCTTAGAATCAGGGAGATGGAGTTTGACCAGTTTCACTGCCTCTTTAATCTGCTTAATTCGAAAGGGATGAGACCGAATGTAACGGTCCTACCCTATGAGACTCATCGATCAGAGCGATCTGCAATCTCTTCGATGGAGCAGGTGGTGCAGAAGTATCGCCCGCTTACGAGCAAGGATACGGAGATCATTCGTGATTATGTAAAAAGTCGATTAAAAGACGGAATTGTCTCAAGTAACGGGTTGATGGGCCTATTATGGTGGAGGGTAGCATGATGGACGGGAAGATTGACTGGGAAGAGATCTGGGAGAAGATCTATGATGATCGGATGACCATCATGAAACGCGACTATGCGGTTGACGACTGGACAACCCGGTCACAGGATTACTCCGAATCAAGGCGGTCCAATAATTATGAGTATGGTAATAAAGTTCTTGAAGTGCTCAGGAAACGACATCTCGTGTCATCTGACTCCCAGGTGATTGAAGTAGGTTCAGGACCTGGAACATTCGTAATTCCGTTCGCCCCTCACGTTGGGCATTATACTGCTGTTGAACCTGCAAAAGGGATGATAGAACGGATCCGTGAGAATGCGAATGAATCAGGGATAACCAATTATACAATTATCCCAAAGATATGGCAGGAAGTTGATGTCTCTGCCAGCCGGGAGAAATTTGACCTTTTACTCTCTTCTACGGTCATCTGGATGTTTCGTGATATTATGGAACAGGTTAAGAGAATGGAAGAGGTCTGTAGAGGAACTTGTTGTATTGCAGCAGGGTTCGGATCAGTCAGTGGACCTGAGCTGGATCTCTGGGAGAGTATTATGGGTGACATTCCCTACCCCCAGTATCCGGAATACCCGTACATCTATAATATCCTGTACCAGAATGGCAGAGTCCCTAATGTTGAAGTGATATCTTCTTCAAGTATTAGAACTGCTGAACGGCTTCGGACGATGTACAAGGTTTTTTATTCGCTGTATACCGATTATACTCCGGAAGTCGAGGAGAAGATAACCCGGTATCTGGAGGATCACAGCCAGGACCTTCCGGAAGGAAAACGGGTTGTCAGGGAGTATCAGACTGCAGTGGTCTGGTGGAATCCAAAGCAGAGACAGGCGGGGAGTAACTGAAAAAAAGAGTTGTATCTTCATGAAAGAATCGATCGTATCATACTGGAACTCCGGAGCATTTCGGTATAACTCCGGTGTTGAACGTTTTTTAAAATCAGAGAAAGGAACCGCCGGCTGGAAATCTCTCTTCTCTGAATACCTTGGGACAGCCCCGTTAAAGATTCTCGATGTTGGCACTGGTCCTGGATCTATCTCCATACCGCTTGCGAGTATGGGACACATGGTTACTGCTGTTGATTTATCAGATAATATGCTGGATCTTGCCAGGAAAAATGCAGTAGCATCTAACGTTATTGTCGATTTCCGCAAAGGAGATGCGGAAAATTTACCGTTTGATGATAACACTTTTGATGCGGTTGTAAACCGGTGGGTGCTCTGGACCGTGCCTGATCCAACATCAGCTCTTCGTGAATGGACACGGGTTGTAAAACCTGGAGGCAGAGTCTGTATCATCGATGGTAACTGGTACAGTGGAAGAAAAACCTTCGTTCAAAAGGTTTGGAAACAGGCATCACGGCTTTATATTTCGATTCGGGAGAGAAGAAATGCATGGAAGAATATTGATCCTGAAGTTATTCAGGACCTCTGGTCTACCCATGCAAATCGACCGGAAGATGATATGGTTCTGTTTCAAAACGCCGGCCTTTCAGATGTGCAGGTCTTTATGGATGTAAATCAGAGAGCATTTACTCTTGGGGATCATCTCCGGATGGGTCATTGGGGGCCAACGTTCCTGGTAATGGGGGTAAAACCTCAAATACTGAAAGAATGAGGTGTTTTCGTCACGTTCAGATTGCTTAGAGTATATAACCTAAATTCCCGGAATTCATGACGAGATGAAAACTTTAACCAGTTAATATTGATTAGATTGTATCGATGAGAGGTAATATATGTAGTAAATAATATGCCTCGTTAGGTGTATGGGCATCAGACAATGATTTTATTCAATTTTCATAATATATGATTTCTTTATTGCAAAATTAACTACGAATTGGGTTTTATTTTTCGGTATTGTTATGAGTGTCCGGGACATTAGGCTGTAAACAAACGCCACAAATCATTGACCTCCACCTTTTCGGTAGTTGTCGACATTCCCATTTAAGGCTAAAATGATTTTGGTTAATGAAATTCAACGACTTTACGGTGAGTATGGTTCAATATCTCGAGTTTCGCATGAATTTAAAAATTTCCCATAATCTGGTGAGAAAGTATTTACACTACATTCAGGAAGTAAGGAAAGGTTTCAGGAGGAACTGGTATAAGATCCATAAAAACCTATTCGACCTAAACGGATATTAACACCGCAGTTAATTGAATTTCTGCACAGAAAATTAGACGGGAAAAACCTAAACCGAGAAAGCAAGGATTATCCGCTCTTGATATCCCCCAGCTTGCGCAAGCCAGTGGCCATCAAGTCGGATATTCTAATGTGAAGAAGGTCGTTTATGAATGGAAGCATTCTAATGATAAACGTAATATATGTGCTCTTTAAGATCCCCCTAAAGGACATTGAACTGAATTTGACTGGGCATACGCTTATGTTGTAATTCATGGTTCATTACGAAAGATCCCTCTGGCAATCTTCATTTTGAATTTTAGTCCGTATCGATTTGGAAAACTCTATCCCTCACAAACCACTTTTGACGTTATTCAGGCACACGTCGGTTTTTTTCATTTGTTGGAGCAGTACCACAGACAATCCTCTGTGACAATGCCATAACCATTTATGGTAGACGGACAGATCGATATAATTCTTCCTTTCTTTTATGTGCTACTCATTATGGATTTGAACCTAAAGTCTGTGTTTGTGCGAGTCAGCATGAGATAGGTAGTTGTGAGAAATCGATCTCTGTTATTCGTAGAACAGAATTATGTGAAAAAATGCAGTTTGAACCACTCGATGAAGATAAGCTCCATCTGATAAGCAGTCTTAATAGTCTTAATCGCTACCCGGTCTATCGTCGAACAAAGATGTCGATTCAACTTTTAGAAGATGAGGGCCTATCTGCTACCTCTGCCGGCATTACTATAATATTCGAATTATGAGCTTCGGAATTCATCAATTAACCGGTAAGGATTTGTTATTGGTGAAATAGTATTACGAAATTTAAATAAATATATTTATATGTGATCTATTCAGAAATTATTTTATGAAGTGGGTAAAACTCTTCATTTTTTATGGGTGTATTCTACTCTTGTTATGTAACGTACTAGTAATTGCAGATAACGGAGTAACGGTGCTTGATATCGCTGCTCCATGGGATGCAAAAACCAGTGATCCACATGTCAATGGAGCAATTGCCCAACGTATGGGAACAACCGAAACTCTTGTAGATATTAATGATGAAGCAATGATTTCTCCAGGACTTGCAACATCATGGGAGGTTTCAGGCGATAAAAAAACATGGACGTTTCATCTTCGTGAAGGAGTTAAGTTTCATGATGGAACTCCCTTTACAGCACAGGCTATGAAAAAATCCCTCGAAGATTCCCTTAAAAAATCAAAAACATTCTCTAGTGTTCCGATTCAGGAGATAAAAGCAGTAAATGATAATACTCTAGAAATTGTTCTCACTCAATCATTCCCATCTCTCCCTGCATACATGGCAAAAGGAGAAAGTGCAGCATTATCTGAATCATCAATTGACCAGGGTGACATTTCAATCCCATACTCCACCGGGCCTTTTATCTTTAGTTCTTATTCACCCAACGAAAAATTTGTGGCAATAAAGAATCCGGATTACTGGGGAAAAGTACCTTCAGTTGACGAAGTAGTTTATCACGTTGTCCCTGAAGCTGAAACCAGGTCCCTGATGCTCCGAGGAGGAGATGTGGACATAGCACAGATTCTTACACCTACTATCACTGAAGGTTATTCATCCGATAGTTCATATACCATTAATACCGAGCCGATTTCACGTGTCAGACTCATTTCGTACAATTGCGAAGAGGGGCCCTTTGCTGATACAACCGTTCGACAGGCAATGAATTATGCAATCAACCGTCAGGATCTCATAGATTATGTTCTTGAAGGAGTCGGAGAACCAGCAACAAGTCTTTTCCCACCCACTATGTTCTGGGGTAATAAAAAAATTCAGCCATTTTCATATAATCCCGAAAAAGCAAAAACCATGCTTTCTGATGCAGGCTGGACAGATAGTAATAATGATGGTATCCTGGATAAGGATGGAGAAAAATTCTCAATTTCACTTGTAACATATACTGAACGTGCTGAACTCCCACCAATGGCTGAAATTATTCAGGATCAGTTGAAGAAAATTGGTATTGATGTTGAAGTCAAGGCTGTGGATATTGATACATCTGAAAATTTAAAAAACAGTGGCGATTTTGATATGTACCTCGGGGGACGTTCTTTGTTAAACGCTCCAGATCCAGACTGGATCCTAATGGCAGATTATCATTCATCAGGTTCATTCAATAATGGATATGGCCCGTACCATTGGAAAAATGAGGAACTTGACGATTTATTAACTCAGGCAAGAGAACTTACCGATTCAGCGGCCAGAAAAGAAATTTATGATAAAGTACAGCAGATCATCAATGATGAAGCTCCTGTTTCAGTCCTTAGTTATTATGTGAATCAGGATGTAACCTCTAAAAATGTGAAAGGATATCGCATGCATCCAACGGAATTTGCATTCCATCTTGAAGATGTATCTCTATCCTAATTCTCTTTTTCATCTGTATTATGCCTTCATTTATTCTTATTCGATTTCTTCAGACAATTCCTGTTTTAATTGGTATTACTTTTATTGTCTTTACTTTACTTCTTTTCTCTCCTGGTGATCCTGCAGTAATTAATCTTCGAGCCGTTATGAATACCGAGCACCCACCACAAGAAGCCATTACAGCGATGAGAATTGAAATGAACCTAGATAAACCCTGGTATATCCAGTACTGGTCCTGGATTTCACGAGTGATGTCCGGAGATATGGGCTATTCTTATCAAAGTCGGAGAAGTACAATTGAAGAGATTGGACGTGCATTTCCGGTAACACTAATTTTATCAACGATGGCAATGGTTTTTTCCTGTGTTATTGCTATCCCCCTTGGAATTTTATCCGGAATGAGACAAAATTCCATTATAGATCATTTTTCCAGGGCTCTTTCAATAATAGGTTTGTCAATTCCGGATTTTTTTATTGGCATTCTTGGGATAATGGTTTTTTCAATATATCTGCACTGGCTTCCCGTCGCAGGATACCAGGGACTTAATTATCTCATTCTTCCGGCTTTTGCCCTTTCAGTTGGCTTGTGTGCCATTTCTATGAGATTGATGAGAACCAGTATGGCTGAAGTACTCGAGGAAGATTATATCAGGACAGCGATATCGAAAGGCCTTTCAAAACATCTGGTTATCCAAAGACATGCAATTAAAAATGCAATAATACCTGTGATAACCTATATGGGAACGCAATATGGATGGTTATTTGGTAGTTCTATGATTATCGAATCACTATTTGCTATTCCCGGTCTTGGAAGACTTTTTGTTGAATCTGCTTCTACCCGTGATATTATGGTACTCCAGGGGTGTGTGTTGATTTTCGCTCTTGTTTTTGTTTTTATCAATCTTGGAATTGATATTCTGCAATATCTTTGTGATCCCCAGGGGAGAGTAGAATGAGTTACTTGGATAATTATTTCAGTTCATGTTATGAATTATACCAGGAATATAACAATAAAATTAGAAAAAAGCCATTACTCTTAATTGGATTTACCATCTTGGTTATGATGTGTCTGATTGCAATTTTTGCTCCGATTATTGCTCCTCATGATCCAAATGATCAATCATTAAAAGACCGGTTCAAGAGTCCCTGTCTTGAATATCCACTTGGTACTGATCAATTTGGAAGATGTATTTTTAGTCGGATTGTGTATGGATCCCAGACTTCTCTTGCCGTAGCAGTGATAACAACAATTATTGTTGTATTTATCGGACTATTGGTGGGGTTATATGCCGGATATTATCGAAAACTTGACGGTCTGTTGATGAGGGTTACTGATATTATGTTGGCATTTCCATCAATGGTAATTACTCTTGCACTGGTTGGTATATTCGGACCTAGTATTCCGACCATTATTTCAGCTCTTGCAATTCCCGGGTGGGCAAAATATGCCAGGGTTACCAGATCCACAACCTTATCAATCAAAAACCGAGGGTATGTTCAAAGTGCCAGGGCACTTGGGGCGAAAGATAGATACATTATCTTTAAACATATTCTTCCCAATTCTCTTGCCCCGATCATGGAAATTGCAACATTAGGGTTGGGAGGAAAAATTATTTCCATTGCAGGACTTGGGTTTTTAGGGCTTGGAATTCAACCTCCCACACCGGAGTGGGGAACTATCATGAATCAAGGTCTCCCGTATTTAGGAAAGGCCCCCCTGATTACTCTTTCTGCTGGAGCGATGATTCTGGTATTTGTTCTCTCATCAAACCTTATCGGGAGTGAAATCCGGGATGTTATGGATCCAAAAACAGATTCTATCATCCTGTAATTCTTTTTCCGAAGAAATATTTTGACGTATACCAGGATTATCAGGCTAACCTTTTTAAGAAGTTAAAAGACACTCATAATGATCCTTTTCCATTGTGTCCATCACCAATAACGGCTGTATCCATTCTGAAAAGTAATTTTTATTCATTATTTCACACTTTCCCTCTGACATCACACCGATCCGATCACACATCACCTGCATGACCTCCGGATCATGGGAGATGAAAATACATGCCGTAGAGTTTTTCTTCTGCATCTCTTTCATGAGATTCAAAATTTGTGCCTGAACTGACATGTCCAGCATGGATGTTGGTTCATCTGCAATAAGAAGGTGGGGAGAGAGTGAATAAATTCTGACCATCATCGCTCGTTGGAGTTCACCACCGGAGAGTTGTCCGGGATATTTATCCAGGATACCCGGATGAAGACCGACTGCATGGATTAATGGGAGAAGGGAGTGTAATACATCTTCGGATTCGCCCTTTTCATGATACACTAGTGGTTCAGTCACACTATAGATCAAGCGTCGGCGAGGATCAAATGATACCTCCGGGTGCTGGAATACCATCTGCATTTTTGCCTGCAGACAAGATCGCTCCTTTCGGTCCAGTCTGAAAATGTCCTTCCCTTCAAAGAGTACTGAGCCTTTTGTCAATTTTTCAAGGCCCAATATACACCGTCCCAAAGTTGACTTTCCACATCCGCTTGGACCGAACAGACCGATAGTTTCTCCGGCATTCAGAGTGAATGACACATCACGGAAGATATCTCCATGGCCGAAGGTTTTCGAGAGATTTGTTACCTGGAGAACCGATGACATCTCACACTCCTTCTCCCATTTACAGGGATAATTGCCGGATGGATTGTTTTTCCTTGTTCACACTGATACGGACACCTGCTGTAAAAGTAGCACCCCGAAGGAAGATCGATAAGACCTGGACACATACCTGGCATTGCTTTCATTCCGTTCCGGGGCAGAGCGGCGATAAGTCCCTCTGTATAGGGATGATGGGGGTCAGAAAAGATCTCATCAACCGGGCCTGATTCTATTATCTCCCCGGAATACAGGACATGAATAGTATCTCCAATCATTCGAGCTAGATCAAGATCATGAGTAATAAGCAGATGTGTATCTTTCCTGATATGTTTCAGGTGCAGAAACATCTTCATCGAGGTTTTTCTGGATGAATAATCCAGTCCTTTGGTTGGTTCGTCTGATACGAGAAGTTTGGGTTCGGAGGCCAGGGCAATCCCTGTTGTCACTCTCTGACGCATTCCGCCGGATAATTCATGAGGAAATGAAGCAGCAGTCAGTTTCGGATCTGAAAATTGAAGATTAGAAAGGATATTCTCTACTTCTGTACTCTGCTTTAAGTTCGAAATCCCACGTATTTCAAGTGATTCTGATATTTGTTTCCCACATCTCATAAGGGGGTCTAATGATCCTGACGGGTTTTGTGGTACCAGGGAGATATCTCTTCCGCGGAACCTGGAAAATTCTTTTTCTGACATTGAGAGAATTTCTCTCCCATTGTAGTTGATTTTGCCGGATATAATCGCAGCCTCAGGGAGCAGATGAAGAACTGCCAGCCCGATAACAGATTTTCCTGAACCAGTCTCACCAATGAGAACTGATATCTCTCCTTTCTGCATCCGAAAACTCACCTGTTGAGAGGCTCTGATTGCTCCTGCTCTTGTAGGAAAGGTCACGTTAAGATCCATTACTTCAAGAACGGTATTCACAAAGATCCCTCATTGTCTGTCTTTGGATCGGTGATATCACGAATTCCTTCGCCCGTGATATTAAAGAGAAGAGTAACGCACGTAATTGCAAGTCCGGGAACTATTACATTCAGAGGAGCAATACGCATATATGGCAGCCCAGAATTAATCATTGAGCCCCACTCCGGAATAGCCGGGGGAATCCCGACACCAAGGAATGAGAGGGTTGCAATGGTGAGAATTGCATGACCGATATCAATCGTTGCAAGTACGATAACGGGCATGATACAATTTGGAAGGATATGCTTTGTCATAGTCCACCATCCGGGAAGGGCTGCAGCTTTGGCTGATAATACATATTCCTGATTTTTTTCTGCGAGGACCTGGCCACGCGTTAGTCTGGCAAACGATGCCCACTGAACGATGGACAGCATAATTATCATGTTTAAGACTCCGCTTCCCAGAAGCATCATCAGAGCCAGAGCGAGGATTACGGATGGAAATGCTAAAAATACGTCAATTATTCGGGCGATGACATTATCAATCCACCCACTTTGGTATCCGGAGAAACTACCAATAGTAACTCCAATAATAAATGAGATCACAATTGTAGCGAGTGCTATCTCAAGTGAGGTTTGTAACCCACAGATGACACGTGAGAAGAGATCTCTTCCCAGGTAATCAGTACCGAGAATGTGATCTGCAGAAGGGCCTTGATTTTTTCCCTCCAGATCTGTAATATTCGGGTTTTGGGGGGCAATATCAGGAGCAAAAAACCCCATTATAAGGATGATGACAATTAATACGCATGCTACCTGCAGATCACGTCTCATCTTAAACCTATAGAGCCAGTCTGACTTTTGAATGGATATGGAGATTTTTCTGACCTGTGTGGATAATGTACATTCACTCATAGGTTATCCTCGGGTCAATCACGTGGTATAGAATGTCTATGACGAAATTCACGATGAGAAACATGAACACAATCACCATGATTGTGCTTTCAATCACCACGAGATCACGGGCTGAAATTGCTTTCATTAATAGGGCTCCGATCCCTGGCCATGTAAATATTGTTTCGATGATGACAGAACCGGCAAGGAGTGAACCAAATGACATGCCAATCACGGTAAGAACTGGTAAAAACGCGTTTTTAAAAGCATGAGAGAAGAGAATTTTCTTTCTTGAAAGGCCTTTAGCTTTTGAAAATATTATAAACGGTTTTTCCATAGTATCCAGCATACTTGTCCTCATAATACGAGCAATTGACGCCATCGAATGAAGTCCGAGTGCTATTAATGGTAAAATTATGTATTTTGGCTCACCATATCCGGCAACAGGTGTGAGATTAAGCCAGAGGGAAAAAATGAGGATAAGCATAACAGCGACCCAGAATGAAGGCATGGAAATTGAAAAGATAGTAATGAACCGTATGAGATGATCTGCTGTTTTATTCTGATGAAGAGCAGAGGCAATTCCAAGAGCTATACCGGTGATTATTGCAAAGGTCATGGCAAAGGAGGTAAGGAGAATCGTCGGCGGAAGATACAGTTCAAGGAGTTTCCCGACTGATTTATTATAAATTATGGAATTTCCCAGGTTTCCAGATAATATACCCCGTATCCATTCAGAGTACTGTTCTATCAAAGGTTTATTCAGATCATATCGTGCAGAGACTTCTGCGATCAGTTCTGGTGGTGCTGATTCCTCAAGACCAAGAAACAGATGTTTTGCCAATACTTCAGCAGGTTCTCCTGGAATAGCATTGACAACACAAAAGGTGAAGACCGACGCGATAAATAAGGTCAGGATCAGGTATCCGGTTCTCATCACAATGTACTGGTGCATCTCTCACGCTCGTTTTGTGCCGGAAATGAGATAGTACGTCCCCATCGGTTTAATTTTCTGATACCACATAAGCCGGTGATGCTGGTTTTTCCTGATATGCATGAGATTTTCTGTTATTATATCTTCAAATCCGGCATTTTTGAAATAAATGACCGCTTTTGCTTCAGAGATACCACCGATGTGAGGAAGGTTTTGTTGTAATTGTGGAGAATAATCAAGGTTCTCTGCAGTATCAGGATCTAAAATCCTTCCCAGATATTCACTACATCTCCGGCAGATTAGCGATTTCAATCTTTTATCATTCCATAATCCATCGATGATTATTACTCTTCCTCCGGGTTTTATAATTCGTTTCCATGACTTGAGGGCCGTTTCAGGATTTGGTAACGTCCAAAGCAGATGACGGTTTATGACCACATCAAAGTGGTTATCTGGGAAAGGAGGATTTTCGGCATCACCATGGAGAAATGTCATCGACAGTGCTCTCTCTTTTGTTTTTTTCCGACCTTCATCCATCATCTTCTCAGATAAATCAAGGCCGGTCACCTGATGCCCCATCTCTGCAAATATAAGTCCGATTGCACCTGTTCCACATCCCACATCAAGAACAGACAGCGGTTTGTTTCCTTCTGGCAGTACCTTTGCAAAAGCATGTATCCAGAGTTTCTTCTCATCATCCGTATGAATGCCATGTGATACAAAGGTATCATACCGGGAGGCACTCTCATTCCATCTTTCTGAAATTTCGGTTTTTATCTGTTCTTCATCCATAATTTCTCTCACATAAAAAAACCAATGTTCTTCCAGCTTTTTCACACAATGCATTATAAAATGAATAATGAGTCTCTGTAGAACATGGCCAGATTACCTGAAATGCCACCAAAAAAGTGATGATTATGAGATAGACATCCCTGGGTCAATCCGGTAATCATGAGCCGTTGGATCGAAAGTATATCCGGTCACATTGTCTTTCATGACAATGGCAACGCCATAATATGCAACATTGATAGTTGGCAGATCATCATATACAATGGCCTCAATCTTACGGAAATGATCATACCGCTCGGTTTCATTCACGATACGGTGTCCATCGATGATCATGCGATCAACAACAGGATTGCTGTATTTTGCCTTGTTACTTACTCCATTGGTTGAATACCAGCCTTTGAGCACATACTCCGGGTCTGGGACCATGGCAAGGTTGGTTGCTGAAAGATACAGATCCCAGTCATCTCCCATTGCTTTGGAAAGAACAGCGTTCTCCATGGCTACCTGCTCAACTTTTATCCCGATATTTTCCAGATTTGCAGAAATTGCTTCCTGCATCGGCGGAAGTCCAGGACGTTCGGTATAGGTGAAGAATTTCAATGTGAGTGGTTCACCCTTTTTGTCAACATATCCATCATTATTCGTATCAGTCCAGCCTGATTCGGCTAGATATTGTTTTGCCAGGGATACATTGTACTCATATGGCTGAAGAGTTGTATTCTTCCATTTCATGCTTGGAATAAATACGCCACCGGCAGGAGAACCAACGCCATAGAGTACATTCTTTGCAATACCGGTCCGGTCGATTGCATGAGAAATCGCTTTTCTAACATTTTTATCTGCCATAACCGGGTTATTCAGATTACAATCGATCTTATAGAGTCGTGGGGTGTTGTATTTTTCAACCCGGATTCCATCAATAGCATCAAGACGATCGACTTCGCTGTATGGTGGATCACAGGTAAATTCAAGATCTCCGTTTTCAATCATCATAGCACGGGTCGCCGGACTCTCATATCCGCGGATTATCATCTTGTCAAAATTTGCCTGCCCTTTCCACCAGTCGGTGTTTTTGACGACAGTAAGTGTTCCGGTCTGTTCATCAAAGGATTCAACCTTCATAGGCCCTGTCCCTATCGGATGAGTAAATGTACCATCCGCTGCGTATGAATCACCGCTTACAATCGCTGTATCCGGATAGTGTAGAATTCCTGGCACAAGGGGATTGAGTTCTTTTGTGTGAATGCGGATGGTGTAATCATCAACAACTTCACATCTGTCATACGACATGAGTGTTGCAGTACTTGGAGACAGGTTGGCAGTTCTGTCAAGAGAGGCCTTCACATCTGCAGCTTTCATCTCTTTGCCATTATGGAAATGAACACCGGGACGGATCTTGAACTCCCATGTGGTATCATCTACCTGATACCACGAAAGAGCGAGATTAGGCGTTAATTCAAACTTATCATTTGCGCCGATTAATGTTTCAGTTACGATTGCTTTTTCAGTAACAAAGGTTCCCCCGTCATGTCCGTCTCCCGGATTAATAGAAGAGACAGCCCATAGATCTCCGACACGAAGAACTTTTTCGGATGGGGCCTCTGTTGGTGTGATCGTAACAGCAGGTTTTTCAGATGCTGTATCAACAGGTTTTTGGGTTGTATCTGTTGAGGTACATCCGGCTCCGAGCAGGAATCCTGCCATGAGGAGTACCAGAAGCAGTCCATAAATCTTTTTCATACCTATTCTATATAAAATTAAATTTTAATATAGATAGTATTACCGAAATTATTTTTTTAGTTACTTGTATGAATGAATCTCTAATTATTATTTTTCCTTGTTTATTCATTCATAATAATACATTAAATGGCATATCCTGCAATCGAGATATTTGGATTTCCCTGATATACCATTGCACTGGAGACCTCCAATCTAATTCTTATGCAGGGTAGTCTTTCAGCACTCCCTGACTTTTTCAGACTTGGAAGACGGACCAGCAGAATTATCCTGATAAATGTGGTACTGTCCCTTCTGCTTAATTTTTTACTGATAGTGTTAGCCGGAACAGGGGTTATATCCCCAGCACTCGGTGCAGTTGGCCATCAGGTTGCCCTCGCGATAGCCCTTAAAAATTCTGCACGGCTTGCGAATACAAAGGTGGAGTCAGATTAAGTATTAGCCAATAAAAAATAATTATATTAAAATATTAACAATTCAAAAAACGTAATAATAAATACAACCTAAACGTACATCTGTATGTTTCGTTCATTCTCGAAAACCTTTTTTCTCGGGTTTATGATAGTTTCTCTCCTCGCAGGAATATGTGTATTTCCTGTTTCAGGAGAAGAGACAACGATTACTGACGGTCTCGGAAGAGAGGTCACGGTCCCTCTCAATCCAGATTCGGTAATCTGTTCAGGAGCCGGGTGTCTGCGATACCTGACCTACCTGCAGGCACAGGATAAGGTAATTGCAGTAGATGCCCTGGAGGTTAACATCTCTCCGGACGATTCACGTGCGTACCGACTTGCAAATCCACAGTTTGGCGATCTCCCCATCTTTGGTGAGTTCAGGAAGGATGATCCGGAAAAGATCACAAATATTGGTCCACAGGTTATCTTCAAAACATACACAAACAAGGATGAGGCAAATCAGCTTCAGGAAAAGACCGGAATCCCGGTAGTTGCATTACAATATGGGGACCTGGTTGATGAGTATGAGGATATGCAGAAAACCCTTCGTCTCATGGGAAAAATCCTCAATAAGGAGAACCGTGCAGAAGAGGTAATATCTTTCTTCAACGAACGGAAGAAGGATCTCTCTGATCGGACGAAAGATGTACCTGATGCAGACAAAATATCTGCATATGTCGGTGGAGTGGGATGTGCCGGATCACATGGTCTGCAGGGGACGTCATTTGCATATACTCCGTTCCAGCTGGTAGCAGTCAAAAATGTTGCAGCAGAATCAGCAAAACCTGATATGGATTGTGGTGATGTTGCGAAGGAATCTATCATCGGGTGGGATCCGGACATGGTATTCATTGACCTTGGTTCACAACAACTCAAGTCCCAGGGTGCAGATGCACTGAGTGAACTGAAGAAACCAGAATTTGAGGATATGAAGGCGGTAAAGAACGGGGATGTATATGGATTGCTCTCCTTTAACTGGTATACCACAAATCAGGAGAGCGTTCTTGCAGATGCCTATTACATCGGAAAATTACTCTATCCTGAAAAATTCTCCGATATTGATCCGGTCAGTGAGGCTGATGAAATCTATGAATTCCTTGTTGGGAAGAAGTTATTCTCACAGATCAACAGGGATGGATTTGAAAATTTGGCATTTACAAAGCTGAGTATGCAATAAGGAGAGAGGAAGTAGTAATTCATGCATTTTGACAATGAAGAATTACCAGCAGCTTATCTCCAGTATACCCGGACGAAGATCATTATCCTCTGTATCGGGGTAATTATTCTCTTTTTTCTCCTGATATTGTCAATTTCAAGCGGTGCGGTCTCGATACCCCCGATTGAAGTGTTTCAGACATTAATAGGGGAGTCTGTATCGCCAAAATGGAATAAGATCATCCTGAGCATCAGACTTCCTCAGGCATTGACTGCTATCGTAGCCGGTGCCGGGCTTGGATGTGCGGGTCTTGCGATGCAGTCGATCTTACGAAATCCTCTTGCTTCACCATTTACCTTTGGGATTGCTCATGCAGCAGCGTTTGGAGCAGCATTCTCAATAATTATCCTTGGTTCTGGTGTGATGCAGAATAGCTCCATCAATCCGTATGTCATTGATAATCCCTTCGCGACTACATTTGTCGCATTTATCTCCTGCCTGTTGGCTACCGCAGTAATCTTATTGATTTCCCACCTGAAACGTGCGACACCTGAAGTTACTGTTCTTGCCGGAGTTGCAATCGGTTCATTATGTACTGCCGCGACCATGTTTCTCCAGCTTTTTGCAGATGATACTCAGCTTGCAGCAGTCGTATTCTGGACCTTTGGGGATGTGAGCAGGGCAGACTGGGGAGAACTTGCAATTATGGCAGTTGTTACTGTTTTATCCCTGGTATATTTTTACTATCACCGGTGGGACTACAATGCTATCGATGCCGGTGATGAGACTGCATCAAGTCTTGGGGTTCATGTACCAAGGATTCGGATTGTAGGAATGATCGTTGTTTCTGTGATAACTGCGGTGATAATGTCATTTTTAGGAATTATTGGATTTGTGGGTCTCATCTCTCCTCATATCATCCGGAGGATAGTAGGTGATGACCATCGGTTTACTATCCCGGGGACGATTATCATGGGGGCAATTTTACTTCTGGCATCAGATACCATCGGAAGGGTGATAATAGTCCCACATGTTGTACCCGTTGCTGTGGTCACCTCATTCCTTGGTGCACCCATGTTTCTCTATCTCCTGATCAGGGGGTATAATCGATGATTCTTACCGTCGGTGGTTTATCGTTTCAGTATAAAAGCAGGGAAATTTTTAATGATGTGACATTCGACCTGGGACGAAATGAAGTTCTTGCTATAATGGGACCGAATGGGGTTGGGAAAACTACCTTACTTAGATGTCTGAATCTTATCCTCAAACCAACCGGGGGAACGATTATGGTAGAAGAACAGAATATCATGCATCTTGCAAAGCGTGACGTGGCAAAACGGCTCGGGTATGTCCCTCAGAAACAAGAAAGTGGAAGAATGACGGCATTTGATGCTATTCTTCTTGGGCGGCGGCCTCATATCACCTGGGATATTTCAGAAAAAGATCTGAAGATTGTTCATGGAGTTATAAAGCGGTTAAACCTGGAACATCTCTCCCTTCAGTATATTGATCAGATGAGCGGAGGGGAACTTCAAAAAGTATCTATTGCAAGAGCTCTTGTCCAGGAGCCTGATTTACTTCTCCTTGATGAGCCAACATCAAGCCTGGATCTTAAAAACCAGCTTGAGATACTCTCCGAGATCCGTAATATTACCCGGTTTCATTCTGTCTCTGTCATCATGACCATGCATGATCTCAACCTTGCATTACGATTCCTTGATAAGTTCATCTTTCTCAAATCAGGGATGATTTATTCTGCAGGAACCTGTAAGGATGTTACTCCGGAGATGATCCATGATGTCTATGGTGTTCAGACAGCAATTAATGAGATGTATGGATATCCGGTTGTTATCCCGTTAACTGGATAAATGATATATGGCATCTATTATTGAAACACACGATCTTACCAAACGATTCGGTTCACACACTGCCGTGAACAATATATCTCTGACTATCCAGAAAGGAGAGGTTTTCGGACTACTCGGACCGAATGGTGCGGGCAAAACCACTTTTTTATCTATGCTCTGTACCATCCTGAAACCCTCCTCCGGTTCTGCACAAATAAACGGGTTTGATATTATTCGTGAATCGGCTCAGGTCCGCAAGTCAATAGGTATTGTTTTTCAGGATCCAAGTGTTGATTCTGATATGACATCCCGTGAAAACCTCCAGATGCATGCTGATCTCTATGGGGTTCCGATTTCTGAGCAGAATGTGCGGATTTACGAGGTTCTAGAACTCGTCGGATTATCTGATCGGGCTGATGATTTCATGTATACCTATTCCGGAGGGATGCGAAGAAGACTGGAAATCGCCCGTGGCCTGCTCCATTATCCCCGTGTTTTGTTTCTTGATGAACCCACCATCGGTCTGGATCCCAGGAGCCGTGAACATATCTGGGATTATATCAGAAAATTGCGAAAAAGAGAAGAGATGACCATTATTCTGACCACTCATTACATGGAGGAGGCAGACCGGCTTTGTGATAGAGTTGCAATTATTGATAAGGGAAGCATAGTTGCGATGGACACGCCTTCATTATTAAAACAGGAAGTAGCAGGAGATACTATCATAATGGGTTCTGATCAGATCCAGAATCTGTCAGACGTGCTGATACGGGATAATATTGTACAAGATGTGTCCTTTCAGGGGTCAGAAATTAAAATTTTTGTGCAGAATGCTCAATTCCTCCTTCCCCGAATTGTCGAATCAGCAGTTCATGCAGGGATACGGATTGACCATATTACCATCACCCATCCGGATATGAATGACGTCTTCATCCATTATACAGGAAAAGACCTGGGTGGGGGAGAGGTACGGGAGCAGACCGGCAGGGTTGCCATGATGAAGAGGCGGAGAGCCAGATGAGTGAACTTCGGGGAATTTACACCCTGTGGCTTCGGGAAGTCAAGAAATTCCTGCGGGAAAAACCCAGGCTATTAAACGCCATCTGTCAGCCTCTGTTATGGCTTTTTATCTTTGGAACCGGGATGCGATTTTCATCTGGTATGCCTGGAATAAATTACCAGGAGTTTATCTTCCCCGGACTGGTTGTCCAGGCAATGTTGTTTACTGCTATGTTCATGGGAGTGTCGGTCATATGGGACCGGGAATTCGGGTTTCTAAAAGAGATCCTCGTCTCTCCTATCTCAAGAACGTCAGTCTTTCTGGGGAAAATGCTTGGCGTCAGTACAGATGTAATGATCCAGGGGATTATCATATTTCCTTTTGCGTATCTGATTGGAATACCGGTTACTGTGTTCATGGTTTTCGAGGCTCTGCCACTTATGATCCTGATAACAACCGGTCTTGTGTGTATTGGCCTTACCTTTGCAAGCCTGATGAAAAGTTTTGAGGGATTCGGGCTAATTCAGACGTTTATCAATCTCCCGATGTTCTTTTTAAGCGGGGCACTCTTTCCGCTTGCCAATGTTCCAATCTGGCTTCAATGGGCGAGTTATCTAAATCCTCTCACCTATGGTGTTGATGCCCTCCGGACGGTTATGATGGGAGATACCTGGGTGCAGCTCTTTCCGATGGAACTGGATATCCTGGTCCTGGTTTGTTTTGACATCATTATGTTCATCATCGGAAAAACAGCATTCTGCAGGACAGAATAGTCCAACTTGGTCACACAATCTGGTTGAAACCAGGATTTAATCATCCTGGTATTTTTTCGCGATGGGATCGACATTATGCGGGAACATCGCACTGAATGGATCCGAACGTCCAGTGTCAGTTACGGTGCAATAATGCATACTGGTATCAGATCCGGTCATGAGGAGTGGTTCTGCCCGTTCAACATCCCATGAACCATCCGGCCTGTATATCTCATCAAGAATCTCAAGATGTACAACTTTCCCGATAATGAGGATGTATGATGGCTCTTCAATGAGTTTATCCAATGTACATTCCATCCATGCATAACAGCCCATTATTCCCGGGGGTTTTACGACGACTGATGGTTTCTCATCAAGACCGGCTGAAATAAATTCATCCTCTTCCGGAGGAGAAATTCGGGCAGTCGGGATGACTGCATCAGTTAAGTCGGTTGTAGCCATGTTGATGACGAACTCCCCGGTTTCCTTAATATTGTCAAGGGTATCCCGTCGTTTGGCGGTTGCGATGCAGACCAGATCAAGTGGTCGTAATATGGGCATGACACAGGAATATGGTGCAATATTTCTGATGCCTTTTGAACTGATCGTTGAGATAAGGGTTATTGGAAGGGGAAATACAGATTCCCTCTTCATTGGTTTAAGCTTCATAATTGTATCTTCTCCTGATGTAAATTCAGGGTTTTGTGTTCTGTTCTCTTACATCCCAGACCATCATGCCGGTTATTACCTGTGATCGGGCAAGGTATTTTCCATCTTGTGCATGGGGGGTGATATACTCCCTGATACGGTCTTTCATCTGGTCATCAATCTGTCTTGTGGTGCTGAAAAAACCAGCAGCAGTCTCAATATACTCATCTATCGTCTCGTAATTACTCCAGTCATCCTCAAGAAGGGATACTTCCGGCCGGTATCCGAGCAGATACAGGTACATGAACGGGAGGTAAAACCCATGGGGTGATTCTTTGAACTCCTCATGAAACAGAGTTTTGTAGAGGTCATAGTATGAGGGATCCCATTTTCGATGAACCCATCCACTGTAATAGCAGATTCCTTTTGCCGTTTCAAGCATGAGGGAGAGATCATGGGGATTCCTGACTGCTGGTGTCATGGATGCAATAACAAGATCAAATTTCTTTCGAAATCCTTCCTCATCAGGATTGATTGTGTCCCAGGATTTTAAGATTGTCTGAATGGTGACGTTCTCCTCATCTGCCCGTTTATTTAATTTTTTCAGCATCTCATCTGAAAAATCAAGGGCGGTCACGTGAGCACCCATATGTGCAAGTGGGATTGAGAGAGAACCAGTTCCGGCACCGATGTCAAGAACCTGGGATCCTTTTATGTCAATGCCTGTACTGATAATCAGGTCCAATATCCTTTTCAGTCTGGCTTCTTCTTTTTCCTGGGGTGTGTCCCGGGCATATCGGTGAGCCATATGGTTCCAGAACGCGGGAGTCAAAGGTCCTTTCTTGTTTCCGGTTTGGGTTGTCTTTTCCCAGAATGCAGCCCAACACCGCGAATTGTCGTTTTCATTCAGATTTTCTGTCATAGGTATCATTCTCAAGGAATAGTCTGGTTTTTTTGCATAGTAGGTTTATGAAGATACTATGTATTTTATATCAGATCGTAAGAATACTTTCTGATTTAATCACAAAAGATGAGATGCTGATCAAGGCTTAATATACTGAGATGATAATAACAATTCATCTATCGATAATTTTTTGGTTTCTGTTTAAATTTTCAGGAAATCTTGAAAAATAGGTCACACATTTTAGTCTTATGTCGCATCTTATTTACACATATACAATCTTCCTTTCATGATCCTTCATGAGAGTAATGTGATGAATTCATGCATGACAGCTTTATGGCCTGATACCTAACAGAGCCAAAATCAGTGTTACTTATCAAGAATACATTTTCAAATACAAATCGATACCTTTATATATTTTCTGCGCCGCCCTACGGTGAGCACCGTCGGGCGACCTAAAGAATATGAAGAAGCCTTCTTCTAAGGGTCTAAAAAACCTAAAATCTTGGGTATTTCAAAAATTTACCTTTGATTTTATTGAAAAGACAGCTCGGGAAACAGGATTTATGCAGAGAAAAAGGAAACTCGATCCTGTTCTTTTGATATTTACCCTCATTTTTGGAGTCAGCAGTCATATGAAACCCACATTAGACGAGATCCATCGTCATTATATTGACCTTGATGATAATCCAAAGATACTAACCTCAATTCGTAACCAAAGTTTCAGGAAGCGGTTTAATTTAAAATTAGTAGATTTTCTGAAATCACTGATGGAACATTATATAGATCAAATGGTTCATCAGTCTCCTGCTCATTTAAAGGGAATTGTAGGGGGTTTCAAAGATATTTTAGTTCAAGACAGCAGTATTATTCGAATTAGTAAAAAACTCTATGAATTGCATCCTGCAGCACGTTCTCGCGATGAATCTGCTGGATTAAAGATCCATGCAATTTATAGTGTTGTTTCTAATTCAGTAAAAAATGCAATTATAACAACAGAAAGGGTTCATGACTCTAAGATGTTAAAAATTGGACCTGAAATAGAGAATATTCTCCTAATAAACGACCTGGGATACTATTCTCTAAAAATTTTCTCTAAAATTCAACAATATGGAGGTTTTTTTGTTAGTAGAATAAAAAGCAATGCTGTTTTTAAGGTTGTTTCAATCAATTCAGGACCTTCTGAAATAACATCAATTGTTGATCATATTCGTTTTAAAAGCATTAATGGCTACGATTTTTTAGATCTAATGCCAAAAAAAGGAGTTTATGATCTCATTTGTTCATTTCATGTTGGAGACAAGCGGATTAACAAAATTAAAACTCCAATTTTTCAAGAATTCAGGGTAATTTGTACCTGGAATCCTCTTACTGAAAAATGGCACCTCTATATCACAAATATCAGTAAAGAGTTATTTTCGGCTGATGATATTTATGATTTATACCGATTTCGTTGGGTGATTGAACTTATTTTTAAGGAATTAAAAGGGGATTACGACCTTGGAAAAATGTTTCTCGGAAATGAGCCAATGGCGTTTATTCACATTTATTCCATGTTACTACGGTTTATTATTAGCAGAGATCTGTTTTCCTGGATTGTATCTACGTCTCGAAAAAATGATAAAGGAAAATATACCCCGATGTTATGGTCAAAAGTATTTTCAGAGAAAGGATTGGAGTTTTTGAGTGTTTTGAATCAAAATTTATTTGGCAAAGGGAACGTAAACAAACGATGGGTTAAATTAGAAAAATCACTGCGGCACCTTGCAAAAAGCCGCAACATAAAAGAAACTCTCTCATTGAAATTTTCTGAAATTTTGTAGGTCTTTATCTTCGGATCGATAGTCTGAAGGAGGGTTATGTACTATTAGTTATCGTTAAAAAACCGGAAAATACTCGTAATTCTCTCTTTTTTTCTATCGTCTCTTTGAAGTTTCAATGATTGTAGTTTAGACCACTATAGTGAGACATTTGCGCGTCTGGGTTAAAGAAATGGATCAGAGAAGTATCTCTATCTTCATGATAAGACATACAGTGTAATACGAATTATTGAAAAATTATGCCTCAAGATCTGGATTAATCTACAAAGCTGTCTTACATGAATCCCTCTTCACAGCCATGGGGACGAGGCATAAAGGAATCCTCCGGACATTCGGACTGGGATCGAAGACATCCGGCACGATGACCCTTACCCTGGAGGTTATCCGTTCCAGTATGAATGCGGCATTACAGGAAGAAGGGGTTTTATATTGCTCATCTCATCTTGATTTTTTTGAACGAATGATCTTTAAAGAGAACGATCTGGATAAATTTTTCACACAATTGCTACGATCAGCCCTGATAATATCATCTCTGAAAGATGTTGATCCCGATGCAATACTTAAGAGATATCTCAGCCGGATTTTGTGCCAGATAGATGGGGCATAGGATTTCCAATGAAGGCTGTTGAACTTTTCTCCCGGTTCGAGCAGGATATTCCACCATCTTATGCAGTACCGGGTGATCAAAACGGGTATATTGGAACTTTGGATCCTCATATCTTCGATGTTCAGAAAATACTTGTTCTGATGGATTATATTCTGCCAGAATCACCAAACATTGACTATTCTCTCTATGATTTGCTTGTACTTCACCATCCTCCGCCTATATCTCCGGTAATTCCTACATATGTTATTCATTCCAATTGGGATATTGTCACGGGTGGTGCATGTGATGCTCTAGCAGATGCCCTAAACATTACCTCTTTCGATGTTCTGGATGAATCAACTGGAATCGGAAGAATTGGGGGAATTGATCGGGAGACAGAAGATATTATCACTCAGGGTCGGTTTATTCATGAAATCATGGCAACGCTCAGAGTCCATGATATTCGGACCGTGAACTGTAACCGATTTCAACCGGTTGGTACAATCTGCGTTATATCAGGTTTTGGACTTACTCCTCCTCTCATATCAAAAGCGATCAGCAAAGGAGTGGATATCGTTGTATCCGGCGATTTAACCCATCCTGGGGCGGTTCTTGCAAAGAATGCAAACATTACCCTCATTGATGCGACTCATCATGCAACTGAATTGCCCGGATTGTACCGGCTTGGTGAAATGATCTCATCATATGGCCTGGACGTACAGGTTAGAAATTTTGGCATCCCATGGACGAGGAGTGTGAACAGGGGTGTCAGGAGAGAGTATGACAATCATTGAGATGGAAAACCAGAAAATTCCGAGGGGTCATGTCACTCTGGTTGGCCTTGGAAGACTTGGATTTCGCATAGCATTGGATCTTATTCAGGTACATCGGGGTGGTCCGAAAAAGATCACAGTGATAGATGGACAGAAGATATCAGCAGAGGACATCATATTTCGGATGAATGGGGGCACAATCGGAGAATATAAAGTCGATCTCCTGCACCAGTTGTCACATCCACAAAATACACGTCAAATTGAAACCATCCATGAAAACATTGCACCCCATAATCTTGACCTGATTACTGGTGATGTGGTTAGCATTCAGATTGCTGGAGGCGATACCCTTCCGGTTACTGCGATGATCGTTGCTCATGCCCATTCCTATGGTGCCAAAACTATCAGTACCATGGGTGTATCTGGTATCGGTAATGAGCAGATCAGAGCCCTGGATATCGATTCAGCTGACCCTCATAATCCGATTGTGAAATCTCTTCGTGACCAGCAGATTAAGGGCCACATATTAGTTGGGACCGGAAAACTCATCCGTGACTGGGAACCGGTGACCCCCCATATCCTGGATCGGGTTTCTGAGGTAATGACGGCAGAAATTTTAACACTCCTTCATGAAACATGGTTATCAGGGTAGCCCTTGCAGAATGTTTTACGCATGGGTTAATCTCACGTGAGATTCATGCATTTTCCATGGGATATCCCCTTACGTATCATTGGAGCACTGACCCGGAAGACTTTCCAATATCGGTGATAGCTGGTCTTTTCATCCCGACATTGTCAGGCATTCGGACTATTCTTCACTTTGAGCCCCTTCCTCCTGCTGAAGTAATAAATGACATTAAGATATACAACCAGGACCAGGATCTGCTAATGGCTTTTTTGATGGCCCAGGCAGTAAAAAATCTGACCTGTGCAGATATTGGCATCGGAACCTGTGCCGGTGTCGGGAAAGGGGGGATAGCCCTGGTCTATGAGAAGGGAAGTGAGGTAATTACATCAGAACACTATGCTGATCTCCGATTCTCATCTGCATGTGAGATCATGTCCAGACAGAAATCCGGGGTAGTGATGTGTCTTCGCCATTTTGAATCCATATTGAATACAAAATTTAAGAATTGTCAGAAAATTATTCCCAGTAATTAACGAATAGGTATATTCTTAAATTTAATGTATATCATATTAATAAATGCAAAAATACTAAAATTTTTAACACATATTCATATGTATAAAATTTTTTTGGGTTGTATTATGCATGATTTAATTAGAAAAGCCATAAATGACCCTGATGCTGCATGGGAACTCTCTAAAATCGAAAAGGGTCCACGTGACGTCATCGACGCGGTCACGTCGCTAAACCGTGAAGAAGCAATTAAACTCGGAAATACCTTTAAACGGTTCCCTCTGGGGTGTGATCTTACAGAAATACTTGTAGGCACCTGTGCATCTGATCTTGAAAAGACTGATATTTTAGGCAATTGTATGCTTGCCGATAGTATTGGAGCATCTATTCATGTATGCGCATATGCCTTTGCAGATATTGCTGAAGCACATGGTATGAAAGGAATCGATCTTTTAAAAGAAGTACGGGAGATAACTGAAGTACCCCTGGACCTTGATCATTTCGGGAGATATGGTCCTATGAGGCTGCCTCCTCAAATTATCGGTTGTAATGGTCAATGCTATAATGAAGGACCTCCTTTTTCCGGTTGTCCACGAGATCGGATTCACTCACGGCTTTTGGATGTTGAGCAGGATGCGCTATCAGATCGGGATGAATGGGTGAAAATTTCGTCATCGGTTGCCGTGAATCTTACCTGTGTTCAGGGTGCTGATGGTCATGCAGCTCCCCTGGATGAGGCGCAGGAAGTTGCAGACCTTGCGAGAAAATATGGGAAAGGGATCGAGGCAATCATGTTCGTTGGTGATGGATATGATGATTTAATAAAGGGATTTACCGCAGCTCTTGATATGGGTGTGGATGTTTTTGTCCTGGAAGGAGGGCCTTTTAACTGCTCAACAGACCGCCTCACAGCATTTGCCAGGGCTGTAGCCATCGCCCGCATTCTGGTTCCGGGGAAGATTGTCGCTACCAATGGTGCATATGAAGATGAATGCAGAATTGGACTTCGGGCTGGATTGAATGCAATAATTACAGGTTTTCCAAAGAATCACCACGGGTATATGTGTGGCTATTCTCCCGGTAAGATTAAGAGAGGTTATTTTGGATTACCGCGGATTTTACAGATTATAAAAGAAGAGGTCCGGGATCGATGGACACATACTCCAATTCAAAAAGGTGAATTAGAAGCACTTGCACGGGCGGTGAAGGTCGTAGGAATTGATACTGTCTATCCACAGAAGATCAGATATACGTATGTAGGAGATGCACATTGGGCATGTCTTCCCCATACTCCGGTATTCTCCCGGACTCATGTTCTCAAGACTGTACAGGATATTGTTTCAATGGCACTTGACGGTCAGATTGGTGATACGGTGGCTTTATTGGGAGGTAGGTTTGTCTCTTGGGCGATTGCAAAGAAACTTGATGGTGTTGTGGACAGTATCATCATCAGTGATGTTGATCCATGGATTGAGCACGTGACTATTGATAATCTTCGCTCTGAATTACATACTGAGATCTCTCCTGCCAAATCCAGTGATACGTATGCACATGAGCATGCTGATACATCAATCATCTGTTCTACAATGCCTGAACTGGTCAGGAAAATGAGTTGGAAATGCGGGGATGCAATTACCCTGATTTAATTTTTTATGATTTTCTGATAGTAAAAATCCCTTTTAATTTTAGAAATCAGGATATATCTGTCACCTATTCTGCATATTGAAATATAAAAAAATTACCGTAACTATGCAACCTGAATTATTATACTGAATTAATGAAAAACGACGATAGCAGTATCAGGTATATCCAAAATCACGTCTCACCATGCTTTCTGTTCAGAACAGGTCGTATCTCATCCATAAACGGACCTCTTTCAGAATGAATATCTTCCTGGTACTGCTATCTCATTATATCATTATCCAGCCAATCTAAAAATGTTACGAAATTTATTTTTTTAGCAATCCTGCAAACAATATCTGATAAACGATTTTTGAATAAATTGAAAAATTAATATTTAATTTTTAAATAAATTACTATTTGAGATTTTTAACCGCGCTCAAATATGACTTGGTTGGCAATAAGTATTAATAATTATTAAATCACTTAAAGTGATATATGGACAATCACGTTGCTCCACCTCATACAATTCTTCAGTGGAATCTAACCCTCCCTCCTCATACTTCCCAGCCAGGAGTTGTCATACTAATTCCTGACTGGGTGTATGGACTACTTCCCCTATGTGGGCCCGGACTACGAAAAGACATCTGGATCAGGGAGGAAAAATTCATTGATGAGATATACCGTTTTTTTTATCAGAGCGGATTTGGCGTACTTACCCTGTCTTGTCCAATGGAAGTTGATGAAATTCCATCTGATGCTACCATATTAGCTGCTACACAAATCCCCGATGCATATGTAACAATAAAAAAATTAATGAAAGAATCCTCCTGTAATCTGAATAAATCTGTATTATTCGGGCACGGGTTTGGAGTGTGTATGATGTGTGAGCTGGTTGCATATGGTCTGAAACCTGCAGGATTTATAGTTGCAAGTGGTATCTATTCGGATGTTGAATCAATTCTTACTCAGAAATATTTCCCCTTTAAGGATCTGAATCTGCAATCTGCTGGGGTAAAGAACTATTCTCCGGTTGATCCGGATACTGCACTGATTATAAAGAACCTTGGAAAGATCCTGCAGGCAGCCCGAAGAGGAAGAGAAAAGATTAAACTAAAGGAATTGAATCATTTCCTCGAGTTACCGATTCCAAAAAGGTTATTTTCAGATGAATCATCACCCTCTGCATTATTATCCACACTTGATGCCCCATCAGTAATTCTACATGGTTCAGGGGATCTGGATATTTCAGTAACGAATGCCTTTTTTCTTGAGACCAAATTAAAACAGAAGAACAATTCTGTAAGTCGGCTTGTAATGCTTGATGATGATCACTGGTTCAGGGAGATGCCACATGATATGGCGGAACGAATACGGGAGCGATTATCTGGTGAATGCATTCAACACCCGATTGATAAGCGTTTTTTAAAAAATGTGCAGATATTTGTCGAGGATGTACTAAAGATTCGTCGAACAAAAAAGGATATACCAGATATCATCACGGTTACGGATTCGACCATGACTTCATCATCCATGCCGGGAATAGAAAAAATTATCTGAAGATTGCGGGATCCATTTCATGTCACACTATGCTCATACATGCAGGGTAATTCTTCATGCGCAATTGAATCAGAATTCATGATCTCTCTATGAAAAATGATTTATTCGTGAGTGTTATTGGTTTTCATGAGAAAAATATTACCCGGTATGAATTACCAAAGTACATGATGCGAGAAAAAATTCTGATTCGTCTGATTTTGTCTTTATTTCTTTCAGTTTTCATATTCACTGCAGGATATGCAGAGGTGAATACAGGAGAACCCTCACAGTCAATGAATCTGGTCAGTTATGATGATACAGTAGGTTTATTTGAGATTCGGATAGTCTCACCGGAGATGCTTGAAACCGTTCTGCTTAATTATGGAAAACAGGCAGTCCCACTCAAAGTTGAACGGGGTCTATTTATTGGCGTTCTTACTCCTGGAATACTGTATTTACGTGGTGATTTGAATGAAGAGGACTTTCCGGTCAGGCAGATTATTCAAGACAGTACTGATGAGAAAGTGGGGAACCATCTGATCGATATCACATTTGGTCGTGATAATTCGAAAACTGAGTTGTTTGATAATACGAAGGAATACCTCATCTGGTTTGATGCGATGTATCGCCCTGAAGATCTTCAGACAATTCGTGAATTTATTGAGGAGATAAATGATCTCTCCCAGACTACCAGGTTCAGTGATGATGATATCGCTCTTCCTTCATATAAGCCAAATTACAATCCGATTCCCTATATTTATTATAAAATTAGCATTGTTGACAAAGATTTGCTGAAGGAAAAGTTGGATAAGCGTGATAGTTCAAAAGAACAGATTCTGAAGGACAATAATGGGGTTTCAGTCGCATTAGTTCGAAATGATCATCTCTTTCTTCTGAATGATCTCTCCGGAGATGAACGAAAACATTTCCTTCTCAAAGGACTTCTCTTTAGCATGGGATTTCATGGGGAGAGTAAGTTGCAGGATAGTTTCTTTTATAATCATGGAATTAAGACTGTATTATCTCCATTAGATAAAATGGCAATAGAACTTTTGTATGGGGGACGTCTCCAATCCGGCCTTGATGTTGAGGCAGTGAAGAAAACCCTGGGTATAGTCTCAAAAGAATAATATCAATAAAAATTGAACAAAAAACAATATTTTCAATAGATCTATAGGATCTCTAGAGATCGTAACAACTTAATTATTAATACCAATATTTCGTAATACTATATTAACAAAATATGAAACAGGAGTAATCAAATGAAGTGGTATACCATTTTTTCTCTGGCCTGCCTCGTAGCAATCCTTCTCCCGGCCGGGTGTGTATTCGCATCAGGACCGGAATCGGATCAGTCACCGGTACACAATGAACAAACAACAGCACCAGTATCAAAAAGTCCATCTGAATCCGGCTCTGAAATCCAACGAACGGATGATGATCGGTATTTTTACAATATCAGGATTGTCTCGCCCAAAGACCTGGAATCCATGAAAAATGAATTGAACAGTGATGAATCACTTATCAGAAACGAAAACGGTGACATCATTGGTATCGTCTCTCCTCGAAAACTCTACATCCGGGGAGACCTTGTCGATCTTCAGAAAGAAACTGGCAAGGCAGGAAAGACCTTTGATAAAACAGACGTTGCAGAACATCTTGTTGATATTGTCTTTGGTAATGACAATGCAAAATTGAATCTCTTTAAATCCAATAAGGATTACCAGTTCTGGCTTGATGCGTACTATACATCTGATGATACACAATATCTTCTTGAATTAGCGAAACTCCTGAATACCCTCTCTGATACAACCGAATTCGAAGATGAAGAACTGGCTCTCGGGTTCCTGAAGACGAATTATGCAGATGTTCCCTATAATTTCTATAACATCAAGATCATCCCCCAAAAGATGCTTGATGAGTTCAAGGATAACCGAAAGAGCGATGAGCGTCTGATTAAGGATTCAGAAGGAAAACTCATAGGCATTGTAGGAAATGATCACCTCTATCTGGTTGATTCCATGTCATTTGAAGATCGGAAATACTACATGCTTTATGGTACACTCTATAGCATGGGAATGCATGGAACAACCTATTCAGAAAGGGATAGTTTCTTCTATCAGGTGGGAGGTGTCAGAAATACTGAATTATCAGAACTTGATAAAGAGTCGATAAAATTACTCTATGGTGGACGGCTCAAGACCGGAATTGATATGGAAGAGATGAAAAAGACCCTGGGGTTAAAGACATAGGGCTAAATTTACCTTATTTTTCCTTTATTTTCTTCTTCTCTTAATTTTTTACGTCTTCAGATTGAGATAATTTTAATTCATGATAATGCTCCGTTTTCCATAGAATATATACGATCTGACATAAAGGAGAGGACATCAGAGTCATGGGAGATGATAATATATGACATCTTTTCTCTCTTTTTTACTTCCTTAAGTAACCTGAGTATTTGAGCCTGCACTGAAATGTCAAGTCCGGATGTAGGCTCATCAAGGATGATTAGTTCAGGTTTAGTAAGAAGAATGCGGGCAAGAGCAAGACGCTGTGCCTGTCCTCCCGATATTTCATGTGGATACCGGGAGAGAATCTCCTCATGTAATCCTACTTTATGCAGGATTTCTGAAAATCCCTGCCTGGGCAAGGTGACGCCTGGGAGGTTGATAAGCCGATTCATTGAGACATTTAATTTTCTGACCGGATTAAATGAACTTCCCGGATCCTGAAATAAAATCTGGATCTTTCTTCTCATCTCTTTTCGTATCTTGTTATCTACAGATGAAAGAAGAATTGTCCGAAACCATATCTCCCCTTTATCCGGTTCTTCAAGCCCGGCTAGAATGCGACTTAAGGTACTCTTCCCACAACCAGACGGTCCACATATTCCTACAGTTTCTCCATCATGCACCATCATGGACACATTGGTAAGTATCTGCTGCCACTCTCCAGCCAGGCCGTTTCGATATCGTTTAGATACATTTTTGGCTTCAATCAATACCGATGACATCGTATCATTCTTCCATTCACCTGTGTAAGTTTTGCAGGCCTTTTATGGCACAACTTTGTTACCTGATAGCACCGGTCTGCAAACCTGCATCCCTCAGGAAGATTGGTCAGTGGAGGGGCACATCCTGGAATTGGATTAAACCCGTTCTCCGGAAGGCTTTGTATCAGACCTCTGGTATATGGATGAGATGGTGAGGACAGAATTGCATTTGCAGGACCTGCTTCAACAATTTCTCCTGCATACATGACCACGATATGATGAGCCATAGTATGAGCAAGTCTGATATCATGAGTAATCAGGAGCAAAGTCCTTTTTTCATGTAAAACTTCTTGTAATGAGGCCTGAATGTCTAGAATTTTTGATCTGTCAAGTCCTTTTGTTGGTTCATCAGCAATTACAAGATCCGGCTCAAGAGATAGGATGATTGCAGTGACAGCACGCTGGTTCATCCCTCCGGAACAATGACATGGATAAAGCCTTGCAGCCAGTTCAGGATTTGAAAATCCTGCTTTTATAAGTGCCTTATGGATGTGTGCCTCTCTCTCTTGTACAGGGACAACTTTATGTGTATCAAGTGGCTGGAACATCTGTTTATAAAGCCGGTAGATCGGATTGAGTGCCCTATCTGGACTTTGGAACATGATACCAATCTCTTTTCCCCTGATGCTCTGTAACAATCTCTCATCAAGTCTGTAAATATTCTGATTTTTAAAAATTATTGTGCCTTCAACCTGTGAATTTTTTGGAAGCAGACGGAGAATTGCATGAGCAACAACAGATTTTCCGCATCCAGACTCCCCGATGATTGCCGTACATGTCCCTTGCATAATTCTACAGGAAAAACTGGATACCGCAGGAATTTTTATTCCATCTGAAAGAAAGGTGATGGAAAGGTTTGAAATGTCAAGTATCGGATAAGGAGAATTCATTCAAATACCATCTCCGGTTCATTACTTTCATAAATCATACCTATCCGGGTGATAGCAAGCACCGTTACACACATGCATATCGCAGGAGGAAGAAACCACCACCACATTTCACGAATAAATCCCCCATGATCAAACGCATCTGCGATCATCTTTCCCCAGCTCTCCATCATGGGATCAGACAATCCCAGAAATGAGAGTGATGCTTCAGATATCATGGCACTGGCAATTGTGAGCATAAATTTTGGCAGAAGAACCGGGTAAATCACCGGGATAATGTCATGAATTATAATTGAAAAAGATGAAAATCCCAGGCACCGGGAAGAAAGGACAAATCCGGAATTACGAATCTGCATAGTCTTTGTCCGTACAACCCTGGCGGTTGTCTCCCATGAAAACAAACCAAGTACAATGATAAGTATCCAGATGCTGGGATGCAAATATGCTGCAATAAGGATAATCACCGGAATTTTCGGAATAATAAGGGTGATATCGGTCACTCCCATCATCAGGTCATCAACCCATCCCTGGAGAAAACCACTTACAATTCCAATTGAGGTTCCGATAAATAACGAGAGAATACCGGTGAAAACGCCAATTATGAGAGATATCCTGGTTGCGTAAATAAGGAGTGTGAGAACATCATATCCCATGTCATCAGTTCCGAGGATATGATTCTCATCAGGTTCTCCATACGGCGAAAAACGGATATCCGGACTATATGGTGAGATAGTCTTGGGAAAAATGGCCGCATATACAAATATTCCAAGGATAATGATGCATAATGTCGGAGAATATCCCATTTTTTTTAACCATGAAGGGAAAATTACCATGGTCATGAACTTCTCCTGATTCGGGGATCTATAATAAGTGACATGATATCTGCAGTGATATTGGCAATAATGACAAAGATTGCAATGATAAGGAGTGATCCGGTCAGTATCGGATAATCCCTGGCAAGGATTGCGTCATACATAAGGCTCCCCATTCCATTCAGGGAAAAGACAATCTCGATAAAAAGTGCACCTGAAAAAAGAAATCCAAAGTCAAGAGCGATTAGTGCTATCAGTGGAATTATTGCATTTTTTCTGATATGATGGAGCAATATATTCCGTTCAGAAATACCCAGTGACCGGGCAAACTGTGGATAAAGGAGTTCCTTTTCGGTTAATACCGCACCTCTCATGATAAGAATATTTCTTGAAGTATAAAATGAGATCAAAACGAACGTTGGCAATATGAGATGGTAGAGGATACTTTGAAGATTATAGGTATCGTAAAACCCTTTGAAAGGGAATAAACCGAGATGGTAGACAAATAGGACCAGGACAAGAAGACTGAGAAGATAGGGTGGGGTTGAAGATATGACAAGAGCTATTAAAGATATTGCATCTGACCACCATTTTCCACTCTGAAAACCCGCTCGTGCTCCAAGGGATATACCAATCCATGCACCGATAATAATGGAGGGAATGGTATACAAAAGAGTCCACCATGCTCTGCTGATGAGAATTTCAAAAACAGGCCCATGCATATGATAGGAGTATCCAAGATTTCCATGCATGATCTGGAGACAATATATGAGAAACTGTTCATGAAGCGGGGTATCAAGCCCAAATGCTGCTCGTAATGAATCAATAGTACTCTGTGACAGGTAAATATCTTCTCCAACCAGGTTCGAGACCGGATCACCGGGCATCATTCTGGGTAGGAGAAAAACTATCAACAGAATGCAGAAAAAAGAAAGGATATATCTGAGCAATTTTCGGGATAAAAAAATACCTGCCGGGTGGATCATCACCATAAAAAAAGGCCTGGATGGGTCAGGCAGAGGATTTTACACCGGTGAAGGTGAATTCATTCATGATCCCATACAGTGGATTTGAGTACCAGCCAGTAATCTTCTTGTTGTATGGGGTTATATCATTCTTCCAGTACAGAGGAATCCCTGGCAGATTTTCTGCATAATACTCCTGAACTTCCTTTGCATACCCGTTGAGTAAGGTCTGATCAGTTGTACTCAGGATATCATCACAGAGTTTGAGGAAGACTTCATCATCAACGGTATGGAGGACACCCTGCCCCGTTCTCCTGCTGTCAAAATATCCCGTTGCCCATCCGGCATGCATAAGCATTCCCCATGGTGTGGTTCGTGTCAGTGTGATATCATAGTCAAGTTTGTCTTTCATCTCAAACCATGTATTATCTTCAACTGTTCTTACCTCAACTCCGATTCCTGCTTTTTCAAGGTACTCTTTAATAAGTTCTGCCTCACGGGCATAGGAATTTCTAATTAATAGGTCAAGAGTAATATCTTTCCCATCTGCTGCCTCTATGATACCATTTCCGTCAGAATCTTTATATCCTGCTGAATCAAGGGTCTTCTTGGCAGTTTCGAGATTATATTCCATTGGTTTTGTCTGGATATACCCATCCATGGCCGGAGGAACAAAGCCCCTGTTCGGCACTAATCCATATCCTAGTGTTGAAATATCAACTAGTTCCTGGTAATTTATGGCACTACTGACTGCTTCTCTGAATGCTGGATCAGACATTGGCTCCCTTTTCAGGTTAAATCCTAAAAATGTGAGCCCACTTGTTGGTTTTTCCAGCATTTCAAAATTGCCGGTTTTTCTGAGTGAGTCAATGGCTGCATACGGGTATGATGATGCATACTTCCAGTAGGTGTCCATTATACCGCTTTCCAATGCCTTTGCCGCTGCATCTTCATTTTTAAACCAGCTTATCTCGACCGTTTCATAATCTGATATCTTTCCCTTCCAACTTGGATTTCTCTTAAAAATCACTTTTCCTGCATTTAAATCAACATTATCCAGATAATAAGGTCCCGCTCCGACATACGGGCCGGTACTGGTAAATTCATTCGGGTTTTCAATAGATTCCCAGATATGTTTTGGGAGAATACTATACGAGGTAAATTCAAGGGCAAGATTTGTGTATGGTTTGTTGAATTTGAAGGTTACTTTATTACCGTCAACCTGTGTGTCAATTAGTGTCTCTCCAATCCAGCCTGCATTCGGAATACTGGTGCCATACATCTGAATAGAGAAAGCAACATCATCTGCCGTTACTGGTATTCCATCACTCCAGAACTGGTTATCCTTGATAACAAATGTCCATTCTGTATTATCAGGTGATACCTCAAAGTGGTCTGCTAGCAGGCCGATTAATTTTCCTTTCTCATCCATCTGCATAAGGGGTGGATTTGAAAGATGGTTAAAAATGCCGAGGGTATAATCGCCAATAAATGCTGGTGACTTGACTTCATTCGTGGTTGCGATACGAAGTATGGCGTCATCTGCAATTACTCCCATAGAACAGCAGATTGTGACAAAGCTCAAAATAAGGAAGAGCAAACTCCAGATTTTGTGATATGTTTCTCTCATGATAATTAGTTTATGTGTGTTTAAAATATTAAAAAAATTTGATTTGTGTTATTTTATATTATATTAAGTTGCATTATAGAGGCTGTTGCAGAACCAAAATGTCATTTCCGCAAGAGGACCATTTCCATTCGATTGGAACTTAAATCGTCGAAAAAAAATCTGGGTTTTTCCTCTTTGTACTAACTGTTTGAAGTTATGCAACAGCCTCTATATATAAAAATAATATAGGAGTTACGCAGTTAACTTTTATTATAGAAAGATCTATATATATTGACAACACCTATAATATACGTGCCTATAACGAAGCAGCCTTCAGATGTAGATTATGTCAATTACCTCATCGCAGCTCGATGCGACGTTTCTTGTATAAAAGTCGCTGATTGTTATTCGACGTCTGAATTCTCGATATCACATTATACCTTCAATCGATTCCTAACAAGACAGTCTCTAACTCCTGAGACGTTGTGGGCTGAAGTTGAGGCATATGTTGACAGAAAAAGGGGCTGGTTGGTTCTGGATGACACTATTCTAGATAAAAAACATTCCAAAAAAATCGAATGTACATATTACCAGTGGAGTGGAAAAGAGCACAAAGTAATCAAAGGAATAGGATTGATTACCTTAATTTGGACAGATGGAATCACTTCATTTCCAATTGATTATCGAATTTATGATAAGGATGTTGATGATAAGACCAAAAATGATCATCTCCAAGAAATGGCCTTGACAGCTTTCAAGAGAGGATTTACTCCTGCCTTTGTCTTGTTTGATAGTTGGTATTCCGGAAATGAAAATTTGAAGTTGATTAACCGTCTTGGATGGTTTTATTTCACACGAGTTAAGAAAAATCGTATGGTCAATCCCGATGCCCAAGGTATTGTTCAAGTGTCATCATTAAATATACCAGAGGAGGGATTAGAAGTCCATTTAAAGAAATATGGATTTATTCGTCTTTTTCACTCACTAAATCGTAAAGGTGTAAGTAGATATTGGGCAACCAATTTTTTGCCGATGAATAATGAAGATAGGCTGGTTTTACGATCTATTTGCTGGACAATCGAGAATTATCATAGGGCAATCAAAGAACTATGTGGTGTCGAAAAATGCCAAGCTAGAAAGGGAATTATCCAACGAAATCATATTAATTGCTCACTTCGGGCATATTTACAATTCGAAGTCAATAAATTTTTGAATGGTGTTACTCCGTACGATGCTCAATGGCAAATCATAAAAGTTGGAATTTCAGAATATATTCAGAACCCAAAATATGCGCTATAAATTTTTTAGAGGTTGTTCTGCGTAACTCCTATAATATAAAAATTTAAGATCATGGATTATAATCTAAATAAAAACACTACCTAAAAAATAACCCGGAGTAATATCTTGAGAGTTTAGATATTTATCCTCACAGATTACGGCTCATATCGTCTTTTCTCATGCATATTTTTTCTTTTGACTGGCATATCTGTTTCCTGCATTTCTTCTCACATCGGTCTTTATCACGATAATCACGCTCTGCAGCCCACTCTATTAGAGGTTTTATTGATTCCCAGAGGGTCAGCCCTTCTGTCGTAAGGAAATACTCTACCCGGGGAGGAATTTCAGAAAATGATTCCCTTTCAACGAGCCCCTCATGTACCAGGTCTTTTAAGGTTTCAGATAACGCCTGAGGATTTATCGAATCAAGTTCGGTTGAGAATTCAGAAAACCTGAGCCTTCCTCTGGTTCCTAATTTGTAAATGATTAAAAGGGCCCATTTTTTAGAGATAATGGAAAGTATGCCTCCGGTAGCACACAGATAAACATGGTCTTTATCGGCACACATGACATTCCATTACTATGAATGTTATAGTTTAAATAGTATGATTATCATAGTGAAGTGAGGAGACGAGGTGTCGCCTATGTGTTTTCCACACCAGAGAAACAACAAAACCAGTGCATGCAGTGGTTATAACGCACCTGAACCAGAACCATTCTGCAATTGCCATGAGATAAGAAAGAGTTTTGATGGAAGACTCCGTGCTCTTGAGAAGAAATTCGAGTAATTCATCTTCTCATTTATGGGTATCATGTCAGATGCAATAATAGTCAAAGACCTTACCAAACATTTTGGTTCCCTCACTGCTGTAGATAATATCTCATTTTCTGTTAGAAAGGGAGAAATCTTTGGATTTCTTGGTCCGAATGGAGCAGGCAAAACGACGACGACACGAATGATCACTGGTATTATAAAACCAGATGCCGGGGATATTCAGATATTTGGCGACAACATGGTTACCGCTCCTCTTCAGGCAAAACAGAAATGTGGTGTGGTCCCTGAAACGTCAAATGCATATCCTGATCTTACTGCCTGGCAGAATCTGATGTTCATGGGAGAGGTATTCGGACTTTCTGATGCGTATGCCAGGAGACAATCAGAAACCCTTCTCAGGGCATTTGAATTAACTGAACATGCCGGGAGAAAGGTTCAGTCTTTTTCAAAAGGCATGAAACAACGCCTGGTTCTCGCTATGGCCATTCTCCATGAGCCAGAGGTACTCTTTCTTGATGAACCGACCAGCGGTCTGGATGTCTCAAGTTCCCGCCTGATTCTCTCAATGCTCCGGGAGATGAATACGCGGGGAGTGACGATATTTCTTACTACTCATAACATGGATGAAGCAAATAATCTATGTCACCAGGTGGGTATCATTAGGTCAGGAAAGCTTATTGCGATCGATTCTCCAGAAAAACTCAAGAATACAATAGATAAACTTCACCAGGTGGAAGTAAGTTTTGAACAGGAAATATCTGAAGACCTGCTCAGAATTATCCCGGGAATAAAGCAGATGTCTCATATTGGAGACAAATGGAAGATCTCTGGCGATAATAACGATGCACTCATCCGCTCACTGGTTCGTTTGAGTGAACGGGAAGGGCTGACGATTATTTCTTTACATACTCTCGCCCCAACACTTGACGATGTATTTCTCCAGCTGACCGGAGGGCAGTATTCATGAATACCCGGATTATTGGTGAACAGGTTCTACGAGCATGGGCTGTTGCAAAGAAAGATATCAGAATTTATTACTATAAACCCCCGGTGCTGATCTCCGGCATACTGATGCCGGTATTTCTCTATCTGGCATTTCTCATGGGGAGCAAACCGATATCCATGTCTTTTTTAATATCCGGACTGCTTGGAATGACATTGTTCTTCACATCAACCGCAGTTTCCCCTGTCATATTTCCCTGGGAAGGACAGGCAAAAACTTTAGAGCGGCTTGTCTCCTGCCCGATATCTCCTGAAGCCATCATCCTTGGGGATTTGATAGCATCCTCGGTATTTGGTATTGCAGTAACCTTGGTTGCACTTATAATTGGTCTAATACTCGGAGCATCGGTTTTGAACTTTTTTTTACTCATCTGTGTAATTATTCTTGGAGCACTATGTTTTTCAGCAATCGGAATTCTGTTATCTGTTCCGCCAACTGCTATCCCCCAGAATATCATGCTCTTATCAACTCTGGTGAAATTTCCCCTGATATTTATATCCGGAATTTTTATGCCGGTTGATCAGCTCCCTCCGCTGGGCCAGATATTAGCCTTTATTTCACCCCTTACATACTTTACCGATATTGTACGGTTTTCGTATACCGGTGCAGGAAGTTTTCCGATTAGTTTTGATCTTGGAATGTTGCTGGCATTCACAATTATCCTGATTCTGGCAAGCGTGGTTCTCCATAAAAAAACCATGCCGCTTCGGATATAAATTTTTTAAATAAAGAATGTTTCTTGTTCTTTAGGAACTTTTTATTCCTGCGATGATATTCTGGATAACCGGCATAACAGACTGTGATGAACCGGTTATCTCCTTCCCGGCAAGTCCTGCTGACAGGAGGTTCTGATCAACAGGGATTTCTCCGATGATTTTGTCAGCGGGGAGATCTTTTCTCATCTGGGTACTGATTTCCTGTGTGACTTTATTGAGAACAAAGTACATCGGAAGACTCAGGGACGCGGCCATATCTGCAGCTTTTTTTGCGAGAAGAACAGACTCATACGAAGGGTCAAGGACCATCAGAACAGCATCAGCTCCTTCCTCAACTCCCCGTCCAAAGTGTTCGAGACCAGCTTCAGTATCGATGATCACCATCTCGTTATCCAAGAGTTTGAGGTTTTTCAGAAACTGTTTGGCTACAAAACCCATGGGACAGGCACATCCTTCACCGGCATGATGTATCTTTCCGATAGAAAGAAGTCTCACGGTACCGTTTTCTGCAATACAGGCAGGGGGAATGTCCTGAAGCTTCCATTCCTGGTCAAATAACTGTAGATTCATAATGCCCTCAGAACTCTTCATGGCTGACATCATCTTCCCCAAAAGTTCCTGTTTTCCTCCCATCTGATCCATAAGATCAGTCGGATGGTTCACTCCAAGGAACCGGTGAAGTCCGAGATTTGATTCATCGGTATCTACGACCATGACTTTTTTTCCATCTTTTCCATAATACTCTGCAAGAAGAGCGGTCAGAGTGCTTTTTCCGCTGCCTCCTTTTCCACAAATAAGTATCTTCATATTACATGCAACTCCTATATTTCATGTGATTTACATCATTTTTTGGGGTACTGATTCGAATCCCACCACATACATACCCGTGTGGTCATGCCATTTTCGATGAAAGACTGTCCGTTCATGTAAATTTTATCCTTGAGATATTCTTTGATAAGAGGATCATAATTATCAGAACACCCAATCTGCCGCCTCATTTCATAGACTGCATCGTCCATGGATTGATACTTTTTCTCATATTTCATCTCATGCACCGTCATATTCGGGTAAATCCCTTTTTGATACAGCACATTATACAAAACATCAGATTTCGGACCATGTGAGTAAGATTCGTTATGTATATCCGGCCATAACCGTTCCATGTGCCGTTCCCAGGGTGTTGTTCCTGCAAACCAGAAAAGCCATATCTGGCCAGAAGAAACAGCGAGCATTTTGTCAATGGCAGCACTAATATCGGGCATTCCAAGAGAGTACGATGCAACAATGATGTCAAATCTTTCCGTAAGATCTGAAGAAGGATCGACATCCTCCCATCGTTTTGGAACAATAGTAAGATTATGTACCTGTAATTCAGCAATCTGGTCCTTCATGACTTCAATCATTCCGGGAGACGGTTCTATGGCAGTGACATGTGCTGCCCGTTCTGCAAACGGAAAGGCAAGTGTTCCGGGACCTGCACCGATATCAAGAATTCGGCTTTCATGGGTTATCGGAAGTCGTGATAATACCTGCTCTATCCGTTCAGGGTTTTCCCGTGACATATTCAGAAATTCAAGGGCACGCTCTTTTGAATTCCAAAGAGAGGCACAGTCTCCGACTTCTTTGAGTCTGCTCCCTGCTTCATACTGTTCTTTCCATATGTGAGCCCAGTCTATCATTTTAATCGTCAAATTCGATAAATTAATGTTTGTTTATGCTTCAGAAGGGCTGAGGCCAGGAACAATGCACCGCACCCCTCCGACCATTCCCATCATAACAGGAAGACCGTATACGTCTTCAATAATCTCCGGTGTAACGGCATCATATGAACCATGGAAGTGAATATACCCGTCTTTTAAAAAGATGAAACGGTCAGCATATCGCAGTGCCTGATTGAGATCATGCATGGTCATCACTGCAGCAATTCCATGTTCTCTTACAATTCCTGCAATTGTTGAAAGGATATCCACCTGGTTTTTCAGATCAAGACTACTGGTAGGTTCGTCAAGGAGTAAGATCCGTGGTTCCTGGACAAGTGCACGAGCAATGGCGATCTTCTGCAGTTCACCCCCGCTCATCTCATCGATGTACGAGAGCCGGAGATTATCCATTGACAGCCGGCTGAAAATGGCATCAACAATACGGAGATCCCGATCACTCACATCCCAACCGATATGAGGCCTTCTGCCGAGAAGAACGGCATCAAACGCAGTGAGTCTTCCGGTCTCAACCCGCTGGGGAACATATCCGGCCCGACGGGCAATTTCAAGCGTTTCAAGTGTTTGGATCTCTGATCCATCCAGATAAATATGGCCCTTTTTCGCGTTAAGTATCCTGTTCAGGCATTTGAGAAGTGTGGTCTTCCCTACCCCGTTAGGACCGAGAATCGCCATTATTTCGCCATGATTTACTTCAAATGCAATATCATGCAGTACATCGTGATTCCTGTACAAAAAACCGAGTTCCTGAACATTCAGAATCATCGCTTATACCCCCTGATGATAAGATAAATAAATACCGGAGCCCCCATAAAGGCTGTAAGGACTGCAACAGGAAGGACATATGGGGCAACAATAAGCCGTGCAACGGTGTCAGATGTCAGGAGCAGGATACCTCCCATTACGCACGATCCGGGGATCAGGTACCGCTGATCATCACCGATGATTCGTCGTACCATATGGGGACAGACAAGGCCGACAAATCCGATGACTCCAAGAAATGCAACAAGAACGGCGGTTATCATTGCAGAAATTGTCATTCCAAACAACCTGACTTGTTCCACGTTCACCCCAAGGCCTTTTGCAGTCTCATTTCCCGCATCAATCGCATTGTAATTCCACCGGTTTAAGAGAAAATAAATGCAGGCAAGGGTGACAAGGACTGACATAAGGCCGAGTTCAGACCAGTTTGCACGGCTTACATCACCAAATGTCCAGAATACAACAGCGGCTAGTTGTGTATCTGATGCAAAATACTGCAGAAACATGGTCCCGGCAGTAAATAATGAAGATAATGCTACACCAGTGAGGACCATTACTTCAGGGGATGCTCCCCTAATTCGGGAGATCATAAGAATTACTCCCGTTGCAATCATACAAAAGATGAATGCAGATATGGTGGTGATGTACGGGTTATTTATGGTAATCGGGTTAGCAATGGTGGATTGTATCTTTCCTGTCCCTAAAAATATCACCGATACTGCAGCTCCAAATGCACCTGCATTGGATATTCCCAATGTGAATGGCGATCCCAGGGGATTTCTGAGAATTGACTGCATCGCAACCCCTGCCACAGAAAGACCAATACCTGCAATAATTGCGGTCAATGCCTGTGGAAGCCTGATATTCCAGATGATTGCATCGTATTTATGATTCACATTTTGTCCAAAAAGTGTCATAAGAACATCATATGGTGGTATGGAGACAGCACCAACTGAAATGGATATGATAAACAGAAAGAATAGGAGAATAATTCCAAAAACAATCCAGAGGTATTTTATTCTGACATAACCGAGATAATCAGCTGGGATTCTTCCATCAGCGACATGCACATCTATCACCTCCGGAAAAAAAGGAAATGTGGTTGTTCATCGACATCAAAGAGAGATTTGAGAGAATCCCATGTTTTTATACTGGGAGTTAATTTTGTCCAGTGGAGATGAACCAAGGAATTTGGTCATGATCTCATTTGCCTTTGCTTCAGGATCAATATCTGCAAACTTCTCTGGATAGACGATCTTTCCAATGTAGTATGCATCTGCAAGAACATTCTCATAATTCGTGTTATAGAAATTGTATGGGAGAACTCCGTATACCTTTCCTTCTTTCACTGCTGTTAATCCCTGAAGGGCCGGATCATTCTTCAATTCTCCAATTGCTCCTTCGCTGTCCATCTGTAGCGTTCCAACATCCATGAACAGGAATTCAGGATCCCAGTCAACAATTGCTTCTTTTGCAACATCAGCATGTTGAGTCCCCATTTTTCCTGCAACATTCTTGATATTCAGCCATAGGAATGGTGGATATGCCGGTTCAGTTGAAATAATTCCATGAGCTCCTGAATAACTGACACCTCCGACATATGCTGTCTTTTGTTCAGACTCCGGAATATCCTTAGTTCTGGATTTAAGATCAGAAATGGTCTCCTCAATGTAAGCAATCAGTTCATTTGCACGGTCTTCTTTACCAATTACTTCTCCCATTAAACGAAGTCCACCAAACATCTCGGCCTGTTCAGCAGCCGTTCTTAGTGACCCATAAGGAAACATAACAACGGGGATATTCGTCTTTTCGGTTAATTTATCCCCTTCGACAGAATTTGTTGCAGATGGCTGACCTGAAGCTCCGGTCTTAAAAATTAACTGGGGGGCTAGAGCAATTACCTTTTCAGGATCATCTTTTCCTCTGAATTCACCGAATAAAGGGTAATCCTTAAACTGTGGGTTGAGGAGTGCATATCCACGAGCATCCATGGCCTGCGGTTCTTTCTCAATACTATCAACACCCACAATCAGATCCTGTCCATCAAGGTAGGTAAGATACCGGAGACATCCGGAGCCTGAACAGATAACTTCTTTTACCTCTGTTGGAATGGTGACCGTTCTGCCAAATCCATCGGTAATTGTTCTCTCTGCTCCATTTGAATCAGTAGCCATGCATGCTGGTATAGATACAAGAGAAACCAGCATTAAGATTGCAACCAGAATTTTTGTCAGGTTTTTCATATGATCACTCACATTTTTTTGTATGCAGGTGGTAATGCAATTACAGCATCCCCAGGACTTTGTACGGGTTATTCCCGGCTGTCTTCAATTTTGTCAAATTTGCCTCGTCGATATCAAACTCCTTAAGCGTAGTGATGACTGATTCAGGTTTGTCAATATAATCCATCATGCCGATATCCTGCACCAGCTTGGGAGCCCAGGATGGTCCGGTCCAGTTTGCAACTCCAACTTCTTCGCTGATAGTATCAAAGTCAAACCCAAGGGCAACTCCTTTTCCTTTCTTGGCTGCATCATTCCATCTGATGATTATTCCTGCAGGACGGGTCCCATACTTTGCCTTCAGGGCGGCTTCATCATCTGGGCTTAATGCCATAACAAACATACTGTTTTTACCAGGGGTACTATCCCAGATCATCTGGAATGCATCTTCCTTGCACCAATTCGGGCATCCGATGTCGATGTACGTTTCAGCCGACTGATTCGTGATCGGCAGGTTCTTCTGAATATATTTGATTATCATATATCCACTGGTAACACCCGGACAGAGATGATCATGAAATGCTGCAGCGTTCATGAAATCATAGGTTGCTCCTGCAGCCCAGACATTTGAGAGTCCTACAAGCGAGAACTCGTTCCCGCCAAATTTTTTCTTGTTAAAGGTGGTATTCCCTTCATTTGGGTTTGCAAGGAGTGTGTCCAGATTTGCACTCATGAGCGTAACCTGTCCGAACGCCTTGTCTGCCGGAAGAGCTGTCCGTTCCTCTGTGCTCATGGTGTAGAACGCTGCATCCGGTTCCATATATGCAGCAAGTCCTGAATCCTTGTTATAAAAGTAGAACCAGAGCCCTTTCCAGTCCGGGCGGTTTACCTGGTAAAGATTATTGTCACCATTTCGAAGACCGGACATATCAGTAAGGCCGGAAAGAGCACGTTCTGTGGTCTTTCCTTTCACAATTGCATGGCCGGCATTGGTAAGGGCCAGGATATTGTCTGCTCCCGGTTCAAATTTCAAAAGATCCATACCTACTTCCGCTGCCCGCGACCCAAGGTCATACATGAGATCATCTTCAGCTGTTGCTGATAATGGTATAACCAGGCAGCAGAATGCTATCAGGAAGATTATCGTTCGTTTCATTGTATTCCTCATTCATCCGGAATGATTGCCATTCATTAAGAAATCCGATGTCTGTTTTAATAAAGTAATTTTAAGCCACAATCCGTCTTAATTTACTTTACAAATTTTAAAGACATCTTAATTAATTATACGATTATTATGAAATTTAAAACTATTGAAAATAATTTCATAAATTTTCACAATTGAGTAACTATTTTTGATAGATTTTCTTTCTTTATCTCAATTTTTTCAATTTAAAGAGTCACTCATAATACAATTCAGACACAAAAACGATGGATATATGTGTTTCCACCGATAACCTAATATCATATGTGTATTTCATCATCCGCCGGAGAACCCGCCCGGGGCAATTACGGGTCATATGAACAGGCAGTTGAGTTTCATGGACATTCATGCGGTGGACTTGCATCCGGCTATCGGGTCGCTGTTGCTGCGCTGAAAGCACTCGGAGTAGAGCGTCCAAAAGATGAAGAACTGGTAGCAATCGCAGAGACCAATGCCTGTGGTGTTGATGCCATCCAGTTCATTACCGGATGCACGGCAGGCAAAGGAAATCTCATCATTCATGATTATGGAAAACATGCGTTTACTTTTTACTGCAGGAAGAGCAACAAAGCCGTTCGTGTTGTGACCAGTCTTGATGGATTCCTGCCTGAAGAGATGAATTCGCTTAGACCAAAGGTGTTCTCCGGCCATGCAACAGAGGAAGAAAAAGCACGATACCAGGAACTTGCTCATCAGGGTGTTCATGCAATACTTTCAGCACCAGAAGAGAAAATTCTGAAGATACAATTTGTTGATATGCAGCCACCCCAGAAAGCGAGGATATTTCAGTCAATTCCCTGTGAATGCTGTGGTGAGATGGTAGCCGATGCAAAAACCCGCGAACTTGATGGAAAGCGGGTGTGCATGCCGTGTTATCTTTCAGCTACGAATCAATAGTTTTTCCCCTATAATCACTATTTTAAAAAGAATTGGAATTATAATCAAAGGTTTTTTATGTCTCATCAATTAAATTTATTTTTATCTAATCCAAAATAATTGTGGTTATTTCGTGGACATATGATATGAACAATAATAGAGTAATCAATGAGAAAATAATTCGAGGTACACCTTTCCAAAGTTTTTTCCAATCCGTCGGAAATGAAAAAAAGATAAAAGATCCTGCGGTTTCTCCAGTCATTGGAATAATGCTTATGCTTATTGTCACCGTGATTCTTGCAGCGATAATATCCGGTTACGTTGGTGGAATGTCAGAGACAAAAAGTAAACCTCCACAATTAGTTTTACAAACCGAGTTGGTAAAAGGTGATTATGTTAACGTTTCAATGACTGTATTATCAGCAGGGAATGGGATACCCACACGAGATTTAAAGATCATAACATCATGGACTTCAGGATCATATTCTGGTGGAAATATTACAGTACCCGGTTTTAAATATCCCCTGGGGCTCGTCCCAAGTAGAGGAAACCCATTAGTTGAAGATTTTGGTAATTATACCCTTCTAGGCGGAACAAAAATGATTGTAAATAATACGGATGGAATTGAGGCTTTTTTCGGGGATCAATATGCACTGGTCGATGCCGGAGGTATTGTTGATATAAAAATCATTCATATTCCATCACAGTCCACAATTTACAACCAAGAGTTCATTATTGAAGGAGATTACTGATGACAACGGATTCAGGGGTCTCGCCTGTTATTGGCGTTCTTCTCATGTTAACTTTGACCTTAATTATTGCTGCGATTGTGAATAGTTTTGCCGGAGGACTTGTGGATACCAAAGAAAAACCTCCTTCGGCTACTTTGCAGGCCACTTTTCATCAAAATCGCATTGCTGATCCCAACAATGCCAGTCTTTTGATTACTCATGTTTCTGGTGATCCATTACCTGTATCTGATATCTCAATAATTTTAAGGCCTACCCGGACTTTTGGTGATGATGCAGAGAATAATTTTATAGAAATAGGCAAGGCAAATATTACAAATAGCAGAACTTATTCAGAAACATGGGCAAATGGGATAACATCAATGAAAGTTGGAGATACTCATGGTGTTTTTGGTGATACAAACATCTCAAAATTAAATGGTAAATATGATCTCATGGCCGAAAAATATCAAGGAAATACGGTTTATCTCGAATTTTATTATGACCGAAACCTCATTGCCAAACCTGAAGTTCTGATTCAGGGATAAAAAAATTATTTTTTTCCCACAGCAACCAGTCCATATGGGTGAGCGATAACCTGTACCCAGGTAAAACCGATATCCTGTAACAGGATCTCTAACTCCTCTTTTGTATACGCTGCCTGAACTGAGGTTTGAAACCCTTTTTTGATCTCCGGCCCCTTACAACTATCGAGCATGAACTGGTAGATCTCTGGTGACAGATCCCTTCGGAGATCACTCACACGTAACTCCCCGCCTGGTTTTAAGACCCTGAATATCTCTGAAAAAACCTTTCCCGGATCTTCCCATTCATGCAGGGATCCGTTTGAAAACGCAAGATCAAATGAATTATCTGCAAATGGCATAGAGAGGGCATTTCCTTCATGATAGATTGAACGGTCAGAAAGACCATAATCCTTGCTGTTCTTCTCTGCCATACGAATCATGGCAGGACTTATCTCAAGGCCGGTCAGGTGAGTTTTTTTTGTATGTTTCAGCCATTCTAGACCAAAGTACCCGGGTCCAGGACCAATTTCAAGAGCACTATCTCCTGGTTTTGACGCCCGGATCAGTTCCTCAACCGGGAGATGCCCGTTATCCCGAAGCCCTCTTTGCATATGGTCATACTGCTCTACGGTAATTTCATCTTGTATTCCTTCTGATGTTTCTGGTATTCTGGGTTTTAATGTCATTTGTTCCTCTTTTATGTCTGTTTCATGTGAATGTGCATATCGTCCATCAACAACTTCTTCCAACCTGAGCAGTCTGCCGTTTCGTCTTTGGATGAGCGAGATCCGATTCTGACTTCCTGTTTCCCGGAATGTTCTCAGTGATGAGGTGAAACTGGCAGTATCATGTACGCCTGAAAACCGTGTACAGAGGTCAGCAAACTGTTTTTGTTCATCAGGTGTCAACCTGGAAAGACCGGATTCGAGAAATCCATAGATCTTTTCTTCAGTAGAAAGGATCCATTCCTCACCTTTTTCAGTAGGTATCACCTGAATACTCCGTCTGTTCTCTGTATCAGGAACGCGTCTAACATACCCCTCCCGCTCAAGATAATTGACCAGGTCTGTAGCAGAGCTGGGGGATATCTCAAGCATTCCGGCAATATCTCCCATACAAATCCTGGAGAAATATGATGAGTAGAGTATCTCAATGGCTCCCGGGCTGAGAAGGTTTTTTCTCCCTTTATTTGTTCCAAAGATCATACTCATGACCGTTGAAACAAATCCCAGGGAGAGCCGTAATCTGGATGTCGGATCCATGTGCTACATAATTAGGATATCCGTAATGATATAAATATTACGGATGGCCTTAATGAGTATCTGAAATCACATGATGAAGTTCTCATACTCACATGGAATTATAAAATTTTCATGAAAACATTGGAATATTACAAGATCCATATGATACAAAACAGGAGAGTCATATGTGTGAGTTTACCGTTTATGTAAAGACAGCAGATTCAGAAGAGCAGGAGAAGATTACCCGGAATATCGTAGGTGCAATAAAAAGGGAAACCTCAGTTACTCTCATGGATGTTATGGGTAATTCTCAAGTCGTTGAGAACGCGTACATAGAATCGGTGAGCACGATGAAACAGGAGTTGATACTCCGGAAAATGAGTTAGACATCCGGTCGTTTTGGGTGTTATCCTTTTCCGAAAAAAAATTATGGGGCTGTTAACAGCCATTTCCAAATTGGGATAACTGATATTCTAATATCAGGAATATCAAATAACTCTTCGTCTTCAAAAGTCAGGATAAGTCCCTTTTTCACATTGAATTTTTCCATTGCGAGGGTAAGCCCTTTTATCTCCCTGTCCAGAGTTTTTTGATCACTAAGTGAATAGGATACCTGAATTGCTTCTTCTACTACCTGATTCTTTTTAACAAGAAAATCACATTCTCCAGAGCCAGAGTAAAAGTATACTTCCTGATATCTTCGGAGCAGCTCCAGGAATATGAGATTTTCTATTCTTTGACCCAGATCTTCGGACAGATGAAATCCTGCTGATTGGATAAAACTAAGATCCCCTGCATAGATTTTATGTGATGCCCTGCTGGTTGCTTTGAGTGAATAATGAAGAGGCGCAATCCGGAAGAGAAGAAATGCCTGCTCCAGATAATCAAGATAATTCTTTATCGTGCTTACACTTTTAAGGCCGGTAATATCAGCAAGTTTTTTGTATGATATCATCCTGCCAGCATTGGAAATCAGATACACTGTCAGATCCTTCAATTCCTTGATCTCACGAATTCCAAATCTGCTCACAATATCTCTGTATATGATATCTGTCAGGTACTGCTCGGAAAGAGCGATATCACCAGAACGGATAACTGCAGGAAATCCTCCCTCTTCCAGGTATTTTCTAAGATAGCGGATTATTTCTCCCTTCTGTGTTGATGAAACGAATTCAGGATTCTCACAGGATATGGAGTAATATCGAAGGTATTCCCTGAATGAAAATGGATGGACCCTGATTGTTTTGTGTCGTCCGGTAAGATATGTACTCAGTTCAGAGCTGAGAACCGATGCATTTGATCCAGTCACAATGGTTTTGATCTTAAAAGTATGGAGATTGTTAAGCCAGCGTTCCCAACCGTGGATATTCTGGATCTCATCCAAAAGTAGGATCACGTGTGCATCAGGTCCAAAGAGTTCGCCCAAAATTTCATAAATATGCTGAAAGTTTTCTTGATTAAAATCTGAAAACCTGATATCATCAAAATTAATATAAAGAAACTTGCCATCAAGTATTTTTGACAACTGGGTAAGGATTGTACTCTTACCACACCTGCGAATCCCGGATAATACGATGATTTCTTCTGACTGAAGGAGTGATTCAAGAGGAATGTCTCGGGGGACATACTGTTCATCAAAGTCCAGGATTTTTTGTTGATCAATGATGGTTTGTCTCAGGGCACTTTTGAGCACAATTATGATATGTTATTTTCTGATTATTTATTCGTTTGTAACGAACAGAGATCATCGGGACATAACCCCTGGACCATCTCTCCATTTTCAGTCAACTATCTCAATTGTGACATTTGTTAGAAATTTTCACCCTGCAAAACCTTTTTGCGACCTTATCCCTTAGTATGTATTATTGAAACAAGAAAACCCCCTTATCTATCTGAATAACGCTGCAACCAGCTGGCCAAAACCGCCGGAAGTTATTCAGGCCGTTCAGGAATCATTGGAATTACCCTTCGGTGGGGGAGGAAGGGGAACTGGCAGAGCACAGAGGGATTATCTGACCGAAGGTCGGGAAACGGTAGCACAATTTTTTGGTAAAGATTCTCCGGATACAATCGTCTTCTCGTTGAATGCAACCGATGCCTTAAACACTCTCATTCATGGGTTTGCTGCATCACAGACCGAAAAATTCCATGTGATTACAACCGCCCTTGAACATAACTCTGTGCTCCGGCCTCTTCATTATCTGGAAAAAACAGGGATGATTTATCTGGATTATATCCCTTTTTCCAATGCACAGGTAAATCCTGAGTCCATCATTGAAGCGGTGACCGATAAAACCCATCTGGTGGTAATGAATCATGGAAGCAATGTCCTTGGATCGGTGCAGGACATCCGTGCGGTTGGGGAGTATCTGCATGATAAAGGAATTTTCTTTATTGTTGACGGATCACAAACCGCCGTACATATTTCCCTGAATCTCTCCTCTCTCGAACTAGATGCCTTTGTGTTTACCGGGCATAAAGGTCTCTTTGGAATGCCCGGTATTGGCGGGTTCTGTATTCGAAATCCTGATCCGGTTCTTCCGGTTCGGATGGGGGGAACTGGTACTAATTCCAAATCCCTTGATCAACCGGGTGATCTGCCGGAGCGGTATGAGATTGGAACTCACAACTATCCGGGAGTTGCATCGCTGATTGCAGGTATCTCCTTCCTCCAGACAATCGGGATGGATACCCTGCAAAGAAAAGCAGATCGTCAGATTGAATATTTCATGAAGGAACTCTCATCCGAACCAGGGATTACCATCTATAATCCTGAGCCTGATCTTCCGATTATTGCGTGTAACATTGCCGGACTTGATAATGATGATGTGGGGTATATTCTTGCCAGGAAAGATAATATCGTTGTCAGAACCGGTCTTCATTGTGCTCCACTGCTGCATAATGCAATAGATGATGGAGCCGGATGTGTACGAATCAGTCCTTCATGGTTTACGACTGATGAAGAATGCCAGATAGCCGCTGATGCTATAAAGGAGATTGCCCACCATGCGGATTCTCAGATCTAATCGCCATAAATATTGTGCTGACGGTTCGTTTATGAAAGAATTCATCCTTGATACAGAAGTTACTCCTGAATTTCTGGATTTAACCATCGTGATGCCGCTCTCATGGAGCGTGTGAAAACCCGGTTATATGGTAATTCATCCTGATTTCATGTCTTTTTCCGTCTTTGAAGAGTATGCTGATGAGTATGATCAGTGGTTTTTAGATAATCGCGATGTTTATCTGGAGGAATTAAAACGGATCAGGGAGGCTATAGGGGATATCCCTTCTCCGGCTCTTGAGATCGGGGTTGGCAGCGGACGGTTTTCAGAGCCGCTTGGTATCAGGCATGGTATTGAACCATCCCGTGCTCTTGGTTTGATGGCGAAAGAGAGAGGAATTGAGGTTATCCGTGCTGTGGGAGAAGCAGTTCCGATGAAGCCTGGAATAATCTGGATGGTCGTGATGATTACCGTTCTCTGTTTTCTAAAAAAACCTGAGGAGACCTTCCGGGAGGTCCATCGGATTCTCATACATAATGGGGACCTTCTGGTTGCATGTATTGAAAAAGGTGGGATTATTGCAGAGCGATATCTGGCCCGTCCGGATAAGGGGAGGTTTCTTTCGCATGCCCGGTTTTATGAGCATGATGAGGTGATTCACATGATCACTGGGACTGGGTTTGATATCACATCAATCGATTGCAGATTGGGATTTTGTATCCTGAAATTTAATAAGCGTGACAAAGTCTGAAAAACTGATTTTGCATCAGCCGTTTATCCCCAAATCGGATCATCACCAAAATGTTCCTTCCAGTATTCCATTGATCGGGAAATATGCCGTTTATTGTTCCCTTCATCGGTAAATGTGACCTGGTAATTCATACAGTAATCAACAAGGATCTCATATGCTTCTTTATACCGTATCATCATCTCATGGGATTCATCAGGTTCATGTGCTGATACATCCGGGTGCCATTCCCTGACTAATTCATGATATCTTTTCCTGATTTCCATCAGGCTGGCTTTATTAGAAAATCCCAGTAATTTTGCGGCTTGTTGTATAGAAATCTCCGGTGTCGTTATCATAATGAGGGGCTCTCAGGATATTAGGTGACTGAGAGTAATAATGATGCATAATTATTGCATTGTATCTTTAGAGAAAATTTTTGATTGCATCATCTCCAGAAGTTCAGCCGGGTTTGATATCTTATGTGCACCGGCTGACAAAAGCCTTTTTATGGTTTCGGTTGCAACCCCGCTTGTAAAATCCGGAAGAAATGGTTCTGACGAAGGGAGAATGCAAATTATCTTTTTTGGATCAATCTGTTCAAGAACCCTGATATTTGGATAATTCCCCCACCCGACCGGCATTGATGTTACGATGACAACATCAGCTTTTTGTACTTGTTCGGTCAGTTTTTCTTCCATTTCCAGGGAGAGACGGGAAAAAGGTGGTTCTGCAAGAGTTGGAACCTCATATTTTCTTGCCATCATGCAGTCTGAATCATTTTCTGTCAATACTCCGCAACTGAGTGAATATCCGGATCTGCTCATTAGTGAGATCAGGTATGATCCCGTTCCTCCCCCTGAAATCAGGTGAACCCTGGGTTTGTGCACTTCTGACTCTTTCCACTCCTCCTCTACATATACAAAGGGTGTTCCGGTTATGGGATTGATATCAATAACTGGTCTTATCCTGAATACCTCATGGATGAGTTCGCTGGTCAGGACTTCCTCCGGTTTTCCACATGCCCGTATCCTGCCGTCATGCATGAGTACCAGGTGATCGCAGTATGCCGCAGCAAGGTTGATATCATGAAAAACCCCGATTACTGCTCTTTTATCCCTGGATGTCTCACGAATAATCCGGATGAGTTCATACTGGTGATGAATATCAATATGGGCGAAGGGTTCATCGAGCAGAAGGAGAATTGGATCCTGTGCAAGCACCCGTGCGATCATGACCCGTTGCCGTTCTCCTCCGGAGAGTGCGGTAATTGGTCGGTCTGCAAGTTCGAGGGTCCCGGTCTGCGCAAGAGCTCTTCTGACTGCCTCATGATCTTCTTCTGATGGAGAACGAAATCGCTCGATATGTGGATTCCTGCCCATCATAACCACATCATAAACCGGATATTTGAATTTTATTTCCGATTCCTGTGGTACATAGCCCACTTTCATCCCAAAATCACGAAATGAATAGGATTGAAGGGAATCACCCAGAAGCATAATGTCCCCTTCCCTGACCGGAAGTGATCGGGCAAGCACCTGCATAAACGTACTTTTTCCTGAGCCGTTCGGTCCTATGATTCCAATAAAACTTTTCTCCCTGACGAGCAGTGAGATCTCATGAAGAATATCATTCTCATCATAACCGGTAGAGAGATCTGATATTTCGAGGATCTGTCCAGTCATAAATCTGATCTCCGTCTGATGAGCATGAGGAAGAATGGTGCCCCAAAAAATGCGGTAACAATTCCAACCGGCAGATCTCCAAGCCATGTCCGGGAGATAGTGTCTGCACAGACCAACAGGAGTGCTCCACATCCCAGCGATGCAGGAATTAGGACCCGGTGATCCGGACCTGTGATGATACGCATAATATGGGGAGATACAAGTCCGATAAACCCGATTGATCCGGATACTGAAACTACCAGGCCGGTGATTCCTGCTGATACCGCAAGGAGAAGGAGTTTTGTTTTCTCTGGATCAATACCGAGAGTTCGTGTCTCTGCCTCTCCACAAGACATGATGTTCAGGTCACGGGAAAAAAGTGCAAGTATCCCGGCAGGGATGAGCGTTATGAGAAGGAGAGGAATATCTGCCCATGAAGCATTCCACAGCCCTCCCATCAGCCAGAACATTATCTGGTGCATGTTCTTTCCGGAAAATACCAGACATACAGAAACCACCGACGAGAAAAACATGGAAACCGCGATCCCGGTAAGGAGAAGATTTCCTGTACTGAGTCGTCTCTTTTGTGCTGCCAGAAGATACACGAGAAATGCCGAACCTATTGCGCCGCAAAATGCTGCAATCGGTACCAGCAAAACAGCACCGGTGATTATGGCAAGAGATACACCAACCGCCCCACCTGCTGATGTTCCAAGTGTATACGGATCAGCAAGATCATTGCGGAATAATGTCTGCATGGCTGCTCCTGCACAGGCAAGTCCGGCACCTACAAGCGACGCTGCGATAGCCCTTGGCAGGCGGATATCAAAAAGGATCTGCGAATGCGTAGTATCCTGCATTATACCGGTCAGAATTTCTATCAATGATATTTCAACCGGGCCGGTGATGACAGATAGCAGGATCGCTATAATCACCGTACAAAAGAGTCCGATAAGTATTAGAAAATTTCGAATGGTATTCATATGATGAGTGGGAAATTATTAAATTAATTTTTACTTAATGTAAGATAAGTGATTGTGTTATGATGAAGAGAAAATCCGAATCTGATATGAGATCGAATTATCGTTTGAAATGGCTGAAAGCGGCGATTTATTGTATAATATTCATATCTCTTCTGTGTTCTCCTCTTTCAGGTACTCTTCAGGAAGGGAATTCTGATCCATGGCCGCGGACAATTCAGGATGATCAACAGCAATCAGTACTGGTATCTTCTGAACCTCAACGAATCGTCTCCCTTGCCCCATCGAATACCGAAGTTCTTTTTGCCCTTGGACTTGGTGACCGGATCGTCGGAGTCACCGATTTTTGTAATTATCCGGCAGAAGCATTAGAAAAAAGTAAAATAGGCGGATTTTCTACGGTGAGTATCGAGAGAGTCGTTGCATTACACCCTGACCTTGTTATTGCCTCTCCAGGAAATAACCAGGAAGCGGTTGATCGGATCAAAGACCTTGGTATTCCGGTTTATTTTGCAGATGCCCAGAACCTTGCTGGTATATATGCCACTTTTGAAAAACTGGGATACATAACCGGAACATCTGATAAGGCATCGGAAATAATTGCTGAACTGAAAGCCAGGGAAGAAAAAGTCCGGAAAGAGGGAGAAGCCTTTACGAAAAAACCGGTTATTGCCCATGTTATCTGGTATGATCCGATCTACGTAAGTGGGAAAGGGACATTCCAGGATGAACTTATTCAGATTGCCGGGGGAGTGAATGCCTTTTCAGATAAGAACAGTCATGCAATCGCAAATATTGAGGAATTTATCAGTAAGAAACCGGATATTATCATGGTAAACTCAGGAAGTGGAATGGGAAGTGATAAGACAGATATTTTAGATTATTTCGTAAATGAGCCTCGATTATCCGGGTTGTCAGCAATTACTTCAAATAAGACCATCATGGTTAATAGTGATATTGCAGATCGTGCCGGGCCGCGTCTGTGGGATCTGTTAGAGGAGATTGCCCCGAAAATCAGGGAATTGTAACTTCTATACTCCTTTTTAGAGTATTTTTCTGAGCCATAATCTTTTCCTGAAATTCATCTCTTGATCTACTGGTAAATTCATGCACCAGGTAGTCAGGGTTAATTATCTCAATTATTTTTTTACACCATGGATCTGAAAAAGGCCGGTGTTCATCAAGTTTAGCAACCATGGGCATGAGCAGAGAAATTTGATCCCCATATGAGAGACTCGAAAAACCGGATGGGGGTTCCCTGAAAAAGTGTTCTCTTTGATATGCTCCGGAGGTGCTACATTGGAAATGAACTGATCGAATCCGTCTTATCGTTCTCTCAGATAACCCATCAAGAGCTGATATAACATATACAATTCCATCCTGTTCAGTCCGGATATCTCCAGCATTCATCATATGTCCGGTATCAAGGACAAAGATCCAGTTATTAAATTCAAGTTGCTCCGTAAAAAAATCCACTTCAGCCTGTGATAAGAACGTCAGCCCAGGCCACCAGAGGTTTTCAAATCCAATAGTCACCGGGGGCTCACCACCTGGATAATTCCTACAGACGGCATTTAAAAATGAGGCAGCAGAGGAGAGGACTTCGTGATAGGAATATCGGTGGTTCCGGGTAAAAAATTCGTCAAGTTCAATATGGGTGATATGAAACACCGCATATACTGCACCCAGTTTTCCGGCTTTTTCCAGGTTATCACAAAATGTCCGGATGAGTGTATCCGGCGTTGCAGCTCCATAATAGTATGCCTGTTTGAATGGATCACATTTCGCAGGAACTGATTCAGGTTCCCGCCAGAGGCGTACCCATCCAAGCCAGCCGGGAAGGTGAACCGATGATATGAGATCCCTTGGGATTGTTTCGTCATATTCTCCCCCCATCAGGAGTTCAACACCTGAACATTCCATATCCTTTACAAATCTCCTGACTTCTTCCCAGGAGTTGTTATACCGTTCCAAATCAACGGAATATCCAGATATATTGATAATTTCTTTCATGTTCTTATAATCGTTCAGTCATTTTCTTCAATCACACCATGAATCTCCTGTACATCAATAACAGATCCTTTCCCCGAATATTCAAGATTCCTATTATAAATATTCCTACCATATTTTTTGAAAATAACCCCAAAATAGAGGTTTAATTTTAGAGATTTCCAGATGTCCGAATAACGGGCATATTAACGTTCATTTCGAAAATTATAAGAAAATTACGATTTACTGTGGCCCTATATTAGTGAGCATATATATCCCTTTGGTAGATATGATCTGACATATAATTTGGGCATTATGACCTTTGGTACAGTCTGCATATGGGAAAAGGATGGGTGGAATTTCAGGGGGTAAAAAATTGACAAAAATTTTGTGATATCATCTTCTATGTCCCTTCAATGCAGAATGACAGCAGATTATGGGGTCTCCCCAACTCTCTCGCAATAAAAGAACCTGGCGAAAATACGTATTTTATATATAACCTCACCTCCCGAAAACCTTTAGGCGCATAGACTTAATGCAGTCAAAATTTCTCTATTTTTCTTACTGACTTCAGATTGAATAATCTCTCCCTGAGATAGTACAAAAAGTTTGATCTTTTCAAGTTCGAGAAGTAGTTTTTCGACAGAATATTGTTTTGAAAGGCCCGTTTCCTTCAAAATCATTTGTAATCTCATTCTAATGATAAGGGCTATAAAAACCATGAACAAATAACCCCTCACCGTATCTTCTCTTCTTGCATTAAGAGGTAAAGTGTCCAAATCGTTCTTCATTCTTAAGAAACACTTCTCAACTGCATCTCTCTCACGATAAAGGGTGAGACAGGAAAGCCAGTCTAATTCGCCGTTGTAAAAAAGAATAAATCGTCCTAGGCGATTTATTCTTTGAGTAACTGCTTTCTGTCTTATTGAAACCTCGAATGTTCCGTCTGTAAATTTCCATTTCAGGTAACGTGCAAACCCTTTCGCGATTTCATTCACCACTACTTCAGGTCTTTTCCAACTTTGTGGTCTTGCTTTCTTCAATCTATCAGCCGCGTCGAATAATTGTACATAAAAAGAATCTCTTTCATCCTGTTCTCTTTTTGGGTCATAATAGCAATAGCCATCAACAGTAATTGTTCGAGGTTTATCATCGATCTCTAATTGATGCTCTAATTTCACTGGCATTGCAAATATAGGACCTTTCTCCAATTTCTGAAGATATTCAGCTTGTTTTACCTTATTTTGAGATTTACTCATTAATTCTTTAATTGACGTGAGTTGATAGGTCGCAGGCAGAATAAAAGGGATATTCTCGCTCAAAAGTTCAGCCAATGTGGTTTGGGAAAAGAAACCTCTATCCATTACTAGTCTAAATTGTTCTGAACCAGCATCTCTCAATCGTATGATGGTATTTTTCAACGTAGTGATGTCGGCAATACTTCCTGGATATATATCATAACGGACGGGAATACCTTTTTCCTTATCCACTACCAGTGAAAAATTAATCTGAGGAAGGCCATCATTATCCCGATTGTATCCATATTCTAGGCTCTCTAAAAGTTTAGATGAACTGGATAAACTGGTAATGTCATAGAGAAGAGTTGCATTTGGTTCAATTTGAGCAGCGAATCGTCTCATAAACTCTTCAGGGATGTTTTTTTGACCAAGGTTTGCCAAGAATTCACTTATTCTTTGGCTAGATAGAGGCAATTTATTGTTATTTAGCCATAGTGAAGATCCTTCATACCACACCTGAACATTTGTCATCGCCGTTGGGCGAAGAATTCGGTTGTAAACGAGAGTTAATAATGTATCCGTTTCTGATTCTGAAAGAAATTCTTCCAGTGTTGCCTGTATTGAAAGCTCTTGGGTAATACTTTGAAGTGGTAGCAGATTCCCGTGATTATATGCGAATTTTGGGGCAGAAGAAACTACCATTCGTGCAGGAATCATTTCACTCGTTCGAACCTTAACAGGTTGCCCATCTATGTTTTTTCCGAGGTACTTTGATTTATGCCGGATCTGCTTTTTTTCTTTATCATAGTAAGGAGTATCTTCGTACCAGTACTCAATCCCATTAATTTTTTTGATACGTTTTTTAACCTGCATTTCTGTTACTAATTTATAAGCACATAAAATATTTAAATGTAACTGTTAAAAAGTTTAAAAATAGGGTTATTTATCAAAATTATTCTAAAACAAAGTAAAAATTAGACTTAAAACAAGTTTTCTTATGCGCCTATGATCCAGTAGATGAGGATATAAGGCTATAATGTCACAATGGATTGGTTCATCTGGTCACCGCGGTCATGCAGTCATGAAATTAGATACTTGATTTCGTGTTGAAGTGACTATGAGCGGTGGTCGTGGGTATGCAGTCCAAAACTTAAATTTTTATTCGTGATATTATTACACTGATAAAAATCCTAGATTTTTATGGAACTACGTTCATTTCACCAATATGTGAGTTTGTTGTTTTTTAGATCAGGTTCACAATGAAAAAACCCGGTCAATATTGGAAGGATGATCTGATATGGAAAAAGATACTATTTTACTTCGTATATCATATATTATTAGTGAATACTTAATACCTAGGAGAGTATGGTTCAATAAGGTGATTATCATAACTAGTCAGACAAAAATTTCAGAAGGTTACTCGACAGTTCTCCCTGCTGAAATCAGAAAAACACTAACCCTAACTCCCGGGGATATTCTCCAATGGTATATTGACAATAATACAGAGGCTGTTGCATAACCAAAATGTCATTTCCGCAAGAGGACAATTTCCATTCGATTGGAACTTAAATCGTCGAAAAAAAACTGGGTTTTTCCTCATTGTACTAACTGTTTGAAGTTATGCAACAGCCTCTACAATTATAATTAAACCAAGAAAGAGGGTGACACTATCTGATATTTTGGTTCTATAAGCTCTGGAGGGGATGCTGTAGAAGATAAAAAGAAAAATCAATGTGGTGAGAAATGATTTTTGTTGATTCATCTTTTTTTTTGTCGCACTTGTTGATTCAAAGGATCAATGGCTTAAAAAGGCAAAAGATCTCCTGCCTGTTCTTGCAGATGACAATATGCTTATTTCAGATCTTATCATAGTTGAATCGGTATCCATAATAGGAAAAAGAAGTGGAGGAAAAGCAGGAGAGTAACTATTCAATTATTTTTACTGATAATTGCCATACTGTTCATTTAGGAGAAAAAACCCTAAAATAAGGCATATTTGAGTTTTTAAAGTACGATGGGACTCTTTCAGTCCCAGATGCTGTATCAGTTTTCATAATGAAAATACAACATCTTGATAAAATAGTCTCATTTGATTCATATTTCGATAAAGCTGATGGAATTATAAGAATTTGTGGTTAATGTGTCGCTAAGAATATACAAAGCAGGTTTACGATAGAAGCCAGTATTTAGATAAATACAGTTATTCTGACATATTGAGGTGTAATAGCTTCAATTTTTCGAAAGAAAAAGATGATGCAGTTGTTCTGGTATCCCCAACCGCTAAAGGATGGGCCGAACCTGCTCTCTGGCAATTGCAGATGATCCTGGACGATATCTGTCCTGGTGGTCAGATCAACATAGAAACAGTGAATGGTTATCAGGATTTTTAGAAAGTAAAAACCCGCTTGACATATATCGGGGCACATAAGGACAAACTGGTGTCACTCACCATTGTTCCGGGTATTCATGCATGGATAGAATATTCAGGCGATGTTAAAAATCAGTCATGGCAGAAAAAGTTTGAATCCAATTGTATATCTGTCACGGTTGAAGCCAAAGGATTGGGAGAATATAATCTGGTCATAGAATTGTTCATGTACCTGCGTCGAATAGCCAGGTTAGGTTACCCTAACCCAGCCTTCCAAGAACGGACCGTGCGATTTTCACCGCAATCCGCTCAAGTTTTTCACTACCCGCTTTTATGGGCGTAGTGAAGGAACATCCGTATCGATCTTTGCTTTGAGAGGAAAACTCCTGGCCTGTTTTCAAAATACTCGGTATCAATAAACGGATTTGCATCCAGTTTTATGAATTTTCGGTATTGAATTTTGGTGTTGGAGAAGTTTTCGAGAGTAAGAGTAGAGGTTCTAAAGACCTGTTTTCTGGTAAGTGTTGGGTGCCAGTATTTTCTGGCAATCCATCTCTTCCCTTTATTATTATGACGGCGCTTTGCCCATCTCCACAACATATTTCGGACAACCCAGTCAAGTTTCCCAAAGGTCATACTTGCAGAAACCGTCCGGTGATACATTGCCCATCCCTTAATTACGGGATTTAGGGCTTTGATAAGGTCTTCCTGTTTCCAGGCCTTCGCCGACTTAATGATTACCCTTACTTTATCAATGATTGCGGCAATAGCTTTCTTCGAAGGTTGTATCAGGAATTTGCCTTTGAATTTTCTGAATTTCAGCCCAGGAAATCGAACCCCTCGTTGATATGAACGATTTTGGTCTTTTCCTCAGAGAGTTCAAGCCCTCGTTCATGAAGAAATTCAGTGATGAGTTCCTTGCACTGGAGTGCCGTTTCCTGTGAGTCTGCCGTTACGAGAAAATCATCTGCAAACCGTATGAGATGAACCTTATTTCCGGGAAAGTGTTCTTTCAACATTCTTTCCATGCCGTCAAGAGCCATGTTAGCCAATAAGGGGGAAATTAAGCCGCCTTGGGGCGTACCTGACTTGTTACGGTAGAGTATTCCATCATAAATATAACCGGCTTTCAGGAATTGGTTAAGGATTCTTTGGTCAAGAGGGATGTTATCAAGCATCCATTGGTGTGCGAAATTATCGAAGCACCCTTTTATGTCACCTTCTAATATCCATTGGCCCGAAGTCTTTCTGCTTAAGCACTGAAAAGTGTATGAAGCAGCATCCTGTGCATTTCGCTTCATTCGGAATCCGAATGATGTCTTGTCTGCTGTGGTCTCAGCCCAAGGCATAAGAGCCATTGCATACAAAGCTTGCATAGCACGGTCATACATGGTTGGAATCGAAAGAGGTCGCATTTTACTCGATTGCGGTTTAGGGATGTAGATTCTCCGGAGAGGTTTTGCCCGATAGCCCTTGTCCGAAAGCGTTAATGCTGCTTTCATTTTCTGTTCAGGGGTGGTCCATTTTTCCCCATCTACTCCTGCACTTCTTTTACCTCTGTTTTTGGTTACTCGTTGTACTGCCAACATTTTTGCATAAAACGAATGTGTAAGCAGATACTGGAGTCGTCTTGCAAGTCGACATTGGCCGTTCTTCACTGCTTTTGCGATACGTGTCTGAAGTCGCTTTACATAATCTCTTGCTTTAGCAAATGGAAATTTCTTCCATTGTTTTGCAAGTTTTCTGTCCGAGATGTCCTCGCTTTTATGCGTAATTGAACTTATCCCGTTCATTGAAACCATCCTGTTCGCCGTGAAAAACCAGCTGCACGTCGGCACCCTTTCAGGTCAGGGCAAAGTTTGAACCCCTATCCACAGCCATTACAGCCGGGCATTCGCGTTTTGCAGCCTCCTACTCCCACTACGCATGTGGTTCCTCTCACAAGGTTCTTACCTAAAAAAATTTTTTTTTTTTTTTTTTTAGGAGCGTATTGGGTTTTCCAAGTTCAATAAATCGGATAATTGTGGTATTTTAGGACCCGCCCATAGACCGGAATCAGCTTCGTCCATTCGTACCAGCATAATTCAAGCTACTGATACCGTGATTCTCCCTCAGTGGGGACAGGGGCAAATCTCTTTCCTCCTGATATAATTAACGATCCTGCAGCGGTTCAACGTTTGTTTGTCCATGATACCTTTCCCTGGCAGCTTATCCCAAAGAGACTATGGGAATCACCACGTTGTTCCTGCAGCTTCGCACCCGTTTATTGCTAAACACGCACGTGCAGGTAGGGACGCCCAGAATGGATTGGGTGGCGTTCCCGATTTTAAACCGGGTTCGCAATCCGATTTACTGCTTCTTGTCGCACTGGATCGTTTTACTTCTTCAATTGATTGATGCCGCTGGATGGCATGTATGGTAACATGAGCAAGTTCACGGAACTGATCAGATCCTCCACCTTTATGGAGATAGTGATCTGCACCCCAGTTCAGGGCTTCTACCGCTATCTCTTCCCTGCTTTTCCCGGTAAAAAGAATAAATGGAGTTTTGTCACCAGTTGATCGAAGATTGATAAGAAAGGTAATGCCATTTGATCCAGGCATATCAAAATCTGAAATAATTGCATCATATTTCTTTTCCTGATGCATTATCAGACCGGTATCAGGATCTTCAGCCAGGTCTATGGAGAATTCACCAAATTTAGGGAGAAATAAGCTGATGAGATCCCGAATTATTGGTTCATCATCAACATACAAGATAGAATACATGAAAATCAGATCTGAAACCGAGAAAGATTTAATAAAGCATTTGGTTCAAAAGCAATAAAAAAACTAAAGTATTCCGGATTTTTTATGAGTATCTGTTTTAGAAGTTCCGTAGCATCATCACGTGAGAGTTGATGGTTTTGATAATTAGCTGAAAAATATGTCGAAAGCATGTTAGCGCAGAGGAGCCCTTCACTTATTTTTTCCTTGATTATGGTTAATTCCATAGTATTTTGGGTGACCAGTAGTTCCTCTGCAGATTGTGCAGCAAGGGCTGATAAACTGAACCATGAGAATACAATCACACATAATCCGATAAGAATCATACAACATGTTGATGATATTGCAATCTTTTTTTGGATGGTATTTAATCGAAATATAGGCATTTCTATTCTCCTGAAAAAATTATGCCCCATTAAGTAAATTTATATTTACTTTGATACAAAATATTTGTTTTAATGGGTTAATAGCCTGTTGATCCAGGCATATATGTTGGGAAAATAGTGTTAATAATACTAACTAAATATTAAAAATTTTCAATACGTAATAATATTGTTCGAATTCCTCGCGTAATCACTTTTAAACTCGAGAAATATTATTCTTCATTGTATTCATTGACATAGCTTATTCCCTGATATAATTTGGAATGGCATTTCGGATTTTTTGAAGAGGATATCTATATGTTACAATGGTGATTAAGATTAAAAAATATAATCTCATATTTTCTATACCAGGTAAGGGGGTATGACACGTGTGTAACTCAAATATTTTTCTTGATGTTCAAATTAATAAAATGGGTCTTTTTTTTTAAAATAAAGTCGAATTTGCTAATTTGAGATTGACTGCTTTTTTAAATAATAAAGGGAGTTCAAATAGGGTTTATAATGGCTAAAAATTGTACGAAATTAGATTTTTAAATGCCCGCTATTGTGGGGATGATTAGGATCATGGTTTGATATGAATCAGACAAGATTTAGAAATAGTGGCTCGTGGTACAAACATTTTGGGGGCAAATATCCGGCACAAAAAAAGGCACGGGTATTTGATAAAAAGTATGTTATCTCGTATACGTGCCCTTTAGTGAGTTAATAGGGGCGATTAGGATCCGGGGATGAGATGATCGTTCATGTGTGCCATGTTAATTGAATTAAGGATTGGAAATTACTGGCATTTAAGATTTTTTCAGCGATCAAGGAAGAATTCCTGAGTTTTTGATTGAATGAATAAGGATATGTGGTGCAGTTATTTTTTGTAAAATTGAATGGTCAAGTCTTACATATCACTAACTATTTAAGTTCAATTTTAAATAATAATTTAATAAATTTAAATGCCTTCTCTACAAATTACAAATAATGCGTATTTTATCGCAAATTTATTGTAATAGCGAGTATATTAAAATTATTTTTAATTATATATAAATTTAACAAAATAAATAATTTTATAAGTAAATAATTACACACAATTATGTGCTTATAAATTTATGGAGTGGCATAATGAAAGGTCATGGCAAGAAAATTGAGAGTCATGGAGCAGTGTTACTTGTCTCCATCGGAACGACCCAGGCGGAAGGGAGAGCAGTTATTGATACCTGTATAAAGAAGATACAGAAAGAATATCCAAAAGCAGAGGTTGCGTATTCATTCACATCCGAACCGGTCAGACTTGTCCTGCGGGAACAGAATGAATATATTCTGGGACCTCTGGCGGCGATTACATCTCTTCTGGATAAAGGTCATTCACAGGTTGTTGTGCAGCCATTATTCATTACATCCGGGGCACGATATCATGAGTTATATCCGATTATCACTGCCCTCAATGAACTAGCCGGAGCACATGGAGCAGTGGGTTTTGACGGGATACTTATCAGTTCCTCACTGCTCATGAACCCGGAGGATTATGTTGACACGGCTCAGGCAATCGAGTCAATTTACTCAATTAAGGCAAAAGATGAGGCAGTTGTTCTGGTATCTCCAACGGCAGAAGGGGGAGCTGAACCTGCATTATGCCAACTGCAGATGATTCTGGATGATATCTGTCCAGGTGGTCAGATTATTATTGGAACAGTGAATGGTTATCCGGATTTTGAGAAAGTGAAAAAACGTCTGTCCCATATCGGAGCAAAGAAAGTTAAACTGGTTCCACTCACCATCGTTCCGGGAATTCATGCATGGATAGAACTTTCCGGCAATGCAAATACCCAGTCGTGGCAGAAGCAGTTAGAATCCATTGGTTGTTCTGTCACAGTTGAAACCAAAGGATTAGGAGAATATGATCAGGTCATTGAACTGTTCATGAATCGGCTGAAAAGAACGGCTGAATCACATAATTTCCTTAAATAACCTTTTTTCTGTAATTCATTTGGGTACGATCCCAAAGATCATACCTGTACCCCATCATGCTCTGCCGTTTCAGTTAGAATCTTCTCATCCCAGATTTTCTCTTCCTCCCGATCTTACATGAGCAAGTAGATCTCATTAGCCCCGCATTAATTAGTAGATCCAGAAATCGGGCTACATTTCCTGGTAATTATTGCTTTGCGTAATCCTCTCAAATTATTGCATTCAATAACAAACCACAGAATTGTTCCATCCGGAAGAGACAATTGAATAAAAACATCAGACAGGCCTATCCTTAAGTCATATTCCCTGGTTATCTGTTCGCCTGTGTTAATTATTCACTGAAAAGGGGTCTGATAGAGAAGTGAGAGTCATTTTTTTGTAAATGGCGTTCTAGGGTTATTTTTTTGTTTTTCTCTAAAAATCTAACAAAAAAAGGGGAATAATTGCTTTATTGTAAAACAAAAGATCCCTGTTGCATGACCTTGTCGCTGGCCTTATCAATGAGTTTATACTCACACTTGGTGTTCAGGTATGCTGCAAAACCACCTGCTGCACCATCTGGTTTCCAGGATATCACGGAACCACTGGAATCAATACGGCAGTCATCTGCATAAACCATGAACTTATCTCCGGGTTTTATGAATCCATCATCGTCTCCAATTTCCATAATATACTTATCTACAGATGGTGGAAGACAGGTAGTACTTGGGATTTTGTCACTTAAATCAATAATTGTTTTTGTGTCACCTGATTGAATCTGGAGGGCAACATCTGCAAGAGCAAAAGATTCTCCACCCTTATGTTCAAATTCCAAACCATTTGCGGACACAAATCCGGATGGATGATCTGCTTGATAGTTGGTTTTATCTGTATCGGAAATATTTTGGATAATCCCTTTTACTCCAAGAGAGATCTGAGGGGCTTTGGATTGATCTGAAGCTAATGATCCGGCAAATCCACTGACTACTGCAGCGATGATAATCGTTACTACCAGCATCAGGAGAATGCCAACAACCGGTGAAACCGCTTCATCTTTTCTTACAGCGATCATTTTACCACAACCTCCTTGGAATAGATAGTTTTTTGACTGGGAGTATGAAGAATGTTTACCTGAACGGTTGCCCCTGGTTTAAAGTCCGCATCATCAATAGTATCAGGATCCGGATCCGTCCCTGCAGTCCAATCAAGGCCGAGGAATTCTGCAACCTGCCGGGTAGATCCTGCAGAAAGGATGTCACCAGTTGAAATGGTGTAGTTACCAAAATCTGCTTTATCATTATTTCCAGCATATCCAACCTTTGAAATGTCATTGAGATATGGTAACCGTGTATAACTTGTTCCATATCCATATAAATCAAATTTTTCACTGGTGGCGGAGTGAGAAGTCTTGTAAATATGACCCGTGCTATTGGTAAAGTAGGTAATAATTTCAAGATCTTTGGTGGGTATAGGATCTCCACTCAGCATTTCGAATGTCATTTGGCTTGTTGTTCCTCCCATCCCATTACTTGCAGATGTATCAATCTTTACATCCATGGACACCGATGGAGCTGCCTTGGCATCTCCGGCCAGCCCCCCGGCAAACCCACTCACCACAGCAGCAACGATAATCGTCACCACAAGCATTAACAGAACACCGATCACAGGCGATACTGCCGGATCCGTTCTGCCTTTATTTATTTTCATCATTGTCACACGCTCAAATATTTTTGTGCTAAGTAAAAAAATTCTTAGCAAAAAAAGAATGATGGTTCTACATTAATATACATTTCTTTCATATGTGGGCACCCTAATTAGAATCTAAAGGCATTCAATGCAATCTTTTTACTATCCCGGTAATACCATAGAAAACACGCATCATAAGGGAACATTGTAATATCCAGGAAGAAACTATTTGTGGAGAATCAGGATCAATCTCTCATAAAACGCATCAACATATAATTTTATCAATAGAGGGTGTTGCACCAATGATCAATATCATGCAGGATCACAAATGATCGATCTCTACCCCTTAAGCTATCAACCAAAATAGACTAATGGATGTATGAACCTGCATGTATCAATTCCCACTTTACATACTGTGTTTGCAAAAATATAGGAAAAACCTGAACCTCTTGACGGTTTTATAATATTCGTAGCAAATTCTTTAATTTTAACTATACCCTCAAATCTGATAAGTTTTTTTATATTATGCACTAATGCAGCTAAAAAGAATTCTCCCTCGCAATTCTCTTTCCCTTTTTGAGAGAAACTCCTAAACCTCATATTATGTTTCATATTACCAAAAACTGGTTCGACCATGTATTTTCGTTTTCGATATAACTCTCTACCAGTGGGGGATTTCACACGTACTTCCATAACTCGTTTACAAATTTCCTGAGTTGTTGCTTGTTTCTCTCTGTTCATAAAAGATTGCCAAACAAACGTCCCGATACTTTGCAATTCCGGAAATGTGATTATTTCTCCCATACAAATCGCCCGACATATCATTTCCATTCGTGAGATATACCCATCATTATCTGAATATTCTGGAATTTTTCTTTCTTTAGAAGGAGGGATGATGAGTTGAATGCCATAATCCAATTCTGCTAAAGAATTCGGGTATGAGAAATAACCTGCATCAGATAGTAGTATATTAGGCGAAATTGATGGATGAATACCCGTAAAAAGGTCTTCGAGTTCATTTAGCATAGGTATTAATAATTTTTTATCGTTTTGCTCATCTGATATCATTGCAGCGAGGATAAATTGATTTTCAGAAACGATAATCTGCCCATTATACCCTTGAATCCAGCCATTGGTGGTTGACATTATCTGACTTTCAGGATCAGTGAGATTTACTTTTGAATCTGAAGATGGCTCTTTTTTAGGCTCTAAAGGCTTTCTACCTCGTTTCTTTTTACCCGATTCTAATTCTTCTTTTTCGCGGTCCAGAATCTTTTCTTCTTGTTTTTTAGATTCGATATCATGTCGTTCAATTAATTTCTCTTTAGCCCGATTAAGAACTTCCTTTCGTTTTTCTTTTGTTGAAAGATGCTCAGGTAGTCGGTTAATCTCCATATCCTGAATATTTATATCATCGTTTTCTAACTCATCAATTTCCTGTGATTCATCAAAAAGCCGACCTAGCTCTGCTTCAAGGTATTTTAATTTTTTATTGGCTGATAAAGAGGCATTACAGCCAAATTTTGATCCATCGAGGGCTAGGACACCGATTCTTGCTATCCCGGATTCTACGATAATTTGAGATAATTGTTTAAAAAGGGATTTGATTTCTTTTGAATTATTCTTCTTGAAACGATAGATCGTTGTATGGTCAGGTGTAAGATTATTGGCGACAATCCGATATCCAATATCATAATGGCAGCACATCTCAATTTTTCTGCTAGATTTTTCTCCACGAATCATTGAATAAATTATTATTCCAAGCATTGAACGAGGATCAAAAAAGGCAGAACCGCGACCATCGTCACGATATTTATTAATAAATGGACTAATATCGAGAATCGAAAGAATTTCTAATATGCCATAAGTAATATCATTTTCAGATAGCCAGTCCATCGCATTGACAGGGAGTAAAAATTGTTGTTCATTACCATATCCTCTAATCATGTTATAGCGATGAGACATATAATATATTGATCTTAATAATATATATAATTAAGCTTTAATAATTTATATTAAGCTTTTTTTGTGTTTGTGCAACAGCCTCAATAACCAAAAAAATTGAATATAGATACACCTTCACAAAAGAGTCTCCAAATAATGATGGTACTGGATTCGTTCGTATGCATACCTGATTCCAATCTAGAATCTGAACTTGTCAAAGAGAAAAAACCCTCGAAGCCATGAAACTATTAATGATCAGTTCTAACTGCCAAAAACTGGCATGGACACTTTTTTTGCTCTTATGTACCATGATCTGTTCTGCCGGTTGTCTTGATATGTCCTTCCTTGCCCCTCATTCATCCGATAGTTCAGATACTTCTTTGACAGAGGATAAGGACCCAGAGCCTACAATTACTCCGGCCCCGGAAGAAAATACAGAATCGGCATTCCCCCCTGACATGCCCCCACAAATACGGGAAAGACTCATACGGGAGGGAAAAATCCCATCTCCTGTGCAGAGGCAGATAACCGAAACACAACAGACTATACACAATCCTGTCCCCACGTCCTATGTCATTCAGGGTGCAGGTTCCCTCTCTGATGATGTGTTTATTCCTTCACGGGAATCAATTTATTTTTCGAATAATACTTCAGGGTCCGGACCCGGAAACCTCAATCCAGTATATGCCCAAACGGACATTCCATTAAACTCCAATATAAAGGAACTGAAAATCCATGCCGAAAAGGGTCCCTTTTCTGTCAGATTCACCGTGCATCCAAAAAGTACTCCTCTTGTTTCCTGGGCAAAAATTACAGTTCTGGATCCTTTCCAGAATATCCTTCATGAAGATGGATATAATCGAGAATTCAGCAGTGAGCAAGTCAAAGAATTTGTTGTATTTAGAGAAGGTAATTTTACGGTCATGATAAGCGGTGGCTATGCAACCCTTGACATCAGTATCAACACTCCGGACGGACAGGTCCAACCCCGGGCATCAGCAACGAAGAGCGGGCTGGAAATTCCTGATGATATACCTCCACAGCTCAGGGAACGGCTGATGAGGGAGGGGAAGCTGTAGAAAAAACCGTTGGTATTAGAATAAGGTATTATAAAATAGAGAGCCTGAAAGAGATTTCAGGCTTCGTATGCTACAAGGACAGCTCCGAGTTTCCCTTCAAGATCCTTAATAGCCTTGAGGTCATCTGGTGTCAGGTTCTTATAATGGGGTTCTGCAAGCAGGTAAACACCAAGCTCGTTCTCCAATTGCTGAATTTTTTCTAGTTTTTGTCCGGTCAGGTTTGCAAACATCTTGACCACCAGCATTGCATAATACGCGTAAGATAATAAAATATCGCTGAAATTATTTAACGTTAACAAAACATTTGTTTATTAGGTAATCCTTTCTCCGAAAATTGCATAACAACCCTTTTTACAAATTTCAGATCAAATATTTTTTACTTTTATACATCTCACTTGTATAAGATCGCTGGTCATTTCTTTACCAGATTTAATTGTAAATAAAACCTGATACGGGGAGTATACATTACGTATGTCAGAACCTGAGCCATCTATAAAACTATTCCATACGACATCGAACCATGAAGAGATATACCGGACAGAGGATAGCATATTTATCAAACTTCCACCCGGACGGGCTGTCCTCTCGACATCATGGATAAACGGGGGATACCAGGAAGGACTAAGGGGAGTATTCAACCACCAGCCTCCCCATCATGCAACCTGTTCGCACAGCCTTGAAGGCGGATCAGTAGAAGCATACATGGCAATAGTTGCCGGAAGACTTGGATTTTCACCAAAGAAAAGTGCCGGACTTCTGACCGCGGCAAAGATGAAACATGCTGCAGTCGTAACCCGGTCATTCAGGGGGGTAGAAGTTACCGCAGTTGTCACCGGGGGAATAGAAGTGAACGGAGGGCGTGCAGGAGATCCGGCATCATACTTCCAGGAAAACGGAAATATAGAGATGATTTCCGGCACTATCAACACGCTTCTTCTCATTGGCGCACACCTCCCGGCATACGCCATGACAAAGGCCGTAATGACTGCAACCGAGGCGAAAGCAGCAGCGCTACAGGAACTCATGGCCCAGAGCAAATATTCTTCAGGAATAGCAACCGGTTCCGGGACGGATGGAATCGCAGTTATTGCAGACACAACTCATGAAAAACGACTTACTGATGCAGGCAAACACTCGAAGCTCGGTGAACTTATTGGAATTGTGGTAAAGGAGGCAACAACTACAGCGCTCCGGAGACAGTCTGAGCTTTCAGCAGAAAGCCAGGCAGATTGTATGGTACGGTTAAACCGGTTTGGAGTGAAGGAGGATGACCTCTGGGTTTTTGCAACAAGATTGGATGGAGAGAATCGAAAACCTGCCTTTTTCCGTTCACTTCAACAGGTAGCACGAGATCCTGCCATTCTCGCCGGAGTTACTGCTATTATTCATATTATGGATGAGATCAGCTGGGGTCTCCTCCCTGAGACTGCAGGAAGAAACACTGCGAGAATTTATCTTAAGGGGATTCCGGAAATGTGCGGATTAATACCGGATGAGGAACTCCACTCACTCCTCCAAAATGAAGACTCGGTAAAAGAACTCCTTCAGAAAACACTTGCATGGATAATCAAAAGGAGGATTCCGGTATAATGTCTGAATCATACAATTTTCCTTTTACTGCCATTGTTGGTCAGGAAGCAATGAAACAGGCCCTGCTCTATAATATTATAATGCCCTCCATAGGGGGCGTACTTATCAGGGGAGAGAAAGGAACAGCAAAATCAACCGCAGTCAGGGCATTGGCATCACTCCTGCCTGAACGAAAATGCGTAAAAGGGTGCCCGTTCCGATGTAATTTTGATGAACCGGATAATTATTGCTCACTCTGTAGAGGGTGTTGCACCAATGATCAATATCATGCAGGATCACAAATGATCGATCTCTACCCCTTAAGCTATCAACCAAAATAGACTAATTGATGTATGAACCTGCATGTATCAATTCCCACTTTACATACTGTGTTTGCAAAAATATAGGAAAAACCTGAACCTCTTGACGGTTTTATAATATTCGTAGCAAATTCTTTAATTTTAACTATACCCTCAAATCTGATAAGTTTTTTTATATTATGCACTAATGCAGCTAAAAAGAATTCTCCCTCGCAATTCTCTTTCCCTTTTTGAGAGAAACTCCTAAACCTCATATTATGTTTCATATTACCAAAAACTGGTTCGACCATGTATTTTCGTTTTCGATATAACTCTCTACCAGTGGGGGATTTCACACGTACTTCCATAACTCGTTTACAAATTTCCTGAGTTGTTGCTTGTTTCTCTCTGTTCATAAAAGATTGCCAAACAAACGTCCCGATACTTTGCAATTCCGGAAATGTGATTATTTCTCCCATACAAATCGCCCGACATATCATTTCCATTCGTGAGATATACCCATCATTATCTGAATATTCTGGAATTTTTCTTTCTTTAGAAGGAGGGATGATGAGTTGAATGCCATAATCCAATTCTGCTAAAGAATTCGGGTATGAGAAATAACCTGCATCAGATAGTAGTATATTAGGCGAAATTGATGGATGAATACCCGTAAAAAGGTCTTCGAGTTCATTTAGCATAGGTATTAATAATTTTTTATCGTTTTGCTCATCTGATATCATTGCAGCGAGGATAAATTGATTTTCAGAAACGATAATCTGCCCATTATACCCTTGAATCCAGCCATTGGTGGTTGACATTATCTGACTTTCAGGATCAGTGAGATTTACTTTTGAATCTGAAGATGGCTCTTTTTTAGGCTCTAAAGGCTTTCTACCTCGTTTCTTTTTACCCGATTCTAATTCTTCTTTTTCGCGGTCCAGAATCTTTTCTTCTTGTTTTTTAGATTCGATATCATGTCGTTCAATTAATTTCTCTTTAGCCCGATTAAGAACTTCCTTTCGTTTTTCTTTTGTTGAAAGATGCTCAGGTAGTCGGTTAATCTCCATATCCTGAATATTTATATCATCGTTTTCTAACTCATCAATTTCCTGTGATTCATCAAAAAGCCGACCTAGCTCTGCTTCAAGGTATTTTAATTTTTTATTGGCTGATAAAGAGGCATTACAGCCAAATTTTGATCCATCGAGGGCTAGGACACCGATTCTTGCTATCCCGGATTCTACGATAATTTGAGATAATTGTTTAAAAAGGGATTTGATTTCTTTTGAATTATTCTTCTTGAAACGATAGATCGTTGTATGGTCAGGTGTAAGATTATTGGCGACGATCCGATATCCAATATCATAATGGCAGCACATCTCAATTTTTCTGCTAGATTTTTCTCCACGAATCATTGAATAAATTATTATTCCAAGCATTGAACGAGGATCAAAAAAGGCAGAACCGCGACCATCGTCACGATATTTATTAATAAATGGACTAATCTCACCGTTCGCTGATCTTAAATTCAGATTCCTGAATTGATCCCAATTGAGTATAAACACTAATATCAACATTCATCAGATTTAAAATCTCTCGATGCTTTTGATTTATCCCAGTAATTGTGTAAAAAACCTGTTCACCATAAAATGAAACTAACAAATAAATCTCTTTGAAAAACTCAATAATTCTTTCAGTTTTAGGATTATTTACTATTTTCGTTGGATTATATTCGAAAAGACCACTCAAACCCTGACCTCTACTTTTCAGCGAATCCCTGACTTTTTTCTCAATAATAACAAGTGGTCTCATTACAATAGTCAAAAACTTCACTAAACCATCAATTCTGTCATCTCGTTGAATAAACATTGGGGCAAGTGAAAGTGCCTTTCCCTTCAGCCGATGAAATTGATGCTCTATGATATACTGATCACGGTAAGTCAGAACAACATCTTGCATCGATAATTCATTTTCTGGTTTATTTGTTACATATACCCTCCATCCTGATAATTCCTGCGCTTGTTGAAGGGCTTGCAAGTTAATAGTTGGTTTAACCTCAATTCTCGTCGATTGTTCAATTCTGGCGGGATTGTTTCCGTATTTTCGTTTTGGAGTATTACTAATATGCTCGATATACTCAACTTCGAATACCGCTGTTAATCCCTTATCTCCAAGAATAGCATGTACTTTTTCTTTTGCTTCCTCGATTGTTCGGTAAATTTTCTTTCCCTTTCCTCTTTTATTCATTGAATTTATCTCAAAGAAAGCTTTTTTTACTTGCTCTTCAAGTGATAATCTGAATTTATTTGCATGAGCAAATGATTTTGCGTAGATTAGCCGTTCCTCCCAGGTTATGATTTTCCCCTCATATTCCATTGAATGAGATATTTTTTTCTCAAATCCTTCGGCTATAATCGCATCGCTTCCATCATAGTACGATCGTGAAACTTGTGTGAAGGAAAGATTAGACTCCTGATGTGCTATGATTGCAGAATAAATTTCCTGAGTAGGATGAGAGACTTCTGATAACGGGCATAAATAAAAGTCATTATTGATAGTCGTATACAAACGAGTTGCTATGGCACCCATTTTGCAATCTCCCACAAAAAGTAATCCAGATTGTCCCGTAGATTTTTTCACCTTTTCCATTGCAGGGATATAGAGAGGATCATCAGCACAATTTCCAGGGACTACACTAACGGTGAGGGGCAAACCCAGCACATCAAGCACTGAAAGTACGATTTTTATTTGAGGGAGGGAGGCGTCATCTTTTGAGTTGCCAAATTGTATTAATCCGTTTTTATCGATAATTCCATTGCTGTTTACTGTTGTCATATCAAGACGGACGATGTTTTCATCCGTTAAACCATATATACGCAGTGTAGAACGATTTAATTCAGATTCAAATCGGTTCCAAAGTTCATTATTGTGCAATAGAGATAATATACGAGCCAAATGGTCATCAGTAAAGCATTTTGGACTAAATTGAAAACCAATCAATTTTTCCAGTAAATTTTTTTTGGTAGTAACCCACTTCTCCAAGGGACACATACGATGATCATTTTCGGTCAGGCAGTAGCAGATCCAAATGGCAATCGTTTCACCAATCGGCAAACCCACCCAGTTTCTGTGAGGCGAATATACCTCATTCAAAATTCGTATGATTTGAAGTTCTTTTAATGTTTCAAAGATATATGGGATTCCGCCGATGTGTTCAATTTGATGTGTCGGAGCGATCATCCCATATATATGTACACTTCTCAGATATAAAGTTAAGCTTTATAATTTAACATTTACCTTATAAGATCAGCGAAAGGTAAGCTAATATCGAGAATCGAAAGAATTTCTAATATGCCATAAGTAATATCATTTTCAGATAGCCAGTCCATCGCATTGACAGGGAGTAAAAATTGTTGTTCATTACCATATCCTCTAATCATGTTATAGCGATGAGACATATAATATATTGATCTTAATAATATATATAATTAAGCTTTAATAATTTATATTAAGCTTTTTTTGTGTTTGTGCAACAGCCTCTGTAAAGAACGTGTATTGTCCGGGGAAGAACTGATCCCGGATATGGTCCGGATGAGAGTTGTTGAGCTTCCATTGAGTGCCACTGAAGATCGGGTTTCCGGAACACTGGATATTGAACATGCTATCCGGACTGGAAAGAGAAAGTTTCAACCGGGAATTCTTGCTGAAGCCAATGGAAATATTCTCTACGTTGATGAAGTAAATCTGCTCGAAGACCATCTGGTGGATCTACTTCTTGATGCAGCGGCAATGGGGGTAAATTACGTAGAAAGAGAAGGAATTTCATTTTCTCATCCGGCACGGTTCCTTCTTGTGGGGACTATGAACCCTGAAGAGGGTGACCTCCGTCCCCAGCTCCTGGACCGGTTTGGCCTTGTGGTGGATGTAACCGGTGAAGAGGATATGCAGGTACGCAAAGAGATCATCCGGAGAAGACTGGCCTTTGAACATAATCCAAAGGAATTCACCCGTTCTTATCATGAATCAGAAAAAGCATTACGGGATTGTGTGATGTCTGCAAAACCCATGACTGACCGGATACCAATCGATGATACAATTCTTGACAAGGTTGTAACTATTAGTCTGCGACTGGGTGTTGACGGTCATCGGGCTGATCTGACATTGATACGTGCTGCTCTTGCTTCAGCAGCTCTTGCAGGAAGAGCATCCATTTCCCGGGAAGACATTACCCGGGCTGCCGGACTTGCCCTCCCTCACCGGATGTATCGCAGACCTTTCGAGGAACAGTATAGTAACATGGAACAGGTAGAATCCTGGATTGCGGAGCTTTATCAGGATGTTTCATGAGCACGAGTATTTTGCTGATATTAAAGGACTTAATGAAGCAAAATTATCACTTCTTCTCTTCCTGGTATCACCAGTTATCAGGAGTCTGATTCTTATTGGTGGGACCGGTACTGGTAAATCTCATCTTGCCAGGCTGACCAAATCAGTAACAGATGTGAAAACCGTACATCTCCCTCAACATGCAACATGGGACCGGGTTTTTGGCTCAATTGATATCACGGCCTCATTAGCACGGGGAGAAAAAGTAATTGAGCACGGACTTTTAAAAAAGGCTGATGGAGGTATTGTTATCATGGATGATATTCATCTCATGGATCATACTCTCATAACCGCAGTTCTCTCTGCAGCAGAAACCGGAATGGTGAAAATTGAAAGAGATGGAATATCATCAGGATATCAGACAAATTTTAAAATAATCGCGACCCTGAATCAGGATGAAGGGGAAATCTCTCCACATATAATTGATCGGTTTTCCCTCTGTGCTCTATGCCCGGCAATAACCGATCCACTGCTCCGGAAGCAGTTTCTTGAAAAAGCCATAATAAGAAATCCTGGTAATTTTATTCCCGATTCTAAATCCTCTGAAAAAGAAAATCAACAAAGAGAACAGATTTTACAAGCCCAACACCGGTACCCATATGTCCAAATTCCGGATGGGATAATGGATCTGATCACCAGCCTTGCTACAGACCTGGGAGTTGAGGGTCATCGTGGTGATATTGCTCATTCCAGCGCAGCATCTGCCCTTGCAGCGTTGAACGAACGAGATCAGGTTTCGGTTGATGATATTTCAGCAACTCTCCAGGTATCTCTCCAACACCGAAGACGAGATTACCAGAAAGAGCCACAATCTTCACATGATACCGATAAAAATAAATCATCTCCACCGGAACCCGAGAATAAAAAGGACGGCGATGGATTGCCACAGGATAACCGGCACGAAGAAGGGGATCAGAATGAGTCACAGCAAAAACAAATCCCACAAGCTCCTGCTCCGGATCAGGTCTTTACAATAGGCGATATACAATTCACAAAAGATCTCATAGTTCAAAAGAAAAACAAAAATTTCCATTCAATGGTTAAAACCGGGAAAAAGGGATCACATCAGAAAATATCTGATAGCGGGAGATATTTCCGGTCAAAAAATCCTTCAGGAAAAATCTACGATATCGCGTTTGATGCGACTTTCCGTGCAGCGGCACCACACCAGATTACCCGATCAAATGGAACGCTCGCCTTGAATATATCCGTACAGGACATTCGTGTAAAAGAACGGAAACGAAAATCCGGGCGTACTATAATCTTTGTTGTCGATTCAAGTGGTTCCATGGGTGCTGCAAAACGAATGAGTGCAGTCAAGGGAGCAGTCCTCTCATTATTGAAAGATGCATATATCAACCGAGACCAGGTGGCTCTCATTTCATTCAGGGGGCCGGGAGCAGAAGTTCTGTTAAAACCCACCCGAAGTGGAATGACTGCGTATCATCAGCTGGCGCATCTTCCAACCGGAGGACAAACCCCCTTATCCTCTGGAATTTACACTACAGTAAGCCTCATCAGAACTATCAGACGGAAAAATTCTCATGATGAACCGTTTGTCATAATTATCTCTGATGGCAGGGCCAATCATGCACGATCTGATAATGATCCGGTTGCAGAAGCATGGATGGCTGCGGCGGCTGCGAGAAATGAGAAAGCACATTACTATGTCATAGATACTGAATGTGGCTACCCCCGGTTTTTCCTGGCAAAAAAACTTGCTGAACATATCGGGGGAACATATACCCTGCTTGATACGATGAACGGAGAAGAAATCGTTCAGCTTGTCAGACAGGAGAGGGGTCGTTAAACCAAATATCGATGAATTAAATAAAAAAATATTTAACTAAAATAAAGTTACACATGTAAAGGAGAATTTGATCATGGTAAGCCATACAGTCTCCTTACAAAGCTCCTGTATTATCTTTGTGTTATTTTTGCTATTGGGATTTCTCATACCTCTGCCGGTGTTGGCAGATGATAAACTCCAGAATGTGGATCAGGATCAGGTACATCCGGAATATGCAACCGGTTTTTCTGTTGAATATCATGAGGGCTATAAAGTTGTCACAGTTACAAAACCCTGGCGAGGATCTGATGAATCATATACATATGTCCTCGTAAAACCGGGAGTGAGCCCTCCTCATCTTGGAAAAGGAGAAGAAATTATAACTATTCCATCAGAACGATTTGTTTCACTCTCATCGACCTATCTTCCATATCTTCCCATACTTGGAATCACCAGTTCATTAAAAGGAGTCACGAATACGAATACCGTGTATACGCCTGAGGTTATGAATCTCATACAGGAGGGGAAAGTAATTGATGTCTCCGGAGGTGGGTCCGGAATGGCAACAGGTATCAATCTTGAAACTTTGATAGACCTGAACCCTGATCTTGTCATGACCTATGCAACCGGACAACCGGAGTATGATGCACACCCAAAACTCCAGGAAGCAGGTATTCCGGTTGTTCTGAATGCTGAATACATGGAAGAAGATCCCCTGGGACGGGCAGAATGGATAAAATTCATTTCAGTATTTTTCAACCGGGAAAAAGAAGCGAATGCCTACTTTGAAAAGATAAAAAATGAATACCAGTCACTTGAAAAATCTGTTCATTTCCTCAATGGTACCAATCCGACCGTATTTGTGAATAATAACTGGCAAGGGACCTGGAATATGGCTGGAGGCCAGAGTTATGTTGCTGAACTTTTAAGAGACGCAGGAGCAGATTATCTCTGGTCTGATGACACAACTACCGGAAGCATCCCTCTTGATTTTGAAATAGTATATGATAAGGGCCAGAATGCAGACTATTGGTTAAATCCGGGTACTGCTATGACTCTTCAGGAATTATTGGGAGAGGACGCCAGGTATTCAGAGTTTACAGCTGTAAAATCTAAAAAGATTTATAACAATAATGCCCGAGTAAATGCCGGAGGAGGGAATGATTACTGGGAATCCGGCGTGGCACATCCTGAAACAGTATTAAAGGATTTAATTAAAATATTCCATCCGGAAATCGTGTCAGATCATAATCTGGTTTACTATCGGCATCTGGAATAAATGAAATATCCAATATCAATGATTCTGTCCGGGCATTTCAATATGAGAATTACAGGAATAATGATATTCCTTCTTCTTTCATTAATTATCCTGTTTTTTCTTGAATTAGTTCTCGGATCAGTTGCAATCCCCTATCCAGAAATTGTCCGTATTCTTACTGGTCAGGGTTCCTCTCATGACAGCTGGATTATGATCATTTACAATTTCCGCCTGCCAAAAGCAATGGTTGGTTTATGTGCAGGTGCATGTCTCGCAATCGCCGGTCTTTTTATGCAGACCCTTTTTCGAAATCCTCTGGCCGGACCTGATGTTCTTGGTCTTTCAGCAGGAGCAGGTCTTGGGGTTGCAATTGTTGTTCTCTCAGCAGGAACGGCTGGAGCCTCTTCAATTCTTGGTAATCTTGGATTCTTCGGAAGTGTTGGTATTGCAATAGCAGCATCTTTTGGATCAGGTCTTGTACTGTTGATGATCCTGGCGGTTTCAAAAAGAGTTCAAAACAGTATGACGCTCCTTATTCTTGGACTCATGTTTGGGTATACTGCAAATTCTTTCATTTCGATTCTCATGCATTTTGCCCTTGCAGAGCGTATACAGGCATATACCATATGGAGTTTTGGTTCATTTGGTGGAGCGACATGGGACCAGATACAGGTTTTGGTTTTGTTTGCCGTATTAGGTCTGATATATTCGATATCTCTGATAAAACATCTGAATGTACTCCTTCTCGGTGACCAGTATGCCGAGAGCATGGGTCTTGATCTTATCAGAACAAGAAATAAAATTTTCATCATCACCGCAGTTCTCTCCGGAGTGGTAACGGCATTTTGCGGACCTATTGGGTTTATTGGTATATCTGTCCCCCATCTCTGCCGTGCACTCTTTGCGACTGCAAATCATTGCATTCTTATTCCGGCATGTATCCTGCTGGGGGCCTGTCTTGCTCTTACTGCTGATATTATTGCATCAGTTCCGGGGTATTCCATTACTCTTCCATTAAATGCCATTACCTCCCTTATCGGGGCACCAGTAGTTATTTGGATTATTTTTTCAAAAAGCAGGAATGGGATGGAGGTCAGTGTCTGATGGGGCTTATAAAAATAGACAAACTTACCATCGGATACAAAAAAAGAAAGAATGGAGAGAGAAAAGTCATCTCTCATCTTAACCTGGATATGAAATCCGGTGAGTTAATATGTCTTGTAGGTCCGAACGGCAGTGGAAAATCAACTCTTTTAAAAACAATTACTGGCCTTCTGCCGCCGTTAGACGGTGAGGTTTTTCTTTCGGGCAGGAATATAAGATCGATATCATCTCTGGAACGGGCTAAACTGGTATCTATGGTACTAACAAATCCGGTACAGGCTGGACAACTGACGGTATATGATGTGTGCAGTCTGGGAAGGTATCCACATACCGACTGGATGGGATCATTGGCACAGGAAGACCATGATATGATAACCGCATCTCTGGATGCTATTGGAATCAGACATTTTGCACACCGGTATTTACATGAACTGTCAGATGGCGAACGACAAAAGGTGATGATTGCCCGGGCTCTTGCACAAAATTCAAAACTCATAATTCTGGATGAACCTACTGCCTTTCTTGATATGCCCTACCGGATAGAAATAATGCACATTCTCAAAAATCTTGCCATGAACGAAGATCGGGGAATTCTCCTTTCAACACATGATCTGGATCTCGCAATGCGAACCGCAGATCGTCTCTGGGTCGTCAATCATGATGGTTCTTTTCATGATGGTGCTCCTGAGGATTTGGTTTTAAATGGAATTATTTCACAGGTGTTTGCAATTGGTGAAATCTCCTATGATGCTGAGCGGGGACATTTTCATATGCCTGTCCATCCTAAGGGATCAGCCCGGATAACTGGAGAGAATGGGAAATTCAGATTCTGGACAGAAAGAGCCATGGAAAGGATTGGATATATCTCACAGGAAAATGAACCGGCAGAGATTCATGTACATATCGCTCCCACAGAAAGTTGTATAACGTGGATCATTAAGACTCCCGGTACAGTGAAAAAATTTTCCAACCTGACTGATGGAATACATTGGATACAAACCTTAAAGCTAGTTGTTTAATTTAATTATTTGGCAGTAATCAATTTTTTACCTACTGATATTGGTGATATCTGAATAATGAAATATAATAACACGGACGGACCGATTTCTCGAATTGCAGTGTATGGAAAAGGAGGAATAGGAAAATCGACAATATCAGCTAATATTTCTGCAGCTCTTGCAGATGAAGGATATTCAGTCCTACATATAGGTTGTGATCCAAAACATGATTCAACCAGGACACTTCTCGGGGAACTTCATACGCACACCGTAACCGATTTTTTTCGAACATCGAAAATTCAGACTGATTATTCAGACCTCATCCGAATAGGTTATAATGGAATTGCCTGTATAGAAGCCGGGGGTCCAGAACCTGGTGTAGGTTGTGCAGGAAGGGGAATTCTGAGTACATTTGAAATTCTCAAACGGATGGAGACTGATTCTTCCCGGTATACCTATACCATCTATGATGTCCTGGGTGATGTGGTATGTGGAGGATTTGCTGTCCCACTCCGACATGGATATGCAGATCTCATTCTGATTGTGACATCTGGCGAATATATGTCATTGTATGCAGCGAATAATATCCTTCGTGGCATTCATAACTTCGATGGCAATATTAAACGAATTGGTGGGATAATATATAATTCCCGGGGAGGAGCAGAAGAGGATGAACAAGTCAGAAAATTTTCCGTTGCGGTCAGTCTCCCTATCCTTGTAAAGATCCCCAGAAGTGAGATCTTTCTTACCGCAGAACGGCATTCAAAGACCGTTGTTGCTGCATTTCCAAATAGCCAGGAGACAGTATTATTTCGGAAACTGATATCTGAATTTTTTTCAACTAAAAATCCTATTCCCAGGTATCGTGCCCACCCTCTTGAAGTAATGGAACTTGAGTCACTGATACTCGGAAGAGATATATCCGGATATACCTCCCCCTCTCATCAGGTCCCTGTAAATTTCAGGCCCATAACAAATGACACAGATAATGGAACTGTTCATTGTACAATCCCACAAAAGCCTTCTCTTTTTGGTTGTGCATTTGCCGGGGCAATAGCCGTACTCTCTCAAATCCAGGATGCTTCTATTATTGCCCATTGTCCCTCAAGTTGTGCACATATTGTCTCAAATCTTCTGGTCTCTTCACAAAACCGGGACCGTGATAAATCTGCTGATTATGGTAAACAGACGTCGTTTTCATTTATTCATACTGGAATGGATGAAAAAATGATGGTATTCGGGGGGATAGAGGGGTTAAAAAAAACTATTATTAAGTCTGTTGAATCCGGCAATCGTGTAATATTTATTGTATCCGGTTGTACACCCGGTATTACCGGGGATGATATTGTTGGTTGTGCATCTGAAATGAGCCAGAATCTGGGTATTCCGATCATTCCTGTATCGGTCAACGGAATCGGAGAGGGAGATTTCAGTGCTGGCATCATGGCAGGGTATCACGCCTCTTTACAACTGGTGAAACAGGAAGCCGGGAAAAATGAACGTTCTGTGATCCTTGTTGGAGAAAAAATACTTGCAAATAATACTACTGCAAATTTTAATGAATTAAGTCAGTATCTCTCTACCCTTGATATCCAGGTTTCATGTAGGTTTCTTGCATATACCTCTGTAAACGAAGTGCAATCCATGAGTGAACAGAGTCTTATTCTGCCGGTATCTTCTGATAAAATTACCCTGGAAATATCTAAAATTATTTCAGAAAAAACCGGATCAGAAATTTTTAACCATGCTTTTCCGTATACCTTCAATGAGACAGTCAGATGGATTCAGGATCTTGCTGATAGATTCAGGATCCAGGATAAAGGTTCGGCTCTGATCGCACGAAATGAGAAAATATACCGTAAAGAAATTGCATTGATTATGCTGATGACTGCTGGAAAACGGGTTATTATCGCCTCATCTGGTCCGGATATATCCTGGGTTTTAGAGGCGGTCAGAGAATGTGGGATGGAAATAATCCGTGCAGGATATTTTTCATCTCCGTATACGACGAAAAATAATCAAAAAGAATCAGAACCATCAATTGTAATGGATTATACTCCTGATGCACTCTATGATGATATCAAAACATACCGCCCGGACCTTGTATTAACCACTATCTGGCTTGATTATAAAAAAGCTGACGTACGGTATGGAATGATCCCCTTTTGTCCAAATGTGGGATTTTTTGGAGCATTATCCTCAATGAAACACTGGGCATCTATTCTTTCAGGGCCGGTAAGAGAAGGATGGAGGAATGATCTTTGATAACTGGAGTAACAGATCCTGACATCCTTACCGGAATGATACTGGGTGCTGAGGGGATTCCAGATATTATGGTGATTTTAAACAGTCCAACCGGATGTAAATTTTATCATGGGCATATTGCACATCTCAAGAGGAACGAATCGGATATTTCTGATCCATATCTTCGTCCTGAGCCATGGTTTTTCGGACAATCACGGATTCCTTGTACGTATCTTGACGATAGGGATTACATCTTTGGAACTCATGATAAACTTGAAAAAATCCTGACCTACATAAAAACCCGGTGGAGCGGCCTTATCGTTCTTATCAACGCTCCTGGTGCTTCACTCATAGGAGATGATCTGAAAAAAGTAATAGCCATTATGGAGCTGGAGGAAAGATGTATTCCGGTTGAAATACCTGGATATTCACTATCAGCACCAACCGGAGTTGATCGAATGCTGGTCAGAATTCTGGAACATTTAAGACCTTCAGGAAAACCCGATAATAAGGTCAATCTTATCGGCTTATCGATTCTTCAGCGATATTGTGAAGGAACAAAAAAAGAAATTTCATATCTCCTTGAAAAATCAGGAATATTCGTTCTTTCAACTCCGGGAGCAGGGTCAGACACAGAAAACCTCATTGCATCATCCGGTGCGTCCCTCAATGCCATAGTGTTTCCAGAATATGCAATTGAAACAGCCAATTTTTATGCAAATTCCTATAAAATCCCTTTCATTCTGCCAAAAGATGGAGCCCCGGTAGGATTTGATGCTACAAAGTCCTGGATTACCGATATCTGCAGGGCTTTCGGAACAGATCCCATCTTTGTGAATAAGGAGATTCATTCTGCCAAAAAAACCGCTGCAAGCAATATTGCCCGTGTAAATGCAGTATCCGGAATTCCCCGTGGTTCAGGATTTGCCATACGAGCGGAAAGTTCTCTTGCACTTCCCCTGGTAAAATGGCTCTATACGTACCTTGGTATGATCCCGGTCGGAATAGAACTTACTGATGGCTCATGCCAGGTATATTCTGATGAACTCAGGATCTTTCTTCAGGAGAACCATCTTATTCAGTTCCTGGGAATCTTTCCTGGAAAAGACCCGGATATTGTTTTTACTGATGGAGCAACAGGAAATATGATGAAAAATCAAGGCATTTGCAGAGGATATATTGATATTTCTCATCCACCATCTGGAAAAATAGAAATAATTCCCAAAACAATCTTTGGAATTTCCGGATCACTCATGCTTATAGAGGAAATCTTAAATATTCTGCGTTGATATCTTTTTTTGAGGATCTGTCAAAGATTCCAGGTTACTCTCTATGGATAAGTATATGGATTGGAGTAATCTGAGTGTTTCTTCATCAGGACTCCACATTCCGCGATCCACCGCTTCAAGCAATCTGCCAGACATATGTATGAGTGCATAAGGATTATCTTCCGATAACCATTCCCGGCAGGACTCATCAAAGAGAAATGTTTCAGCAAGTGACTGGTACTGCCATTCTTCAAGAACGTCAGCAGTAGCATCCCATCCAAAAGCAAAATCAAAAAGGTAAGTTAATTCCTGTGCCCCCCTATACCGGTGAGGTTTCAGACCTTCCAGCCATTTTGGATTCTGAATTCGACTTCTAAACAGAAATTTACTTTCTTCTTCAATCGTCCGGATGACCGGTTTATCAGGATCAGAACTATCCCCCACAAACGAAACCGGATCTTTTTCTCCATACGCTTTGGTAACCGCAATCATACCTCCATGATACATGAAATCATCATCATTATCTAATATATCAAGTTCTCGCGAATTGTGGTTTTTTACTGTTACATCAAGTTTGGAGAGAAGAGTTTTGAAAAGATCCTTCATAACCTCCCCTTTATATTTACGCCCATATGCATGACCGCCCCAGTCAAGATAAGTATCTGCAAGATCCTGCTTTTTTTCCCATCCGGATGTAATAATTTTATCTGCAACTCCTGCTCCATATGTTCCCGGAGGGCAGCCAAAAATCCTGATAAGTGCCCGCGATCTGGCCTCTTCTGGATCCATTCCATTTTTCAGTGATTCAAGCAGGGATTTACGAAGATGAGATGCAAGATAATTTTCTTCATCCTTTTCATCAAGGGTTGCAATCATCTCAACTCCTTCATCAATCAAATCGACAAGACCGGGAAAAACATCACGAAAGAGGCCGGTTATCCGAAGAGTAACATCTATCCGTGGCCTTTTCAGATCCGATAATGGAATAATTTCAAGACCTGTAACTCGTCCTCCATATGCTGACCAGAGAGGACGAAGACCCATAAGCCAGAGAAGGTATGCAATATCATCCCCTCCGGTTTTCATACTGTCGGTCGCAAAAATGACAATTCCAACATTTTCAGGATAAACACCTTCATCTTTGACGTACCGCTCAATCATCTGATTAGCCATCTTTTTTCCTATGGCAAAAGCAGCAGGTGTTGGGATTATCGCTGGGTCAATAGAGTAAAAATTCCTACCCGTGGGGAGGATGTGGGCATTTCCCCTGGTTGGAGGGCCTGATGGACCAGGAGGAACATACCTGCCATTGAGTCCGGATAGCAGGTTATTCATCTCATCGGTGGTCTGTTCAAGGTTAGGGACAATATTTTTACAAATCTTGTAAAGTGTTTCGTTCAGATCTGGATCATTGCATAAATCCCGTGTAATATCTGGTATTTTTTCAGGATTACATCCTGTAGCAACAATGCTTCGGATTATATCAAATGAAAGTGTATCGATATCATCGAGTAATGCACCATTCGGTTTTTGAAATAAATCGTTCCAACCGGAAGGGTTTTCCTGTAGTTCGGAAAGAACAAGGCCCATAGATTTTCCAATGGATTCACGAAGTGAGGGTATTGATCCATTTTTAATTCTTGTCAGAGCGTAGAGCATTTCAGAAAATCTCTCTCCCTGAGGACAAAAACCATAAATGTGAAGGCCATCCTTGATTAAAGAATCCCTGGCCGTACATAGATAATCATACATTGATCCCAGCGATACTGCCAGATTCTCTGGGGCTGACAGAGAGATCTGAAGATCAGAAGCAAGGTTTGTCTCTTCAACCAATATTTGAATTTCTTTTAGGATTTCAGATGCTTTTACGTCATCGCGGTTCTTTTCTGCACGGAAATACTCCTGGATATATACTGTGAGTTCCTCAAGATTACCATATCCTCCTGCACGAGTCATGGCAGGGATGAGGTGATCCAGGATAACTGCTGAAGATCGTCTCTTTGCCTGTATCCCCTCCCCTGGGTTATCAATAATATATGGATACAGGTGTGGAAGATCCTCAATCATCATATCCGGATAACATGTTGATGACAGCCCCACACTTTTACCTGGAAGCCATTCCAAGGTCCCATGGGTTCCCATGTGGATGATTGCTTGTGCTTTGTATCCTTCTTTGAGCCACCGGTAAAAAGCAAAGTACTGGTGGGGCATAACAATGTCAGTACTATGATAAACCGCATCAGCGTCCTCTAAAAATCCGCGTGGTGGCTGCAGTCCGATGAAGATGTTCCCAAACATTTTTCCTGGAATAAGAACCTTTTTTTCGGCAGTCAGAATTGTTCCCGGTGGTTCTCCCCAGTCATGTATAATTTTCTGACTGCATATCTCCGGTATTTTGGAGAGCCAGGTCAGATATTCATCCCTGGATACCAGATCTGCAGATTTACTTAGTAACTCCCCCTCATCCATACATTCGGGTGTGTTCGTCAGACCTGATAAGAGCAGGTGAATAAGTTCCTGTCCTGATGCAGGAAGTATTTCTCCACAATCATATCCCGCATTTTTCATTGCGTGGAGGATTTGAACTACACTTTCCGGAGTATCAAGACCAAATGCGCCACCGATGCAATCATTGGCAAGACCATACTGGTAGAGAATAATTGCAACCCGTCTTTCACAAACCGGAGTACGTCGAAGTGAAGCCCATGATTTTGCCATTTTTGCGACTTTCCGAGTTCTTTCTTCAATTCCATTAATCTTCCTTGAATTTTCATCCGGTTCATGGCATGCAATTGGAATTGAAATAATCTGTCCATCGTATTCTGGCCAGACTACATGAGAAGATATTTCCAAAATAGAAAGTCCTGCGATATTTTCACTCCATTCACCATAACTTTGGTTGGTAGTAATGAGCTGCAGGACGGGAACTCCAAGGGAAGAAAAAAAGTTATCTGGCTGAATTCCTGTTTCCCCTGAACACGATACCGAAAAGCTGAGCTGGGAAAACCCCATCATGATAAGCAGCACATCAATTGTAGTTTTGTCATCCTCCATAAAATAATGGCGAATAATTTCTGAGATTCCAGGTGATCCACTAATTGGATCCGGCGCTGATGAACAAAATACCGGTACGGTATCCAAACCCTCTTCTTCAAGAGAAGAGATGACCAAGTCAACTGCTGCAAGGGATTTCGAAAGGTAGTCGTTTTGCCAAAAGAGAATTCCCGCTTTCAAGGTACTTTTTGGGAGGAACATTCGATATTCTGATATCTGGATGTCCGGGTACCATCCTGGATGATATATACCATGAGTTGGAGGTTGTACTGGTTTAGGAATGCTGTGATCCCCTTTTCCTATCTGCACATACACCCAAAGAAGCAAAGAACGCATGTTCTGTAAACCCCCAAGATGGAGGTATGAATAAACCTGACGATAATCGTCATTTGAGAATGGGAACCAGGATCGATATTCTGTCATTTCCTCTTCGATTGTACTGATAAGAAACACAGGGCATTTCTCTGAATTTATTGTTTCCCGAAGCCGGGGAAATTTCTTAAAATATGGGACTGAACCATGGAGGTTTATTATGATAAAATCTACAGAAGAAATTTCTTTGAGAACATAAGAAAAAACCTCCTCATTTTTATCCAATTCTTCAGAGCAATATTGAATAACATTTATATTACAGGATTCTTTACGTAAATTTTTTGCAGCCTCAAATAGAAGACGATTTTCGCCACTACCAGAACCAAGATAGAAAAGATTAATCATTTTTTCTCCTTTTATTTGATAACAGATGATCCTATGATGACTTTTGCTGGAATGATTGGAATTTCCTCCCGAATGAGTGCATAATAATATTTTACTTTAATGCAAAAAAACTTGTTCTAATAATATCATAAATTCTTGGATGCAATGATGAAATTTTCTGTTTATTATTGCATCGGAGTAAAAGACTTCCATGAAGGTATTTAAAAAAAATGATGGTGACCAGATTACTGCATATATATGTTTTTTAGCAGGGGGATGGTAAGATAGAAAATTGTCTGATATATGCAATAAAGACGTTGAGAGAGTGAATAGAAGCAAATAATTTTTTGTAATTTATTTTATTTTGTCTGATAAAAACAAAAGATGGTATTACCGCAAAGTATTTCTGTATGAACAATAAATTTTGATCTATGTCAAAATTTTTTGGTTATGAACCGAAGCCCAAGACTGCAAAGCTTGCCGATGAGTTTGAAACCAAGGTCCTAATTCGGAGAAACAACAAATCCCTCGTTGGGAGGGTTTTTGTTGACATCATGGAAGATGAATGGAAATTTGCTGTGGGTTTTAACCAGATGGGTATTACCAAACTTCATGGCAGAGAAAATGAATTTGAAGTTCTGTACAGATACCAGCCATCGGAAGAATCAAAGGTGGTTCGCCTTGGAACTGATACCGGTCTTGAGAATGACTATCCTGCTGCGTCATTTCCATCACCTGATGAATTCATCATCTGGGCAATCGGCCAGGAAAAACAGATTCAGCTTTCACCTGCCTGAATGATTCCTCCTTTATTTCTTTCAATTTTTCGATTGTAATTCTGATTATTCATTCTGAAGAAGGCAATATTTAAGGTAAAAAAAGCGCATGGATAAAGATCGGAAAGGATACATTCAGGTATATTGTGGAAACGGAAAGGGGAAAACAACTGCAGCACTAGGTCTCTCGCTCAGGACCCTTCTCTCTGGTGGATCAGTGTATTTTGCCCAGTTTTGTAAAGGATCAGAGACGGCAGAATTGGGGCTGTGTACACTCTTTGATACCTTTGTGATGGAACAGTATGGAACCGGGAAGTTCATTATCAGTGATCCTACTGAAGAAGACCTAAAGCAGGCAAGATTGGGACTTGAACATTGCAAAAGTGTGCTGTCATCCGGTTATTTTGACCTTGTCGTCCTTGATGAGATAATCATGAGTGTCTATTACCGGCTAATCACCATTGAAGAGATTCTCTCTATGCTGAAATCCAGAAAGTCATGGGTTGAAGTGGTACTCACCGGGAGAAAGGCGCCACATGAGTTGATTGAAGCAGCAGATCTGGTCACAGAGATGAAAAAAGTGAAACATTATTTTGATATTGGGGTGAAAGCAAGGAAAGGGATAGAATTCTGATATCTGAAATTTTCTGGGTAATCTGGTTTCTATCCGAGGTTTTGTTATTTCCAGCCAATAAACACTCCAAACATATCATACTGTAAGGGTGAAAGTATCCGAGCAAAACCTGCAGCTTTCAATTTTCTATAGAAACCATGGTTTGTGTCAAGAAGGGGCCATGCCTTCTCTCTTCCGGATACTGTCTCGAGAATCTGATCTTCTGGCATGCCGGTATCTCTCATGTGACGCTCCCATCTGTTTCGGTATATCGATTCAATCCAGTCCTCTTCCGGTCTCATAACATCTCCGCATATAAAAAGTCCACCTGGATTTAGTTTTTGATATATCTCATCAATGAGGTTTTTTCTGAAATTATCAGAGATGTGATGAAGAGTAAGTGTTGATATAATACAATCATAGTTCCCTTCAGGCAGGCCGGTGGTGATGTCACCTTCGATGAATGTGCACCCTGTTAATTCTTCTTTTCTTTTTGCCAGTTCCAGCATCTCTGGAGATTTATCCATGCAGGTGATCTGATATTCAGGATATTGACTGAGCATAAGTGCAGTAAAATACCCGGTCCCTGAACCAAGTTCCATGATAGAGATCTTCCGGTGAGGAATGAATGAAAGGCATGTGGAAAAGAAGAGCTCCGCATTCGGGAGGATGCGAAAGAGGTTCGTGTCGTACTGAGTGATGCGGTTCAAATAATGTTCGTGATCAGACATCATTATATCAAAGGGTTTCATGTATCTTAATTGGTGAGATATTACTCGTAAAATAAACAGCATGAAACTTGTCTTTATTTTTGTTACAGAGTTATCTGAATAATTCAGATAAGGTCTCTCATCACGAGGATTACGATTGGTCTATGTTACTTTCTTTTTGAAGTTTTTATCTCCAACAATTTCTACCTTCATAATGACGTTCTGGTTATCCTCGGTATTTGTAAGAGAGGTTTCCATCAGGTCAGAATGATAATTCGGTTGGTTTGGAGAACGGTCCCTCCCTATTGCCGTGTGCTCCAGATTCTCGTAAAAATTCTCTTTTTTCGAGATTAATTGTCATTTGAATTACTCTCAATTTGTTCCAGACAAAGGGAAATGATTGAATAAATCATTTTTTTATCTTCTGACTTGACCAAAAATGGAATATTTTATTCTTTTTCTGAAAATGAAAT